>DATGHY010000040.1:0-2869 GCA_035307625.1 Actinomycetota bacterium
CGAGCGGCATGGCGAGCACCGATCCGAACGCGCGGATCGGCGCCGCGCTAAACTCCGCGTATGCCGGGTGACTGGCAGCATTATCTTCCTGCCTCATACCTCGCCGGGTTTTCCGATCTCCTCGTTCAGCCTGCCCGAGACAGTTTGTTGTGGGTCGCCCGTCGATCCTGTGGGTTCCGGAAACTCCGCCGGGTCAATTCCGGAAACTCTTGCCGGTTGGTCTTGTGGCGCGGGAGCGGTGTCGAGGTCAAGAGGCAGGTGCTTCGTTCGCATCGAGGGGCCGTCGAGCTGGAGTAGGCGGCCGCGCTCGAGGACGCGGTCGACGATGGCTTGAGCGAGGTCCTCGTCGTGCAGCACGCTGCCCCAGGCACGGAGCGACTTGTTCGTCGTGAAGATCACCGGGCGCTTCTTGAGGTGGCGCTCGTTGACGACGTGGAAGAGCACGTTCGCAGCGTCGGTGCCGTACGAGAGGTAGCCGACCTCGTCGACCACGAGCACGTGCGGATGCGTGTAGGCCGCAAGTGATTCGCGCAGGCGGCCGTCGCGGCTCGCACGAGATAGCTCGTCGATGAGCGACGCTGCCGTGATGAAGAGCGCATCGAAGCCGTTCTGGATCGCGCGATACGCAATCGCGATCGCAAGGTGCGTCTTGCCGCGCCCCGTCTTGCCAGACAGGATCAAACCGCGACCGTCGGTGACGAAGTCGGGCGAGAGAAAAGAGCCAAGAAGGGAAAGACGAAGAGTCGACTGCAGCGTGAAGTCGAAGTCGTCGACCGTCTTCAGGAAGGGAAACCGTGCGCGGCGGGTGAGCCGCACGAGACGCGTCTGCTGGCGGTGCGCGACCTCCTCGGCGACGAGCGTGGCGAGAAAGTCGCGATGGCCCCAGCTCTCCTTCTCCGCGCGCGCAGTGAGATCGCGCCAGATGCGGCGCGCGTTGGCGAGGTGGAGGCGCCTGAGCAGATCGTCGATCGGGATGTCGGTCGTATTCATGAGAAGAGCTCCTGTTGGGCCATGGCCTCGGCGAGCGAGCGCACGCCGAGCTCGAGGTGGTGCGAGACGTATTCGGCGCCGAAGCAGCGGTCGCGGAGCGCGCACGCTGTCGACGCGACGAGCGCGCTCTCGCCGTAGCTCTCGAGCAGCGCGTGCATCCGCTCGATCTCCGCGTTCCACGCGAGCGGCCGACGGTGAACGAGCTCCGTCAGGTACTCGAAGAGCACACTGCCGAGATCGAGCAACTGCTGCCGCTTCAAGTACAGCTTGCCGCGCTTGCCGCTGACCGCGGCGACGTGCGAGATGCGATGACCCGGCAACGTCGACTTCGCGCCGCGCTCGAAGAGCCGTTCGTGCGTCGACTCGAAGCGACCCGCGAGGATCCGCACACGGTCACGATGAAGGAAGAGCGTGCCGGCGATCCCGATCGACTCCGGCTCCATTGAGTACTGCTGCGTCTCGAAGGTGACGTAGCCCGTCGGGCCGACGAAGATCGGGAAGCGAAGCGCGAGCTCCGCCGGCGTCACGCGGAGCGGGCGAAGACGAGCGCGCTCTTCGGCGAGGCGCACGCTCGGCACGATCCCGGTCGCGCGAGACGCGCGCACGGTGTTGACCTCCCGATGCCACTCTGCGAGCTGCGTCGCGAGATCGGCGTCGTCGACGAAGCGGCGCTGCTTGAAGAAGGACCCCTTCACCCAGCCGACGAGGTTCTCGACGGCGCCCTTCTGCTGTCCGCTCCGCGGCCAACAGACTTCGACGCCGACGCCCATCTCGAGCGTCGCCTGCGCGAAGGTCGCGTTGTACTCGACGACCTTGCCGTCGCGCCACGTCTTCACGATCGTCTTCGGCTGATCGAAGACGGCGACGAGCGGCACGCCGCCGAGACGATCGAAGTGCTCGACGAGCGTGCGCACGATCGTCTCGGTCTGCTCGTTGTCGACGAGCGTGACCTCTACGTGGCGCGAGTACTTGAGGCGCGTCGCAAAGAAGTGCACGCGCTTCTTCGTGCCGCTCACGAAGCGCACATCGACGTGTCCGAAGTCGTGCTGCGTGAATTCGCCGGGCAGTCCTTCGAAGCGCACGACCGGCCGCGCCGGCGTCGGGCGGAGCGTCGCGACGAGCGCGTAGAGCGCGCTCTTGCCGCCGGTGTATCCCGCCGCCTGCGCGCGCCGGAGGATCTCGAGCGACATCAACTCCGGCTCCTTCGTCACGATCTCCGCGACCAGCGCGCCGTATGGCTCCGCCTTCGACGGCCGGCCAACGCCACGGCGCTTGCGCTCCGCAACGTCGTCGATCCCGGCGACCGGCGCTTCCGCCTCGATCGCACGCACCGCGCGCTCGCTTACGCCGAGCCGCTCGGCCACGTCCGTCTGCGTGTGCCCCGCCGCGCGCAGCACTTGGATCGCGTGCCGCTTCAACATCTCGTGCATGCCTCCGGATCGCCCGGACGCGTGAGGGCGTCAGGCATCGTCCCGGTCCTTCGACGAAGCGCGGGGCTTCACCGAGGACCGGCAAGATTTTCCGGAACGGATGCGGTCAGAGTTTTCGGAACCCACAAAGGTCGTCTTCCCCATGCCAGTCGGCCCGCTGAATACGACCAAGCCCCTGGGTCTCGCCAGGGCATCTTCGAGCACGCGAGCAATCTCAGGCCGAATGCCGAACTCCGAAAGTCGTGCTTCCAAGGGCATGCAGCAGAACACCTCGCTGAGGTCGAAGATTCCGCGATCCTACGTTGGGTCGTACCGGAATCGAACGGTTTCGGGTGAGCCTGCACCCCAACCTGGATCCGCATGAAACAAGGGGGCTGGTAGTCGGTCGGCACGCACGATTTCGGCACGCGCCCCCTTTGATCCGAAAGGGGTCAACGTGTACGTGGAAC
>DATGHY010000041.1:0-9325 GCA_035307625.1 Actinomycetota bacterium
GATCCGGTCACAGTGACGATCGACGGACCGGCACCGTCGCCGAGTGTCACCGACACGCCAACCCCGAGCGACACGCCAACCCCGAGCGACACGCCAACCCCGAGCGACACGCCAACCCCGACGCCGAGCGACTCGGTCACCCCTTCGCCGAGCCCGTCTTGATCGCTACGGGATCACTTGTACGTCGGTATGCGCGCGTACAGCGCGCAAGAGTCGCTGGTCCACGGTCACCAGCGGAACACTGAGGCGTTCCGCTAGCGCTACAAATGCGGCGTCATGCGCCGTGAGATTGTCTCGAAGCTCGAACATCCGAAGCATCAGCTCGCGATGCCCATGTCTTCGTAGTGCGAGCTGTCCGTAGTCGAAGAGAACAACCAAGGCGGCGTCTTCGGTGAAGACCCTTCTGATCATCGCCTGTCGCAAAGCCGAAACGAACTCGATATCGCACAGCTCGGGGACGTGGATCTCGGTGCTTGGTTCTTCGAGCACTTCGGCGACTCTGTCGCTCTCGCGCGTACGGAACAGATATTCAACGAGCGCCGAAGTATCGACGACGATCGCACTCACCGGCTCTCGAGCTCACGCTCACGCTCCGCCCGAGCCTCGCGGATCAGATCCGCAGCCGACATCCCAAGATCAACCTTCGGCCTTGAGTGGATGCGCGCGATCACCTCTTCGCGTGGGGGAGTGCTTACCTCGCGTTCGAGCAAGCTCTGGATGTAGTCGGTCAGCGTTTGGCCGCGCGCCTTCGCGCGCCGGACGAGCTCTCGATGCAGCCGGTCGGGCACGTTCCGCACCTGGATCATCTTCGACATAGTTTCAGCGTCGCACATGTGCTGCACATGTGCAACGGATGATGCCCGGCTCGGGAAGCTTCTCTCGATCGGTCTTGACAGCCTAACGTTAACGATATATCGTGACCGAACGAGATAGAGTCACGATAGGAGAATCAGATGGGTCGAAAGAGAGATCATCACCACGACCACGACTTCCGCGAGTGGGGACCCCCACCGCACGTTCGCCGCATGATGGCGCGCAACTTCGGCGGCTTCGGCCCCGGGTGGGGCGGCGGCCCGCGCGCGCGCCGCGGCGATGTCCGCACCGGCGTGCTCCAAGTCCTGAGCGAGCAGCCGCTCCACGGCTACGACGTGATCCGCGCGCTCGAAGAGCGCAGCGGCGGACGCTGGCGCCCGAGCCCGGGCTCCGTCTACCCGACGCTGCAGATGCTCGAGGACGCCGGCCTCGTGAAGAGCGAGGAAAAAGACGGCAAGCGTGTCTACGAGATCACCGACGCCGGGCGCGAAGAGATGGCTGCTCGACAGGACGGGCGCGAGCCGTGGGAGGACGGCGACGAGGATCCGTTCCACGAGCTGAAGAACGCGGCATTCCAGCTGGGCGCTGCGTCGGTGCAAGTCGCGAAGGCGGGGTCTGCCGATCAGGTCGCGCGCACGAAGCAGATCCTCGACGAGGCGCGCAAGAAGATCTACGGGATCTTGGCGGAGGCGTAAACGATGAGACGTCCATGGTTAGCAGTTATCGCGCTGGCGATCGTCGGCGTCGTGATCGGCGTGCTCGCCTACAACGCGGGCTACAGCCACGGTCTGGCGCACACCGGAACCGCGGTGCAAGTCGTTCGCGAGGTTGGCTTCTTCCCATTCGGTTTCTTCGCGATCTTCTTCCTCGCGATGTTCGCGCTACGCATCTTCTTCTGGAGCAGCTGGCGCCGTCGCGGCCCCTGGGGTGACCAGCGCGGCCCACGTGGCCGGATGGAAGATCGTTTCGATCAGTGGCACGAACAGCGCCACGATGCGGAGCGCCGGAACTAAGAGTCGAGTCGCTTCTCCAAGAGCTGCCGCCGCTTGATAACGGCGGCAGTTCCTATTGCGGCCAGTGCGCCGGCCGCTTGCGCCGGCGTCTTCGGCACCCACAGCATCGAGGCTTGCGAATGCGCGGCCGCATGCGTCTTGTGCACCGGGAGCTTGAACGGCGCCTTGATCACGAGCTCGACGTTGCGGTCTTCGACCTTGCCGGGACCCTTCGAGTCGAATCCCTTCTGCGGATCGTTCGCTTGCAGCTCGCGCGAGATCGAGGCGAGCTGCAGGACGCTGGGCGCGCGGCTGCTCGGACTGATCGGTGCTGCGTGATCGAACATCGTGCAGAAAATGGACAACGTCCCGTCGCCGTTGTCGACGACTTCGATCAGACGCGACTGCGTGTTCCAGTCAACGTGTGCCGCGGTCCCGATGTCCCAGAACCCACCGGTCGGTCCGCGGCGCAGCGTGATGACGTTGTTGTGCGTGTGCCCGTTCACCCACGCGATGACGTTGGGGAAGCGCTGGACCAGCGACTGCACCGTGTCCGTGACATGACGCGGGAGGTCGCTGGTGTCGAAGTCGTCTTGCAGGTCCGGCGACGGAGTCGTGAGCGGCGTATTCAGCGAGCGAAGCCCGTGGTGCGAGAACAGGATGATGAGCTTGTCCTTGTTGCTCGTCGTGACCCAGTTCCCTTTAGTGTCGAGGTAGCGGCTGCTGACCTCGGTGAGGCGCGCGGACAACCACTTGAATTGAAGGTCGCCGATGCTTCCTTCCGAGTAGCCGCCGGGGTTCAGCGTGTCGAGCGCGATCAGCCGGAAGCCGGGATTGTTGTCGACGACGTAATACCCGGTGTCCTTCTCGAGGTTCTCGGCGGTGAAGCCGTGTCCGACGGGGCCGGGGGACGACGAGGAGCGGAAGTGTTCTGCGATGTAGCGCGCGTGCGATACAAGCGTGCGCTTTGGATCCGCCGTCACGGCGTGTGCCGGCGCGGCGAGGAATGTCGTCGGATGGTTCCGGATGATGTCGAACGAGTCGCACGGGTCGATCCCCGGTAGCGTCGTGACTTTGACCGGCCCCGTCGCGATGGTGTCGAAGATCGGGTTCTTCGGCGCGTTGCCCTGGATCAACCCATCGTGGTTGCCGAACACCTGGTACCACGGGGTGTTGATCCCGGCTGCATCGAACGGCACGATCGATCGTTCGAGCAGGCCTGGGTAAACCGGAAAGCCGTACTCGCGCTTGTACTTGTCGGCGTTGCCCGGCGACGTCGGATCGGGTTGCCAGTACTCCTGGTCGCCCCACGAGTGCAGCATCACGCCTTCGTACTTGTCCCGCGCGCCGCTGTTCGGGACGACCGTCTTACCGTCCATCGTGTCGATGAACCAGCGGGTCTCGTTCAGTTGCTTGTTGTCGATGTTGTCGCCGGTGCACATCGTGAACGCGAGGCGCGCGCCGGTCACCGGCGAGACGGCGATCGAGTTGAGTCGTCGGATCATCGCCTCGAGCACCTGGACGGTCAGGGTTTCGTGCGGGCGATAGGCAGCGTCGAACGGCGTCTCCGAGCCACATTGCAGGTCTGTGTAGCGATCGAGGAACTCCACTCGCGCGGGCGACTGCGCGTCGATCAAGTGGATGTCGGTGAAGTGCGCGAAGTGAAGCAATGAGGTGCGGCGAGGGCTGCTCGAACGTTTCGTAAGGTCCTGACGGAGGATGTGCGGTTCGCCGGGGCCGGCCGCCAGCCGGTAGTAGGCCTGCCGCGTTCCCTGCCCGGCCTTCGCGCCGCGGACGATCGTCTGCGAAAGCGTCGTGCCTGCCGATGCGGTTGCGCGCGCAAGCCCGAGCCGCGGGGCGAGCACGGCGCCGGCCGCGGCTGCTCCGCCGAGCTTGAAGAAGTTCCGCCGGGATAGCCGATCCATTCACCACTAGTACGACGCGTTCGACTCGGGTACCTGTCGGGGCGTCCACGGTACGCAGCGGACGGACGCTACGGGTGGGGCTTTCGACCTAATTCTGCGTGTTGCACGTTTGGAGAACTATGGGTCGAGATATGACAATCCACAGGAGACCTTCCAGGTTGGGGGACCGGAGCAGGTTAGGGAGGGACTGTCGATGTCGCGTCTTCGCTTTGCGGCTCGAGCCGGGATCATGCTCGCCGCCATCTCCATCGGCCTTGCAGCGTTCGTCGGCTTCGGCCAGGCGAATGCAGCCGGTCCGACCAAAGCCGATGCAAGCAACACGCCGCCCGGGAACAAAGGAACCGTCAAAGTCGACGACGAGTCGTTCGACGGGATCCCGGATAACGATCCTCACCCGGGCTGCCAGTTCTTCTTGCAGTTCTTCTTCTTCCCGCGCGCGACGACCGCGACGTATGAATTCGCGCTGCACCCGCCGACGCGCGATGGAGCGATCAGCGGGAGCATCCCGCTCGATCCGAGCACGAAGCCGAACGCGGAGCGGCTGATCGACCTCACCAGCTTCCTGCAGAACTCCGGCGTCGCGCCGCAGCCGCAACAAGGCTGGCACGTGAAGCTGACGATCCATGCCCCGGGCGCGCAAGGCGCGGACGTGAAACACAAAGTGTTCTGGGTGAACTGCCAAAGCACGTCGCCGTCGCCGAGCGTCTCGCCGACCGTGACGGGCAGCCCATCGCCGTCTGGCACGCCGACCGGAAGCCCGTCGCCATCGGTGACGCCGAGCGTGACGGTCTCGCCGACCGTGACGGTGTCACCGACCGGATCGACTTCGGTGTCTCCGACGTTGATCACCAGCCCGTCGCCGAGCACCAGCGTGCAGGGCGTCACGATCGGCAAGACAGGATCCGACTTCCCGGCACGCATCATCGCTTATGGCGTGCTGCTCGTGATCGCAGGAACCGTCCTCGTGTTCGTTTCCCGACGCAGGGACTACGCGAGACGGTAGCCGAGTGACCCGGTCATGCTCAGGCCGGGTGAACGGAAACGGGCCGGACATCGTCCGGCTCGTTTCTTACTTCCCGGCATCCGGATGAAGCCTCACTATCATCTTCTGGAAAGGGCGGGAAACGGGGGGTTTGCCACGTCCGCGAACCGATCCATCCGTCGAGCAGCCTGCGGCGCGCTCATCGTTATGATCGTCGCGGTACCGGCGTCGGCGGCGACCTCGCTCTCACTGTCGCCGAACCGAGGCTCCTCTACCACGTCCTTCTCCGCGCGCGTTTCTTTCTCAACCAAAGGCAAGTGTCCGAGTGCGACGCTGACCTGGGACGGCGCGTTCCTCGCCAGCGTCACGTTCCCGGGCCAAGTCGGAACGTGCACCGCAACGAGATCGGGTCTGCGCCCTTTGACGGGCCATCGAAGCGTCGGAGCTCACATGGTGCGCGCGTCGATGGCTGCGAAACCGAACCCGACGTCGGTCTCGGCGACGTTCACCATCACCTCGGCGCCGAAACCGACACCGACACCGACGCCGACTCCCACCAAGGCCGTGGCTCCGAGGCCCACCCCCACGCCCTCTGCATCGCCCAGTCCATCGGCATCGGCTCAGCCTTCTCCGAGCAGCACTTCGTTGACGATCGTTCCGAGCGTCGTGCCGTCCGCATCGTCGCCGGCGACGACGTCTCCGTCCGCGTCGCCGACGCTCGAGGCTGCTCCTGTCGTTCATCACCGCGGGAGCGATGGGTTCTGGATCGTGTTCGCGATCCTCGCAACGCTCGTGCTCGGACCCGGAGTGTGGTTCGTGCTCGGGCGCGATCGATCGACTGATTCGAAACACGAGGAGCAACACTGAACATCCGCAACCACATGAACGAGCGAGCCTTGACGCGCGCACACTCAGGGTGATTAGAGTGCGACGGGGCGAGGACGAAAAGTAGCCGGGGCGCCGTAACAGGGGGTGCCTGTGGGAACACGGTCGCGTTTCCTCGCTCTACTATCCGTCGCGGGACTGACCGCGACCCTCTTGCTAACGGTGGCTCCAACCACCGCGTCCGCGGAATCGGAGTACAAGCCGGACTGCCGGGATCCGTTCCCGCTTTGCGCCGAGGTCGGGAACCCGAAGGAGGCCTTCGGGAACTACTACATCGGCCACGATGAGCCGTCGGCCCTCTTCTACTCGAACACGCCGGGATCCGGCGGCAACATGCGGTACACGATCACGATCCCGAGAGAGCCCGCTGGTCCGTACTCGCAATCGAAAGGGTACGACTTCGAGCTGCGGCCTGCGTTCTGGTTCGGCCTCACGGTGTGCGATACCCAGTCGTACCCGGAGACGATGAAGACGTGTACGCCCGACAGCGACTCGAACATCGTCGATGTGACCAAGACAACGAAGGCGCCGGGCGCGGCGTACGAAGAGCTTCAGTTCTATCCGCCCGGGTACGTCCAACAATTCGCCGGTTCGAGCTGCGACGCCACGAAGTGGTGCGTGGCCCTGAACATCGACAGCTTGTCCGAGAACCCGATCACCGGACAGGACCTGAACACGTTCTGTCAGAGTCACCTTCTGGGCGGCATCGAGTACGTGAACTTCGCGTTCTTGACGATGGACGGCAAGCCGCTGGGTCCGCCGAACCCGTTGCAGTTCGATCCGTCGACGAGCGGGAACCCTGCGAACCCCGACACGTTCTTCTTGAACCAAGGAGATCGGGCGACGGTGACGTTGCACGACACCGCGCATGGGTTGGAAACGGTTGTGTCGGACCTCACGACCGGTCAGACGGGACGCATGGTCGCGAGCGCATCGAACGGCTTTGGGCAGATCAAGTTCGCCCCGGGAAAGAAGTCGAAGGCCTGCCAGATGCTTCCGTACGACTTCCACCCGATGTACTCGACGTCCCAGCCCTTCGTCGGCGCGCGGTGGTCTGCGCACAGCTACAACGTCGCGTTCTCTGATGAGATCGGGCACTTCGACTTCTGCTCGCAGATCGACCCCAACTCGCCTCTGGGCTCGTGCAACGGCAACGAAGGTGCGACGGGTGACGTGGAGGCAGCGGACGGCGACGACAATTTCTGTTTCTCTGCAGAACAGTCGACGTTGTATCCCGCGACCGGATGTGAGGATTCGAACGCTCCCGGATTCGACGGGACCTCGTACCAGACTCGATGGCCGGATGGGACCGCGAACAACCCGACGTCGGTGTTGTTCGGCGGGCCGCGGACGGGCAGCTCGTTCAGCACGGCCTATCCGTTCGTCTCGTTCGAGACCGACCTGCCACGCGTTGAGGGGTCCGATCTCGGCGGCAGTTGCCTGCGGCTCACGACGGGTGCGAACTGCGTGAACCCGCCGCCGACCGACGACGGCTCGCCGGCGGCCTTCTACCCGTACTACTCGAAGGTCACCGTAGGTTCGACGTGTGCATACGGGATTGGCTCGACGTTGCCGAACACGATCAACAGCTACGGCGGGAACAGCACCGCCGAGTTCGGGCCGCTCCTCCACTCGACGTATTGGACGTTCGGCGGAAGGGGTTCGACGAACCAGCGCTGGCAGAACTTCAACAGCGGATCGCTGGCGAATAGCTGCTAGCGGTCGGAGTTCACGTTCGGGGCCCGGCGACTCAGCCGGGCCCCGTCGCGTTGGTGCAGGAATCTCGGGTCCGGGCGGCTAAGAAGCATCCAGACCATCTCGGGAGGCCACCCTGAAGAAGCTACGCCTTGCCGCGCTCGCCTGTGTCTTGGTCGCTCTCGTCGCGCCGAGCGCGCGCGCGCTCATCCCCGACGCGGTGCCGACACCGATCCTCGGCGCCGAGACGCGCACGGGTTCGCTCATCGTTTCAGATGCGCGCGCGATCGCACCGACGCCCAAGACGATCGACGGCAACGTGTCGGACTGGACCGGCGTGCCGACCCGACTGGCGGGGACTGCGATCTATTCGCACGGCGAGTACGTGTACCAAGACCACATCGGCGACGCGTGGGGCGCGGACAACGGCACGGACGAGCAGCGTGTGGCCCAGGACGCACCGCTGATGAACGTGGAGCCGCGGCTCTACCGGCCGCTCGAAGCATTCCCGCAAGCGGCCGGCGATCAGTTCGGGGCGCCGACGCCGCCGGGCGCGCTGCTGAACTACGGCGACACGACGGCGAACGACGCACAGCGCAACGCGGCCGACATAGAAGAGGCGCGCGTTGCTGCAACGTCGTCGGCGCTGCAGTTCTTGGTCCGGACCACCGGCATGACGCCCGCGGCGAAGCCGGCGGTATTGGTGTTGCTCGATACGCGCGCCGGAGGGACGTACCACCTTGCGCGCGCGATGGGCGGACTTTCCACGGGCGCGGAATGGGCGCTGCTGTTCGCCGACGAGACCCACGCGTGGCTGTCGCACGACGGCGGAGCGCCGGTGCCGCTGGATGCGACGGCCGTGTGGAATCCGACGTCGTACGTGAACGCGGTCGAGATCTCGGTGCCGCGCGCGACGATCACCGACCTTTCGGACGCCGTCGGTGTGGGCATCGCAACCGGTGTGCCCGATCCGGCGACGCACATGCTTGCCGCGAAGGCGCCGGCCGGTGCCGCGTCCGATCTGATCAACGTCGCGTTCCGCGGATCGGAGCCCGCGCGCATCTGGATGGACGAGAAACAGGCGTTCGCATTGCGCGACGGCAATATCGATCAATTCCTGGCGCGCGTGCAGATCCACAAGCTGCTCGACGGATCGACGCAGACTTTCCAACAGCGGCCGGGCTATTACGAACGCATCTACGAAGACGCCACGACCCCGGTGAACACGGGAACGATGGACGGCTCGTACTTCCAAGGCGCATGGCAGCACTACGGCGTGTACCTGCCCGTCGGCTGGTCTGCGCGCGCAACGTACCCGGCGACGTTCTGGATGCACTACCGCGGCGGACACGCGAACGATGCGGCGGCGTGGGAGCCGGGGATCTTGCGGCAGTTTGGCGATGAAGTTGGAGCCGTCGTGTTCACGCCGAGCGCGCGCGGCACGTCGTCCTGGTACACGGGCCGCGGGATGGTCGACTTCTTGGACGTGTGGAAGGACGCGCTGTCTCACTACCGCGTCGATCAGAACCGGATCGACCTGGCGGGGCACTCGATGGGCGGGTGGGCGTCGTACCTATTGGGGTTGTTGTTCCCCGACAAGTGGGCGGCGTCGAACCCGGAGGACGGGCTGCTCGTGCCGGGATTGTGGACCGGCTTCAGCAACCCGTCGGACGCGCAGGACGGAGCGGATATCCAAGCGGAGTTCTTGCCGCCGTTGATCGGCAACGCGCGCAACCTGCCGTACGCGATCTTGCACGGCACGGAGGACGAGCTGGTGCCGGTTACGAGTGCGATCAAGTCGGCGACGATGTTCGAGCAGGCCGGCTTCCAATACCGGCTGTACTTGTTCCACACGTACGAGCACTACTCGGCGCCGATCTGGGACGACTGGCGCGACATCGTTCGGTATATGCGCTCGTTCACGCGCGACCCGAATCCCGCGCACGTGACGTACACGATCTCGCCGGCGTTGGACCATGCTGTGTCGACGGTGAGTGCGCCCAAGGGCGTCGATCTCGGGTATGTCTTCAACT
>DATGHY010000042.1:0-2604 GCA_035307625.1 Actinomycetota bacterium
GGACGCTCGCTTCGACGCAATGATGGCGAGACTTGACGGACACATCGGTCCTTCCGCCGGCTGATCAGCCGAGCAAATCGAGGGCTCGCTTCAGATCGTCGACGAGATCGCTTGCTGCCTCGATCCCTACCGACAGCCTGATCAACGCCGGATCGACAGCGAGCGGCGAATCCGCCGCCGAAGCGTGCGTCATCTTTGCGGGGTGCTCGATCAAGGATTCGACCGCGCCCAACGATTCGGCCAAGGCGAACAGCTCTGTCGACGCCGCAACGCGCAAGGCTGCAGCCTCACCACCGTGGCACGTGAACGAGACCATCCCCCCGAAATCGCGCATCTGCTTCGTTGCGACGTCGTGACCGGGGTGCTCGGGCAAACCCGGATATAGCACGCGGTCGACGGCCGGGTGGTCGAGAAGAACGTCCACGATCGCGCGCGCGTTCGCGCAGTGCTTGTCCATCCGGATCGCCAGGGTGCGCACCCCGCGAAGGACCAGCCATGAGTCGAACGGTGAAGGCACGGCGCCGACCGCATTCTGGAGGAACGCGAGGCGCGCGGCGTTGTCGTCGTCGTTCAGCGCGATGAACCCACCGACCACGTCGGAATGACCGCCGATATACTTCGTCGTCGAGTGCACCACGATGTCGGCGCCGAGCGATATCGGCTGCTGCAAATACGGCGTGGCGAACGTGTTGTCGACGACGCAGAGTGCGCCGCGCTCGTGCGCGAATGATGCGATCGCAGCGATATCGACGACGGTTAGCATCGGGTTGGTCGGGGACTCGATCCACACGAGCCTCGTCTCCGGCCGCCATGCCGACGCCAATGCGTCCAGCGACGTCATGTCGACGGGGGAGTAGGCATAACCGGCCGGCTCGAACACGCGCGCAACCAGCCGATAGGTCCCGCCGTATGCGTCGTTCGGGATCACGATGTGGTCGCCGGGGGAAACGAGACGCAATACCGCGTCCGACGCGGCCAGGCCGCTCGCGAAGGCTAGCCCATGCGTCGCGCCCTCCAGCGACGCTACGCACTCTTGTAGTGCCGTCCGTGTCGGGTTCCCGCTGCGGGAGTATTCGTAGCCCTTGTGCACGCCGACTTCGTCCTGCACGAACGTCGAAGACGCGTAGATTGGCGTGACGATCGCCCCGGTTGTTGGGTCTGGTTCCTGCCCGGCGTGAAGCGCGCGCGTCTCGAACTCCACTCAGCGCCCCCTCTGCGACAGGAAATCCAACACGTCAGAACGCGTGAGGATCCCGATCGGATGCCCCGCGTCCACGACCAGCACCGCCGGGCTTCCTTCCAACGCTTGCACCGCGACCTCGACGGCTTCGCCGCTCCCCACCGTCGGTAACGGCGCCCCCATCGCCTCAGACACCGACTTGTCCAACAGGGAATCGTCCGCGAACACGCTCTCGAGGAGCGCGCGCTCCCGCACGGAGCCGACGACTTCCGCGATCGCCAAAGGCAGCTCTGCCTTCACGACCGGGATCTGCGATACCTCGTACTCGCGCATCAGCTTGATCGTGTCTCGCACCTTCTCGTCGGGATGGACGTGAACGAGGGATGGGATGTCGCGCGTCTTGCGCTCGAGCACATCGGCGACGGTTTGTCCTCCGGTTCGCAAGAAGCCATAGTCGGCAAGCCAGTCGTCGTTGTACAGCTTCGAGATATAGCCGCGACCCGAGTCGGGGATCAACACGACCACGACATGCTCCGGCCCGAGCTCTCGCCCGACTACCAACGCGGCATGCACCGCCGTTCCCGTCGATCCACCGACGAGGATCCCTTCTTCGCGGGTCACACGGCGCGCGGTCAGGAACGAATCACGGTCGCTCACCGAGACGATGCGATCAACGATCGACGGGTCGTACGTCTTCGGCCAGAAGTCTTCGCCGATCCCTTCAACGAGATAGGGCCGCCCGCTCCCTCCGGAGTACACCGAGCCTTCCGGGTCGGCGCCGATGATCTGCACCTGAGGGTTCTGCGATTTCAGGTACCGGCCGGTACCGGTGATCGTGCCGCCGGTTCCGACCCCTGCGACGAAGTGCGTGATGCGTCCCGCCGTCTGACGCCAGATCTCTGGGCCCGTCGATAGCTCGTGCGCGTGCGGATTTTCCGGGTTTTCGTACTGGTTCGGCCGGAACGCGCCCGGGATCTCTTCGGCCAGCCGCTTCGCGACCGAGTAGTAGGAGTCGGGATGCTCGGGCGCGACCGCGGTCGGGCACACGACTACCTCGGCGCCGTACGCGCGCAACAGGTTGATCTTCTCTTGGCTCATCTTGTCGGGCATCACGAAAACGCATCGGTACTTGCGGCGCGCGGCGACGATGGCCAGCCCGACCCCGGTGTTGCCCGACGTCGGCTCGACGATCGTTCCACCGGGCTTGAGCAGGCCGGCCCGCTCGGCGGCATCGATCATCGCGATGCCGATCCGATCCTTGACACTGCCACCCGGCTCCAAAAGCTCGAGCTTCGCGATCAGCTGGCACGATAGCTCGCGGCCGATGCGATCCAATCGCACGAGCGGCGTGTTGCCGATGAGGTCGATCAGCGAACCGGCTACTTCCATCGGAGGTCCTTGATCGCTGAGCGGGCGAACGTCGA
>DATGHY010000043.1:0-5284 GCA_035307625.1 Actinomycetota bacterium
AGCGCGGGGATACGCTCCAGCCATGTCGCAGAACGGGCAGCAGCCGCTTCCTCTGATCATGATGCGCGAGCTCGCCGACAACGTCGCTACTCCACTGTTCCTCGTCGACCGCCACGGCGTGCTCGTCTACTACAACGAAGCCGCCGAAGTGTTGCTCGGGTTGCGCTTCGTCGATGCCGGATCGCTGACTGCGGAGCAGTGGAGCGCGCGCTGGGCCGCTGAAGACGTCAACGGCCATCCGCTTCCTGCGGATGCGCGCCCGCTGGCCGTTGCGATGCGTGAGCGCAAGCCCTCGCACCGCGGGATGAAGCTCCTAACGGGCGACGGCGAGCGCACGATCGAGGTCACCGCATTCCCGCTCCTTGCGCGCGCCGACGAAGTCGTCGGAGCCGTCGCGATCTTCTGGGACACCACGGGAGCCGCGTAGGTGCGCGCGCACATCTGGGGGTGCCGCGGCTCGCTCGCGGCACCGGGACCCGACACCGTTCGCACCGGCGGCAACACATCCTGCGTCGAGCTGCGCACCGAGACCGGCGATCTGATCATCCTGGATGCCGGCACCGGCTTGCGCGCGCTCGGCTTGCACCTCGCTGCCGAAGAGCCGCGGACGATCCACTTGTTGCTGTCGCACCTGCACCTCGATCACCTCGAAGGCCTCGGTTTCTTCGGCCCGCTGTGGGATCCCAAGGTCGAGTTCCACTTCTGGGGACCGCCGTCACCGGTGACGAGCTTGAAGGATCGCATCGCGCGCTATCTATCGCCGCCGCTGTTCCCCGTTCACATCTCGGACGTCCCGTCGAAGCCGACCTTCCACGACGTCCCCGGCGAGGCGTTCCAGATCGGAAGCGCGACCATCCTTGCGGCACCGATCTCGCACTCCGGACCGACGGTCGGCTACCGGATAACGGAGAACGGGAAGACGCTCGCGTACCTCCCCGACCACGAACCATCGCGCGGGGGCGATCTTCGCGAGATGTCCCCCGCATGGATCTCCGGCTACAGCATCGCGCGGGACGCGGACGTGCTGATGCACGACTCGCAATACACCGAAGCCGAATACCCGTCGCGCGTGGGATGGGGCCATTCGAGCATCGCGCACGTCGTGGCATACGCGCAGATCGCAGCCGTGAAGAGCCTCTTGCTGTTCCACCACGATCCGCTGCACGACGACGACATGCTGGATGCGAAGCTGGTGCGCGCGAGAGAGCTCTGGGGCGACAGCAACGGCACCACGGAGCTCGCGCGCGAGGGGATGGCGCTCGAGCTCAACTAGCGCTCCGGATCAGGGATCATCTCGGCTACCGTTCGGGTCATGAGGATCGTGCACGTCGCCGTATCTGCGCTGGACGCGGTCATGCCGGCACTTCGGGAAGACCTTATGGGGATCGACCCCGAGGTCGGCTCGTGGCTCGCTGCGTTCGACGACGACGGCGAGATCGCGGGCGTCGCGCGGATCACTGAAGCCGAAGGCGCGCGCACCATCGACGACGTGTGGGTGCGGCCGGACGCGCGCAAGCGTGGCATCGCGAGCGCCCTACTCGATCAAGCGGAGACGCCGGTGTGGCTGATCTGCGACGAGGACATGATCGGTTTCTACGAACGACGCCGATTCACTCTCGTGGAGCCAGCCGATTTCCCGCCTTCGCTGGCAACTTTGTACGGCGCGCGCAACGAGTGGCCGGCGACCGACCACATGCACTACGCGATGGTCCGGCGCGCTACTCGGTCGTGATCGCTTCGAGCACGTTCAGCTTCGCGGCGCGCCTGGCCGGCCCGAGCGCGGCGATCACGCCGGCGATGCCGGCGAAGACCACGTAGCCGAGCAACTGCCCCGCCGGTATCGCGAGGCGATCGATGCCCTGCGACGAGAGCGCGCTGACCATCGCCCAGCCGAAGAACGCACCCACCGCGATCCCCAGAACTGCGCCGAACACCGCGATCAAGATCGCTTCCCACCGCACCATCGCGCGGACCTGCCTTCGCGCCATCCCAACCGCGCGAAGCAAGCCGATCTCGCGTGTTCGCTCGAATATCGAAAGTGCAAGCGTGTTCACGATCCCAAAGAGCGCGATGATCAGGGCAAGACCTAGTAGAGCCGTGATCAACCCTAAGATCATGTTGAGCTGCTTCGCTTGCGTGTCGCGGAGCTCTGCTTGGTTCTGGACCTTCACGTTCGGGAATTCCTTCGCGACGGCTTCCGCGGCTGCGCGCGCGTCGGTCTCCGAAACACCGGGCGCCGTTTTCACCAAGACGTAGCCGTCCAGCTGCGAGACGAAATTCCGCTCGTACGTGGCCAGCGAAACGACGAAGTCGAACTGGATGACATTGGCCTTCACGATGCCGGCGATGCGGAGCTGCTGAGCGCCGGTCCGTGCGAACGTCACCGGGATCTTCTGACCGACCTTCCACTTCTCCGAGTCCGCGATCGTCTGCCGCACCAGCACATCGTTCACTCCGAGCCCAAGCAGCGTCGCCTGTGGGACCTGCAGGTCTTGCACTTGGTTGACGTTCGCGGTGTCCGTCCCGAGAGCGATGCGCGCGCCGCCCTTGTACCCGAGCACACCTTGCCTGAAATCGACGACCGTTGAGAACTTGCCCGTCTGCCGCAAGCGAGTAGCAACGTCCTCGCTGAAGCCACTCGACCCGTTGAAGGCGGAGGGGATGATCGCGTAGTCGGCGCGCAACGTCCGCTCGAGCGCCGAGGCGGCCGACGCCTTCACCGACGCCGAGAAGATGCTGACGAACCCGATCAGCCCGAGGCCGATCATCAGCGCGGCCGCCGTCGACGCCGTGCGGCGTGGGTTGCGCATCGCATTCTCTCGCCCGAGCTTCCCCGAGATGCCGGAGATCTTCGGCAGCGGCGCGCCGAGCGCGCGTGATACGGGGCGGGCGAAGACGGGGCTCAACATCGCAACGCCGAGGAACACGATCGCCGCGCCAAGCCCAACGAGAAGGGCCCCTTTCAACGCGAACAGACCCACCATCAACGCCGCCACGCCGGCGAGCGACACGATCGAGCCGATCAGAACGCGCCGGCGCGATCCCGTGTACTCCGCGGGTCCGGTATCGCGCATCGCCGCGACCGGAGGCACGCGCGATGCGCGCATCGCGGGAACGACAGACGACACCACCGTCGTGATGACCCCCACGCCGATCGCAGCGATGATCGTGCGTGGGAGCAGCTGGTTCGTGGTACTCGGTAGCTCGATCCCGAAGCTGCGGAGCAGCCCTTGCAGACCGAGGGCGATCAAGAACCCAAACCCGAGGCCCACCCCGGACGCGATGACCCCGACGATGAGAGCTTCCGCAAGGACCGACCGCCTCACTTGCTTGACGCTCGCACCGAGCGCGCGCATCAACCCCAGCTCACGCGTGCGCTGTGCGATCAGGATCGAGAACGTGTTGAAGATCGTGAACGCGCCGACGAACAAGGCGATGCCGGCGAACACCAGCAAAGCGATGCTGAAGAACGACAGGTTCTTCTTGATGTCGTTGGATGTGTCGGCCGCCGCTTGCGCACCCGTCTTCGCTTGGAAGCCGGCCGGGAGCACCGACTCGATGCGCGCGCGCAGGTCCTTCTCATCGACCCCGGGCTTCGCCGCGACGTCGATCGTGTCCCACTTCCCCCCGCCGTTCAGCGCGATCTGGCCGGTCTGCTTGTCGAACACCGTCAGCGTCGCACCGCCGAGGTTGTCGGCCGAGCCGAAGCCGAAGATGCCGGTGATCGTCGCGCGCATCGGCGGTCCCTGCAGCAGGACGGTAACCACATCGCCGATCTTGAAGCCGTACTTCTTTGCCGTGTGTGCATCGATCCCGATCTCGCCGCTGTGCTGGGGCGGCCGCCCGGTGCGAACACGCACGCCGGAAAGCTGCACGTCGTTGGTCGCCGTAACGCCGAGCGTCGGCGCACCGCCGGTCGTAACGGCCTTGCCGTCCTTCGCGACGAGCTGCGCGTAGCCGGCCAGCGCTCCTTCCGCGACGCGCACGCCGGGAACGCGTGCCACGACTGCGATCAACGACCCGGGGACGCGTTCGGGCGGCCCTGCGTCAATACCGCTCGAACCGCCTTTGAACTTCGGGATCCCAGTCACCTGGACCGCGATACCGCTGTTGACTTGTTTAAAAAGGTTGTCGAACGCGCGATTCATCGTGTCGGTGAGGATGTATGTGCCGGCGACGAAACCGACGCCCAAGATGATCGACATAGCCGTGAGCGCGAGCCGCACACGGTGCGCGACAAGGCCCTTAAGAGTTGCGCGCCACATCTAGTCGCTCCCGAGCGACTTCATCCGGTCGAGCACCTTGTCGGCCGTCGGATTCTCCATCTCGTCAACGACGCAGCCGTCGCCCAAGAACACCGCGTGATCGGCGTAGCCAGCAGCGTTCGCATCGTGCGTGACCATCACCACCGTCCGCTCGAATTCCTGTACGGATTTGCGCATGAATTCGAGCAGCTCCGCGCTGGAGCGGGAGTCGAGGTTTCCCGTCGGCTCATCGGCGAAGATGATCTCCGGCCTCGACGCGAGCGCGCGCGCAGCCGCGACGCGCTGTTGCTGGCCGCCGGAAAGCTCACTCGGCCGGTGCTTCAGCCGGTCGCGCAAACCTGTGGAGTCGAAGATCTTGTCGATCCATTCGGGATCGGGCTTCGCGCCCGCGATGTCGAGCGGCAGCGTCACGTTCTCGGCAGCGGTGAGCGTCGGGACCAAGTTGAACGCTTGAAAGATGAACCCGATCTTCTCACGCCGCAGAAGGGTGAGCTTCTTCTCGTTGAGCGACGTCAGATCAACGTCGCCGATGAAGACTTTTCCACTCGTCAGCGAGTCGAGGCCGGCCATGCAATGAAGCAGCGTCGACTTGCCCGAGCCGGACGGTCCCATCACCGCCGTGAATGCGCCGTGCGCGAACGAAACATCGATGCCGTCGAGCGCGCGCACCGCGGCGTCGCCGGTCCCGTAGACCTTGACTGCTTTCTCCGCGCGTGCGGCCGCAGATCCCATGTCCGAAATACCCCCCGTGCCCGTACCGGAACTGAATGATATGCAACGCAGGCGCGACGTCGCGACGCGATCGAAAGCGTGTCGCCGATCTTGGTGGAACGCTCGGCGCGTTCTACTTCGTGTTCAAGGAGGATGACGTTTATGTCATCGCCAACCTTCCTACAAACGACCGTTCGCTAGCGCGCGCCTGACAATGGCGCTTCGACGAGAGGCCTCGGGTTCCGGGGGCCTCTTCGCCGACTGGAGATGCGTCGCTGAACATATCAGGCTAACAAAGGTGCCATCGG
>DATGHY010000044.1:0-6164 GCA_035307625.1 Actinomycetota bacterium
GCTCGTGTGAGGATTCTATTCTGCGCTCAGTCGCGCCACCATGGTTTCTCTTCCGGCTCTTGTTTGTCGGGCTTTTTGGGCCGTTTCGGCTTGGCCTGCTTCGGTGGCGGCGCCTGCTTCGGTGGCGGCGCCTGCTTCGCAGACGGTCCCCCCTTCGGGGCCTTCTTCTTTTCCCGAGCAGCCTCGCGCGCGCGCCGCTTGCGGGTGGCTCGCAGGCGCGCGACCAACGTGCCGAGCAAGATCGCCGCGAGACCGATGACGAACGCGATGATGTTGCCGGTCTGGCTCTTCGCCTTCGGGCCGCCGGGCGTGTGCGGGTCCACGGCGACGAACGTGCCGAGCTGGTCTGAGATGCCATAGATCTGGAGCGCCGCCCCAGCGGTTTGCGATTTAACCTCCGACCATGTGCGTCCGTTCAACACGAACATCTTCGTTGCGTTGAACGCGTACCGAAGAACGATCGTGCTGCAAGCGTTCGCATTGTTCAGATCGCAAACGGCGTTCGGGATCTCGATGGGCTTCCCAGAGGGCACATATGTGCCCGTGATCGCGTAGGCATTGCCGTCGAAGTCGTACCCCGCCGGCGGGGAAGCCACCGTTGCGGGGTCCAGCGGTTTGATCTCGATCTTCACCTGCGTCTGACCGGCCATCGGAGTGATCCCGTCCGGCGGGAAGATCACAGAGACTTGCGCATCGTCGGTGTTGAGGTTGATCGGCGGCGCATGCTTGGGCCCGATGCTGAACGTTCCCGTTGCCGACGAGGGAGCCTGGTTGCCTTGTTTCAGATCGATGGGCGGGTTGACCCATCGATAGGGTTGGACCTTCGTCGTCCCGTCGTAAAGAGGACGGACGGGAACGAGACCACTGTGGAACGAGAGCTGGGCGACAACGACATACAGCGCCGCTATGACGACGCCGCCGGCGATCCGTCGTCTTCTCAAAGGATGGGGAGGGCTTTGATCTGGCTCGTCGCGAACTGTGGCGGCCACACGACTGCGCGTGTGTACTCCTTCACCCATTCCCAGATCACACTCGCCGCAAGCACGTTATCGCCTGCGTTCGCACTTCCCTGCGGCGCGAAGCGTAGGCCGCTCCCATTCGGCAGAGTGCCGAGCGGCACGTTCACCGCGCGCGCGGCCGCGGAGATCGCGGTCGGCTTCAAAGAGGGTGCGTTCGGCAGGACGTATTTGAGCAGCGCGAATGTTCCCGAGAAACCGGTCAACGCCGCCGCCGTCATCGGCTCGTGGAACCGTTCGGCGAAAGTCATGCGCGCCCACACCAGAGCTGCTGCTCCGTCGGGTGACAATCGCGCGGGGTTGAGCACATCACCATCGGGTTTGTCCGATGCATAGAGACCTACCGCAGCCTGGTCCAACATCTGCCCGAACCCCGGCATGCAGTAGCTGCTGCTCGTGCCGATGCTGGCGACGAGCGGCACTTTCTGCTTCACCATCTCCTTGCGAAGAGCCACACCGTCGTTCAGGTACGCCACAACGAGCAGCTCTTGAACACCCGCGGCTTTGATGCGGTGCACGAGGTCTGGGTACTTCACCGTTTGCTCGTCATATGGGAACGCGCCGGCCAGCGGCAGATGCAACGCCTTGATCTCATCGAGCATCCCGGCGGAGACGGCTTGTCCATAGACATCGTCCACGTACGTGACACCGAACTTCGTGTTCGCCGGCACGTGATGCAGCTTCGGCAGCAGCAGGTCGTTCGAGAACTTCACCGCGGCAGTTCCGAGCGACCCACCGGACGGCGGGAAGCGGAACACAAGCTCGCTGCGACGAACATTCGCGTCGAGCAGCCCGACCGCCCCCGTCTCCCAGAAGACCTTGCCCAACGCAACAGCCGCTTCAGACGCCGGCTTCGAGATCGTGCTCCCGTAACTTCCGAGGATCAGCGGGATGTCGGTGCCCTTGAATGCGTTCACCGCGCGCGCAGCCTGATCCGAGGAGTCGGCAGGCTGGAGGTGGATCTGGACCTGGCGTCCGAGGACGCCGCCGCGCGCGTTGACGTATTCGGCCGCGAGCTGAACGCCGCGGTACTCGTCGATGCCACCCGGTCCTTGACCACCGGCCGTCGGATACACGGCGCCGAGCACGATGGGACGGTTCGAGGAGCCGGCGCCGGCCGCGCATGCTGCAGCGAGAACCGCGAGGGCGATAAGTGGTGCGATCTTCTTCATCAACTCACCTCATCAAGATGATGTTTGCGACGACATGTGTCGCTGCTGGTGAAAGCCACGTCCCGCTCTCTCGCCGCTGCCAACCAAGAAGTAATCCGGCGGCAAAATCGATCGGCAGGACGCCGACCCCGTAGATCGGGATGTGGATCACGGCGAAGAGGATCGCCGCGATGATGATCGCGGCGTCCTCACTGCGCGCGGCGATCCACCCGTAGACGAAGCGCCGGAAGAATGCCTCCTCTGCGACGGCGGCGACCACGTTGGCTCCGAAAGCCCACGATGTGTAAGCGACATGGATCGGGGGGGAGATCAACCGCACCGCAGCGACGGCACCGATACCGATCAGCGTCACGGTGGCGGTGCGCGCGCGCGAAGGATGCTCGGCATCGCGGTAGGAGACGACCCCGCCGAGGCCGAGAACACCGACGGCCACCGTCGGTCCCAATGAGAGCACAGACACGCTCCGGGCAGCGAGAGCCGCGCAGCCGAGCGCGACGGCCGCCGGGATCGCCCAGGCGCGCGCGCGAAGCTGCTCGACCGATGGAAGTACGTTCATACGACCCGGAATGCTTGTTTCATAAGGACGCGAGGGTTGAACGGGACGTGGTTCGCCATGACGAACTCAACAGTAACCACGTGCAGTCCCGGAGTCAGACCGGTCGCGTCGTACTCGACGCCCGAGTAGAACGTCTTCACTATGCCGTCGATGCTCACGTGGATGTGGCCGGTATCCGGTGTCACGTTCTGCGTCGTCTGGGACACGATGCGCGCGCCGGTCAGCGTGACCTTCACGTGCAACGTCGAGCCGTGGATCACCTCGTTGGGCGTCGGCGAGACGATGATGAGATGGCCGGTGGATGTGAGTCTCGTCAACGACGCGCTGGGGGTCGGCGTCAGCGAATTGGACACCTTCGGGGATCCTCCACCGCACGCGGCCAGCGCCGCCATGAATCCGATCACCGGGATAACTGCGATGCGCTTCATGCTTCTTTCCTCACTTTCCGATCGTCTGCTCGAAATAGCTCCACAACAACTCTCCGGACTTCGTCTTCGCCCACACGTCGAAGCGATAGGCGCCGGAAGATAGATTTGCGTCGGAAACGATATGACCCTCCGCAAGTTGCCTGAATGTGAGGCCTACCGGCTGTCCTTGCGGCGGTGTCTCCAGCACGAAGTAGTCGCTCAGGCCCGTTAGTCCCAAGCCCTTGGCGTCGAAGTACGTGGCGTGCACTTCGTTGAGGCCGGGCTTGCCGGGATCGATATAGAACTGGACCGATCGGCCCTGAGAAAGACCAACGGTGTACACCGTCGGCTGACCAGGTGGGCCGGGGTTGACCGACACCTGCTGGGCCGACTTCGTCGGGACTGTGAGGGGCACCTCCACCGATGCAGTCCCGCGTTGGATCACCGCCGTAACTGTCCAGACACCTCCGAGAGAGAGGTTGGTCCCGGACCCCGTGTACATGCCACCGCCACTCTCCTGCAGTTGCAGCGTCGACTGACCGATCTGCACGGGCCCGAGATATGAGAAGCGCAAGGAGACCTGCGCCTGCACAGGTGCGCCCGTGTTGTAGTCGTCGACTTTCAGCTGGAATCGATTCTGTCCCGGCGTTCCCGGCGTCGCAGTCAGCTGCAGCTTCACCGTTGTTCCGAAGTCGTTCCCGGTCACGACGACGTTCTGCGCCGGAGCTCCGGCTTGCACCGCGCGCGCAGGCGCAACGCTGGACAAGATTCCGGTCAGCACCAGTACGGCGATCGCGAGGATCAGCTCGCCCGAACCGGTCCGGAATAACCCTCGCGGGTTCTCCCCGCTGCGCGGCACATTGCTGTACCGGTTCACGGCGCCCAACGCGATCAACACCAGCAAGAGAGAAGCTTTCGCGATCACCACTTGTCCATACGACGTCGCGAACAACCCATGCCACGAGTTGATCTCTTCGAACGCCCGCCACACGCCCGCGCCCGACAGCACGATGATCAGATAGAGCGCGAACGTCGAAAATCGACGAACCGCGCGTTGTCGGGCTTCGGGAGACAGTGAGCGGACACCAACGAGGACGGCCGCGAGGCCGCCGATCCACATCCCGCCGGCGACGACGTGTGCCCACTGCAACAGGATCTTGCCCACGCGCCACGACCCGGTCGCGGCGTGCCCCTCTGCAACATGCCCGAGCACCGTGGCAGCGGCACCAACAAGGATGATCGCGAAGCCCGCTCGTCTCGTGGACGCGCGCCGGGCAAGTCCAACGCCGATCACGGTCACCACGAGAGGGATCAAGCGAACCAAGAAGGCGTGCCCGATCGACGTGCTGAACACGTGGCCTATCTCAACGCCCGCGTCTCGCCGCTGGGCTTCAACAAGCCCGAGCAGCCCTAACAAGGCTAGGAACCAACCGAAGTGGGCCAGCGGTGGCGCGCGCGCGAGGTCATTCGAAACGAACAAGACTGCGAACGCCACCCCAAGGAGAAGGAAGAGCCCCACGTAGAACACCCATCGCGAGACGACGGTGAGTACCGACGGTGGGGGCGTCTTCGGGACCTTTGGGTGAAAGCCCGCCGGCGAAACGCCGACCCCGAACGCGAACGCGCCTGCCGTCACGTGACCGTCCGTCTTGGACACCGTCCGCCAGTTCACCGTATAGACGCCGTTCGGCAACGTGCCGACGTCGACCGTCAATTCGTCGGGGTGTCCGGGGACCGCGCGCGGACTCCCCTTCTCGAGGTTGTTCCCGTTCTGGTCGATCACGTGGACGATCGACAGTGTCGGGTCGGGATCCTCGGTGAACGAGAGGACAACGGCCGACGGCGACTTCGCAAGCTGGGCGCCGCCGGCCGGATCGGAGCTGCGAAGCAACGCGTGCGCGTACGCGGCGGGGCTCACCCACAAAAGCCCCACCGCGACGAACGCACCGACGAACGCAGCGCGCCGCTTCATCTCAAGCGGCCTTCTTGCGCTTTCCAACGACACCGGCCACAAGGCCGCCGGCGCCGAGCACGAGGCCCACGATCGCAAGGATCAAAGCAGTGCCTGCTGTGCTCTTCCCCTTGTCCGCCACGCTCGCCGCCGTCGCCGTCCTCCCGTTTACCTGTTGCACGAGATTCGACAGGTCGGCGTTCGTGGGATCCTTCGCCGGGAACTGAACGTCGGCCGGCGCCTTGACCGGGTCGAACGTCGTCGGAGACGACGTGAATCGTTGATCCACCTTCTGTCCGTGGATCGAGCCGGTGAAGTGGAAGGTGTAGTTCCCAGGACGAGTCGGGATCAACCAAGCCCGGTAATCGCCGGGCGTGCCGAGACCCGTATCCGGATCGAAGGTGGGCTCCAGCGGAAACGTCTGCGTCTGGCTCTGGAAGATGACCTCAACCTTGAGGGTGTCGGTGAGGTCGGTTACCGGGTTCCCCTTCAGGTCCTTCAAGATGAACTGGACGCTGTTCTTGAACCCCGCGTACGCGGGCTCGTCGCCCCATCCGACGGTGAACTCGTATTTCCCTACCTTTCGGACCTCGTGTGCGAACGCCGGCGCCGCCGCGCTCACGACGAGCGCACAAAGGACGGCAGCAACCAACGCAGAGCGAATTGATTTGCGCATGTGAAAAGTCTCCATTCCTCGGAGCCGCCTCCTTGGAGGCGGCAGCTGATCAGGAAAGGAGAGCGAGCGGAGGTGCGCGCGGCGACGCGCGAGTGAGGAGCGCGAGCCGCGGCCGGGAGACGTCGAGCGGTCGCGAGAAGATCGCGACCGAAGGAACGACCGGCGGTGCAGCCTTGAGCGCGCGGGCGATGATCCGGCCGGCGCGCTCGACCAATGAAAGAACGAACGCGGTGATCGTTGCAACGATCACCTGCAGCACGACACCGACGAGGGTCACCTTCAGCAGCTGGCCGGCGTGAGCGTTGACCACCAGCCGCTCGCCGGCTTCCAGCGCAACGAAGCCGCCGCTCTGGATCAGCGCGAGCATCCCTGCCGAGCGCCACACC
>DATGHY010000045.1:0-12482 GCA_035307625.1 Actinomycetota bacterium
GATCCGCTTCCGGTTCGGCGAGAACATCCGCGGCGCCGACGTCTTCATCTTCCAGACCCACGCCGACCCTGTGAACAAGTCGATCATGGAGCAGCTGATCATGATCGACGCCGCGAAGCGCGCCAGCGCGAAGCGGATCAGCGCGGTCATCCCGTTCTACGGCTACTCGCGCCAGGACCGTAAGTCGCGGGGCCGCGAACCGATCAGCGGCCGCCTCGTCGCCGACCTCCTGACCGTCGCCGGCGCCGACCGCGTTCTCAGCGTCGACCTTCACGCCGACCAGATCCAGGGCTTCTTCGACAAGCCGGTCGACCACCTCACCGCACTTCCACTGCTCGAGCAGCATTTCCTCGAGCGCTTCGACGGCGACGTGGTCGTGGTCTCTCCGGACGCCGGCCGCATCAAGGTGGCGGAGAAGTTCGCGCAAGTCATGCACTCGCCGCTCGCGATCCTGCACAAGCGGCGCCGCACCGACGTTCACAATGTCAGCGAGACCACGCGCGAGGTCATCGGTGACGTCCGCGGGCGTAGATGCGTGCTCGTCGACGACATGATCGACACCGCAGGGACGATGACCAACGGAGCCGAAGTGCTGATGGAGTTCGGTGCCGACGAGGTCTACGCGTGCGCGACGCACGGCGTGCTCAGCGACCCGGCGATCGACCGGCTGAAGAACTCGCCGATCAAAGAGCTCGTGATCACGAACACGTTGCCGATCCCGGCCGAGAAGCAGCTCGACAAGATCACCGTCCTTTCGATCGCTCCTATCGTCGCCAGCACGATCCGCGCCGTGTTCGAGGACAAGTCGGTCAGCGAGATCTTCCAGGGCCAGAATTAGCCCTAGCCCTTGCTGGGTAGAACCTCTTTCGAACGAGGAGGTGTGTCCATGCGATTGAAGTTCGGACTCGCGATCGGCTTCGCTGTTGGCTACCTGATGGGCTCGAAGGCAGGCCGTTACCGCTACGACCAGATCATGAAGACGCTCGGCAAGATCGGGCAATCCGAGCCGGCCCAGAAGGCGCGCTCGGAGGCGATGAAGCTCCTCGACGAGGCCAAGCAGAGCTTCCGCAACGGCTCATCGGATGACCTCGGGGCCGACACGCCCGTGCGCGCGGTCACCCTGCCGTAGGCGCGCCACCCGCTGACGAGCCCTCGACCGAGCCGCTACAATGCCGCCCCGTCGTGTCAAAGAGGGGTAGTTCGTGGCAGAGGTAGCGCTCAAAGCAGAGGTCAGGCAGGAGCGGGGCAAAGGCCCTGCTCGCAGGCTGCGCGCGGCCGGCAAGGTCCCCGCGACGGTCTACGGCCGTGGCATGGACGCCGTCGCCGTTACCGTCGACGCGCGCGAGCTCGACCACACGCTCAGCACCGACGCCGGCGCCAACGTCCTCATCGACCTCAAGGTCGGCTCGGACACGCACCTTACGCTGGCGCGCGCGCTCGACCGCCACCCGATCCGCGGAACCATCCTCCACGTCGACTTCCTGAAGATCGCGCGCGACGTCGCGATCACGGTCGACGTCCCCGTCCACTTCGACGGCGAAGCGAAGGGCGTTAAAGAGGGCGGCGTGCTCGAGCACCATCTCTGGCAGCTGCACGTCGAGTGCTTGCCCGGTAACGTGCCCGAGCGCATCAACATCGACGTCTCCGCTATGGATATCGGCTCGATCATCCGTGTCTCGGACGTGCGCGTCCCCGACGGTGTGACCGTCCTCAACGGGGAAGAAGAGATCATCGTCACGTGCGTCGTGCCGCAGATCCTCAAGGTCGAGGAAGAAGTGCCGGCCGAAGAAGCGGTTGCGGCAGAGGGCGAAGAGGGAGAAGCCGCCGAAGCCGCCGAGGGCGCAGAGGCCGGCGAAGCCGGCGGCGGCTCCGAAGAGAGCTAGGACCCGCCCGTGCCCGGCCCCGCGCTGGTCGTCGGGCTCGGCAATCCCGGACCCGAATACGAACGCACTCGCCACAATCTCGGCTTCCTCGTTGTCGACGTTCTTGCCGATCGTCTCGGTGCGCGCATCAAGCCGGCGAAGGGCATGCGCGCGCTGGTTGCGGAGACGCGCGACGGAGATACGCGCATCATCCTTGCGAAGCCGACCACGTACATGAACGCGTCGGGCGCCGCGGTCGCCGAGCTTTCGCGCTATTACAAGATCCCGCCCGAGAACGTTGTCATCGTGCACGACGAGCTGGACCTGCCGGTCGCCGCGCTCAAAGTGAAGCAAGGCGGAGGCGACGCAGGCCACAACGGCTTGAAGGACATCACGAAGGCGCTCGGCACGAACAACTACGCGCGCGTGCGCATCGGGATCGGGAAGCCTCCGGGGCGGAAGCAAGGCGTCGATCACGTCCTGCAAGGGTTCTCGAAGAAGGATCAAACAGCGATCGATGTTTCGGTCGAGCAAGCCGCCGACGCCGCCTTAACGGTGGTAAACGCCGGCGTCGAAGCGGCGCAGCAACGCTTCCATGCCGGAGAAGAGAAACCGCCGAAGGAGGCGCGCGCGCTCCGCAGGAGCGTTACGGTCGATGCGCCGCGCGAAAAGGTGTTCGACGCTTGGACGACCGTGGAAGGCGCGCGAAGTTTCTTCGCGCCGGAGGCGCACATCGAGTTGAAGCCCGGAGGCAGCTACGAGCTTTACTTCGATCCGGACGAGCAGCCCGGCGATCGCGGAAGCGAAGGCTGCAAGGTCTTGGCGTATCGGCGGCCGCAATTCTTGGTGTTCAGCTGGAACGCGCCACCGGAGATCCCGACGCTGCGGAAGAAGCGCGCAAAGACGCGCGTCGAGGTTCGTCTCGAAGAAGCGGGCGATAAGACCGAGGTCACGCTGACGCACTCCGGCTGGGGCAAAGGTGCCGACTGGGACGAGTGCTTCAAATATTTCGAAACCGCATGGGATCTCGTGCTGTCGCGCCTGAAGGCGAGCTTCGAGAACGATCCAGTCGACTGGTCCAGCCGTTAAGGCCCGGTCGTCGGCGAATCGTGCAGGGTGGTCGAGAAGTGGCACGACCCGTTCTTGCAACTTGAAGGCAAGCTGAGCAAGACGATCAAAGCGATGACCCCTGCCGCGAGAACGAACGCAAGCAGGTACTGGGTTAGCACCTCACGAGTTGGACCACTCTGTTTCATCTCGTCTTACTGATCCTCGGGCAGCTGCACTGCGACCGCGCCTGCACCGGCGAATGGCAAGGGTCGACGAGGCTCACGTACACCGGCGTTTGGGGGCCCCATGTCCGGCGGAAGTCCCGGAAGCTCTTGGTGTCGCCGCGCGCGCCGACTCAGCCACTCACGGAATCGCGCGAGCCTGGACATCCGGCACGCGATCGGAGCGCCGAGGGCCATAGGACGAGGTTACTCCCGGCTCTTTTCACGGGCGAGCGATTCTTTCTCTCGCCGAATACACTTGTAAAAGGCCCCGGTCGAGCCGGTCGGGGCCTAATTCGTCGTGGCCGATACCGCTCTGAAATCGCTGGTCGAAGCCTCACCCGCACTGGATGAGGCCAGCTCGACGCTGCTCGAAAACGGCATCCTTACCGTTGTCGATCCTGCGCGCGCGCTCGTGCTCGCGAACCTCGCGCGCGCCGGCGATTCCTGGCTCGTCGTCGTGCCGACGCTTCGCGATGCCGAGCGGCTTGTGGCCGAGCTCCGCGCGTTCACCGATGCCGTTGCGATGTTCCCACCGTGGGAGACGCTGCCGCACGAGCGCTTGTCGCCTCGGCCGGAGACCGTCGCAAGAAGACTGGAGGCGTTGCGGCGCGCGCGCACCGGCGAGGCGCGCATCGTGATCGCGCCCGTCTTGGCTGCGATGCAGCACATGGTGCCGGGCGCCCAAGACATCGAGCCGGTGATCGTGAAGCAAGGCGAGAGCCACGACCCCGAGATCTTGGTGCGCGACCTCGTGAGACTCGACTACCACCGCACGGAATTGGTGGAGCGTCGCGGTGAGCTTGCAGTGAGGGGAGGGCTGCTCGACGTATTTCCGCCGACGTCGGATCACCCGATCCGCATCGAGTTCTTCGGCGATGAGGTCGAGTCGATGCGCGCGTTCGCCGTCGCGAGCCAACGGTCCCTGGACCATGTCGATCGGATGGAGGCGTACCCCTGCCGTGAGCTGCTACCGACCGACGAGGTGCGTGGGCGCGCCATCGCAGCGATCGAGAAGCATCCATCCGAGCGGCTCGAGCTGAATCGCCTCGCCGACGGGATGACGTTCGAGGGTGTCGAAGCGCTGATCGATTCGCTCTGGGATGAGCCGCCGGTGCTTCGCAACGCGTTACCGGCCGACACGCGCGTGCTCGTCGTCGATCCGAAGCGCACCGACGACCGCGCGCACGAGCTGATGCGCGAGGTCGAAGAGCTGCGCGAGGCGGCCTGGTCGTCCGCGGGCGAGGGCGGGCGCGCGCCGGCGAGCGGCGGTCTCGCCGATCCGGACACGGCGTTGGGCGAACAGCGCGCGCGCATCACGCCGTTCCGCGGCGACAACCCGATCCTGGAGGCAAGCGTGTGGGACGTCGCGCGCGGGGACGTCGACAAGATGGTGTCGGCTGCCAAGCAGCTGATGCGCGACGGCATCCGCGTGATCGCGACTGCCGCGACGACCGGGCAAGCCGATCGTGTGCGCGAGGTTCTAAGAAACAAGGACATCGCGGTTGAGTTCCTCGAGGAACGAGCACCGCAGCCCGGCCAAACCGCCGTCGCGGTTGCCGCCATCGAGGAGGGCTTCTGGTCGCCGGCACTCGGCCTCGCGCTGATAGGCGAGTCCGACCTGTTCGGCAAGCGGCGCGCGCATCGCGAGCCCAAGGCCACACGCCGATCCGTCACGCCGCTCGATCTGATCGAAGGCGATCTCGTCGTGCATGTGGTGCACGGCGTGGGTCGGTACCGCGGCATGGAGACACGCGAGATCGGCGGCTCGGTCAACGACTACCTCACGCTTGAGTACGCGGAGGGCGACAAGCTGTTCGTCCCTGCCGATCAGGTCGACGCGGTGTCGAAGTACATCGGGGGCGAGGCGCCGAAGCTCAACCGCCTCGGCACCGGCGATTGGAACCGCCAGAAGGCGAAGGTCCGCAAAGCCGTCCGCGACATGGCCGGCGAGCTGATCCAGCTGTACTCGGCGCGCGCGTCCTCGCGAGGCTTCGCGTTCTCTCCGGATCAACCGTGGCAGCGCGAGCTGGAAGACGCTTTTCCGTACGTCGAAACGAAGGACCAGCTCAGCGCGATCGACGACGTGAAGTCCGACATGGAGAAGCCGGTGCCGATGGATCGGCTGATCTGCGGTGACGTCGGCTTCGGAAAAACTGAAATAGCCATACGAGCAGCCTTCAAGGCGGTGTTGGACGGCAAGCAAGTCGCGGTGCTGGTGCCGACCACGCTGCTCGCGCAGCAGCACTACGCCACGTTCACCGAGCGGTACGCGCCGTTCCCCGTGCGCGTCGTGATGCTCAGCCGATTCGTCACAGCGAAGGAGCAGGCGCGCGTCCTCGAAGAGATAGCGAGCGGCAAAGTCGACGTCGTCATCGGTACGCACAGGCTGCTCCAGAAAGACGTCCTGTTCGCCGACCTCGGGCTGCTCGTCGTGGACGAAGAGCAACGCTTCGGTGTCGCGCACAAGGAACGTTTGAAGCAGCTGAAGACGTCGGTCGACGTCCTGACGATGACGGCGACGCCGATCCCGCGCACACTCGAGATGTCGATGGGTGGCATCCGCGACATGAGCGTGATCGACACGCCGCCGGAGGACCGCCACCCCGTGCTGACGTTCGTCGGCGAGGCGAGCGAGGAGACGAAGGCGCGCGCGATCCGACGCGAGATGCTGCGTGAAGGCCAGACGTTCTACGTGCACAATCAAGTGAACGACATCGACCTCGTTGCGGGCCACATCCGTGAGATGGTTCCGGAAGCGCGTGTCGGCGTCGCGCACGGGCAGATGGAAGAACGGCGCCTGGAACGGGTGATGCTCGACTTCTGGGACCGGCAGTACGACGTCCTCGTCACGACGACGATCATCGAGAGCGGCCTCGACATCCCGACGGCGAACACGCTGGTTGTCGATCGGGCGGACGCGCTCGGGCTGTCGCAGCTGTACCAGCTGCGCGGCCGGGTCGGACGTTCGCACGAACGCGCGTACGCGTACTTCCTCTACCCCGGCGACCGCTCGCTGTCCGAGCAGTCGCACGCGCGCCTCAACGCGATCGGACAACTGACCGATCTTGGGAGCGGCCTCCAGATCGCCCTGCGCGATCTCGAGATCCGAGGCGCCGGCAACTTGCTCGGCGCCGAGCAGTCGGGCCACATCGCCACGGTCGGCTTCGATCTGTACGTGCGGCTGCTCGCTGAAGCGGTCGACGAAGCGCGCGGCAAGCGGCTGGAGCCGAAGCCCGAGGTGAAGGTCGATCTGCCGGTCGACGCGCACCTGCCGGAGAGTTGGATCGCGCGCGAAGGGCTGCGGCTGGAGGCCTACCGGCGGATCGCGGAAGCCGACAACATGGAGGCCCTTGCCGACGTGCGCACGGAATTGAGGGACCGTTACGGCGAGCTGCCGACGCAGGCGGAAGAGCTCCTCACCGTTGCAGAGCTCCGCTTCGTGCTCGGCCGCCGCGGAGTCCGCACCATCCAGTACCTGAATGGCCAGATCCGGATCGAGCCCCTGGTGCTCGCGGAGTCCGAGAAGGTGCGGCTGCAGCGGCTCTTCAAGGGTTCGATCTTCAAGCCGGTGACCTTCACGGCGCTCGTTCCGGTACCGCGCGACCCCGAGGGTGGCGTGGCGAGATGGCTGCTCGGAGCGGCGAAAGAGCTCCTCTCGGAGGATTGATATCCTTCCGCGGCGTGAAACGCCTCCCAGTGACGTTCCTGTCTCTCGCCCTTCTTTCTGTCGTGGCGGGGACCGCCTGCGCGCAGACGTTCGGCAATACAGCGGCGATCGTGAACGGCAACCGCATCACGCAGAAGCAGCTCGACCAAGAGTTGCCGATCGTGCGGGCGGGCCAGGGAGCGCAGCTGTCCGATGAAGAAGCTCAACGTCAGGCGCTCATAGCCGCGATCGAGAACGAGCTTTTCCGGGAGGTCGCGAAACAGAAGAACATCACGCCGACTGCTGCTCAGATCGACCAGCGCCTGGCGGAGCTCAAACAGCAGTTCCCCGACGAAGCGACGTTCCAGCAGCAAGTCAAAGCGGCCGGCTACACGAACGCGACGTTACGGAGCGACTTCATCTTCAACAACCTCATCACGCGTAGCTTGCAGACCGAGCTCGCCCCTCCGGTGACGGCCGACCAGGTCCAGGCCGTCTACAACGCAGAGAAGTCACAGTTCCGCCAGATCAAGGTCAAGCACATCCTGTTTGCCGTCAGTGCAACGAAGACCGATGCGCAGGCCTTGAAGGAAGCGAAGGACACGCTCGCGCAATTGAAGAATGGGGCCAACTTCGCGACGCTCGCGAAGAAGCTGAGCGACGACCCGGGGACGAAGGCGACGGGGGGCACGATCGCCCAGTGGCTCAACGTGTCGGACCAGAACCTCGATCAGGCCTTCGCGAACGCTGCGTGGAACGCACCGGTCGGCAAGCTGACGGGCCCGGTTCGCAGTTCCTTCGGTTACCACATCATCGTGACGTTGCAGAAGCGGTACGAGCCACTCGCGGAAGTAGCCGCCCAGATAAAGGCCAATCTCGAGCAGCAGGTGGGGACGCGCGCGATCACGGACTACGTGACCAACTTGGTGAAGCAAGCGAAGATCAAGATCAACCCCCGGTACGGCGACTGGGACCCGGCGACGCAGTCGATCGTGGCGCACCAGTTCTTCCGTCCGGCGCCGGGCGAGTCGCCAAGCCAGTCTCCGCTCCCGGTGTTCTCTGTGCCGGCGCCCACGGCCTCGCCTTAAAAACAACGCGCAAAGCGAAGAGGGGCCCTATGGGCCCCTCTCCACATTTCGCCCCGAGCAGTTGGCGCCGTCTTGCGCGCCGGCCGGCGGACGCTTTCCGGCCCTGCTAGGGATCGGTGCTCTGCTGGGATTCCGCCGGGAACCACTCAGGTGCGCTGTTTGTGTTCCAGCGTAGGAGGTGGTCCTCCTGAAAACCCCGAGCGGTGTCCCTACGTGACAGGCACCTCGCGAGTCCAGATCTGTTTATGCAACCGGGACCACCTCCTCTCTCGCGTGCCGACAGTGTGACATGCCGGCCCGAGGTCTGCCACCACTTACGGATGCCCGCCGGGCTACGCTTAAGCACCGTGGCTCGCTTAGTTCTGGTTCGTCCCGGCTCCGGTTCGCCGGACCTCCTCCCCCTGGAGGCGTGGCAGTCGCTGACAAGCGCTCCCGTGTTCGCCGCGCCCGGCGATCTGCTGGCCGAGCGGCTGCGCGAGGCCGGATATGAGGTCGCAACCTTGGAGGAAGCTGAGCCATCTCGACTGCGGTCGGAGACGCCGGGACGAGACGTCGCAGGGATGCTCGGACGGAATCTTCTGGCGACACACCAGCACGGCGAGGTGAGCGAGGGCGCGCGCGCGCTGGCGTCACGCCTTGTAGACCTTGCGCAGGAGCGCCGCGAGATCGCGTTCATCCTCAACGATGAGGCCGTGACGCGCGCGGTGCTGGAGCGCGGCATGCAGGGCGACGTCGAGATCGAGTTCGTGATCGGGCGCGCGCCTCGAGGGCACCGGCTGCTCGACCTGGTTGCCGTGATGGCACGCTTACGCGGGCCGGGCGGATGCCCGTGGGACGCCGAGCAGACTCATCAGACGCTAGCGAAGCATCTGCTGGACGAGACCTACGAGTTGCTGGAAGCGATCGAGGCCGGGACCGATCAAGACATCGCCGAAGAGCTCGGGGATCTGCTGCTGCAGGTCGTGTTCCACGCCCAGATGGGGACCGACGCGGGGACGTTCGATGTCGACGACGTCGCGAGCACGCTGATCGACAAGCTCGTGCGGCGGCATCCGCACGTGTTCGGCGACGTCGAGGTGTCGGGCGCGCGCGAGGTGGTCGAGAACTGGGACGTGATCAAGCAGCACGAGAAAGGGCGCGAGAGCGCGGTCGAAGGCGTGACGGAAACGTTGCCGGCGCTCGCGTACGCTCAGAAGCTGCAGCGGCGCGCGAGCTCGGCGGGGTTCGATTGGTCGGGCGTGGACGGCGCCCTGTCGAAGGTTCGAGAGGAAGCCGAGGAGCTTGCGCGCGCGAGCGACGCCGAGCGTGAAGACGAGCTCGGCGATCTGCTGTTCGCGATCGTGGCGCTCGGGCGGCACTTGGATCTCGACGCCGAAGCTGCGTTGCGGCGTTCGGCGCGGCGTTTCCGCGATCGGTTCCAACTTGTCGAGCAGGCTGCGCGCGACCGCGGTGTTGCGTTGAGCGATCTCAACGATGCGGCCTTAGACGAGCTGTGGCAGGAGGCGAAGTCGCGATGAATGAGCCGGTGCTTCACGAGCTAGCTGCGCGCATCTCGTTCTTGCTCGGCACATGGCAGGGCGCCGGCCAGGGGGAGTACCCGACGATCGATCCGTTCGCGTTCGAGGAAGAGATCAGGTTCACGCACGTCGGCAAGCCCTTCCTCGCGTACACGCAGCGAACGTGGCACCCGGAGAAGAAGCATCCGATGCACTCGGAGATGGGGTACTACCGGCCGCTCGGGAACGGGGGCATCGAGATCGTCATCGCCCAACCGACCGGGATCATCGAGATCCAAGAGGGCACGGTCGACGGTCAGAGGATCACGACCACGTCGAGGCTCGTGGCGAAGACGACGACGGCGAAAGAAGTGACGCAGATCGAGCGCACGCTTGAGGTCGAGGGGGACGTCCTGCGGTACGAGGCGCGCATGGCCGCGGTCGGGCAACCGCTGCAACATCACCTGAGCGCGGAGCTGAAGCGCATCGCTTAGGTAACTCTCGCTGCGCGAAGGGCCTGCGAGCCGCTGCTACGATTGCTGCGATGACCATCATCGCGGACGTCCGCGCGCGCGAAGTGCTCGATTCCCGGGGAAATCCGACCGTTGAGGCCGAGATCACCCTCGCGGACGGAGCCTTCGGGCGCGCCATCGTTCCCTCGGGCGCGTCGACCGGCGCGCATGAGGCGCTCGAGCTGCGGGACCGCGACGACAAGCGCTACGGAGGCAAGGGCGTCCTGCGCGCGGTGGCCAATGTGAACGAAGGCATCCGAGCAGCCTTGCTCGGCGCCGACGCGACGGATCAGCGCGGCGTCGACCGGATGCTGCTCGACCTGGATGGAACAGACAACAAGCGGAACCTTGGCGCGAACGCGTTGCTGGGCGTGTCGCTTGCCAACGCGAAGGCAGCGGCCGAAAGCGTCGGGCTGCCGCTGTTCCGGTACCTCGGCGGGCCCAACGCCCACGTGATGCCGGTCCCGTGCTTCAACGTCGTCAACGGTGGTGCGCACGCGGACAACTCCGTCGATGTACAGGAGTTCATGATCGTCCCGGTTGGGGCGGCGTCGTTCGGTGAAGCGCTGCGGTGGGGCTCCGAAGTGTTCCACGCGCTGCACGGCGTGTTGCGCGCGCGCGGGCTGTCGACCGGTGTCGGTGACGAGGGCGGGTTCGCGCCCGACCTCGCGACCAACGTCGAAGCGATCGAGCTGCTGGTGGAGGCGATCCAGCAGACGGGCTTGGAGCCCGGCGAGGAGATCGCGATCGCGCCGGACGTCGCGTCGACCGAGCTCTACGAGAACGGCTCGTACAACTTCAAGGGCGAGGGCGTCGTACGCACGGCCGACGAGCTGGTCGCGATGTACGCGGACTGGATCGACCGCTTCCCGATCATCTCGATCGAAGACCCGTTCGCGGAAGACGACTGGACCGGATGGAAGCTCGGCACGGATGCGCTGCGCGCGCGCACCCAGCTCGTCGGCGACGATCTGTTCGTGACGAACCCGGTGCGGTTCGGGCGCGGCATCGACGAAGGTATCGCGAACGCGATCCTGATCAAGGTGAACCAGATCGGAACGCTGACCGAGACGCTCGACGTGATCGAGATGGCGCGGCGCGCTGGGTATCGCTGCATGATGTCGCACCGCTCCGGCGAAACCGAGGATACGACGATCGCCGATCTCGCCGTCGCAACCGGCGTCGGTCAGATCAAGACCGGTGCGCCGAACCGCGGCGAGCGGACGGCGAAGTACAACCAGCTGCTCCGCATCGAAGAGATGCTGGGCGACGCGGCCAGGTATCCGGGGAAGCGAGCGTTCGCGCAGTCATGACGACGACGACGCCCGTCGAGCGCGCGCAACGCGTCTTCATGACGCCGCGCGGCGCGATCCTCGCGCTGCTTCTCGTCGGCGTTCTGTTCTCGTCCGTGTATCCGATCCGGCGCTACTTCCAAGTGCGTTCGTCGATCGCCCAGCTGCAACACGAAGAGCGCGCGCTGGATCAGAAGACTCAGCAGCTGACGAAACAGAAAGCGTTGCTGCAGTCGGACGCAGAGGTGGAGGCCATCGCGCGCGAGGACCTTGGCTACGCGCGACCGGGCGAGGTTCCGTTCGCGATCATCCAGCCGAGCACGGCGCCGTCCCCTGCGGCGAACGTCGGATCGGCCGGTCTGTTCGACCCTTCGCAGACCTCGAAACCGGGCTTTTTCTCGCGCATCTGGAACGCTTTCGTGCGCGCGGCGCACACGATCAGCTGAGCGAACCGAGCCCATTGACCCCGTTGAGCGGCCCCGCGTAGCATGGCCTCGCGTTCCGGCACGGTGCCGGAACTTCGAAAGGAGCTAGATCCGGCACATGCCAGCAGAAGTAGGAGCGATACTCGAAGGAACGGTCATCCGCCTGGCGCCTTACGGCGCCTTTGTGCAACTCGACACCGGTGAGACGGGTCTCGTTCACATCTCCGAGATCGACCGCAACTTCGTGAAGGACGTCAACGAGCACCTTCACGAGAACGACAAGGTCACCGTCAAGGTCGTCGGCATCAAGGACGGCGGGAAGATCGATCTTTCGATCAAGCAAGCGGCTCCCGACTGGACGCCGGAGGCTCCACGCAGGTCCCGCGACCGCGATCCCGAGTTTGAACAGAAGCTGAAGCGCTTCATGAAGCAGAGTGAAGAGAACCTCGTCGACTGGCGGCGTCAGCGCGAGTCGAAGCGAGGGTGAGAAGTCCGCGCGCGCCGTTAGGCGCGCGCGAGGGGGAGAGAAGGCGGTCCTAGGGCCGCCTTCTTGTTTTAGGCTTCCAGGCATGGACGATCGCGCGACCGTCGCCGTGCAGCTCGGCCGAGACCCTCGTGGCAGCGTCGACGTGGTCGCGCGCTGCCAGTACGGGTTGCCGCTCGTCCTCCGGACATCGCCACGCTTGGATGACGGGTCGCCGTTCCCCACCCTGTATTACCTGACGTGTCCGGTGGCCGTGCGCGAGATCGGGCGTTTGGAAGCCGGCGGGACCATGCGGGAGATGGAATCGCTTCTCGACGATGACGAGCAGCTACGCGCGGCGTATGCGCGCGCGCACGAACGCTACATCGCGCAACGCGATGCGATCTCCACACTCGACGAGCCG
>DATGHY010000046.1:0-3121 GCA_035307625.1 Actinomycetota bacterium
GACGTCCTCTTTATCGAGACCCGCGTCGTCGAGCGCACGCTTCACCGCCTCGGTCTGGAGGCTCCACGCGCTGCGGCCGGGGAGCTTGCCGAAGGCGGTGACGCCGAGGCCTGCGATCGCCGTCTTTCCGGAGATGCTCATGTCTAAATGAGTGTAGGGGTGGGGTGACGTAGGTGTCAGTTTTCGTGGGAAAATCAACCCAACGAAAAGGGGGAATCGGCATGGATGTCCGCGAGATCGAGACGCCGACGGCGCAACTGATCGAGGAAGCGATCGACGCCGGGGACACCGCGCGCGCGAAAAAGCTTCTCCATCTGATGGTCGGCGATTGGGAGCGGAACAAGGACTACTCGATCAATTGGATCGCACAGCTGCTGTCGTTCATAGGACGTCGGCTGGGCGAGCCGGCGGTCGAGGAAGCGTTGCGCGATCTCGGGGATCGGTTCGTGCGGCCGCGACGCGGCGCGCCGGCCGGCGCGCGCAAGCGCATGGAGGGCATCGCGCGCGGGATGAAGGCGAACGGGGCGGATGTACGCTTCAGCGAAGACGACGAGAAGTACGAGCTGTCGTTCAAGTGTGGCAGCGGCGGGATGCTGATCGACTCGGGCGCGTATTCAGAGCCTAAGAACTATCTGACTCTGCGAGAGAAGGGTCCGGTTACTTTCGGGCGGGACGAGCTGCCCGCGTACTGCGCGCACTGCTCGGTGAACAACGAGATCCAGCCGATCGAATGGGACGGCGCGCCGCAGACGGTTGAATATCCGCCCGAGCAGCCGGGCGAACGCTGCGTGCACCACGTCTACAAAGACGCGGCGGCCATACCGGTCGAGGTGTTCGCGCGCGTCGGCAAGCAGAAGCCCTCCTAAGTCTTTGCGGAGTTGTCATGGGATGCACGCATGGCGTGCACAGATGACAAACCCGCGGGCGCGCCGCCTTCGCGGCGGTCAGGCCAGCCGCTCGATCACCGTCGCGTTGCCCTGGCCCCCGCCTTCGCACATCGTCTGGAACCCGTACCGTCCACCCGTACGCTCCAGCTCATGCAACAGCGTGGTCATGATGCGCGCGCCCGTTGCACCGACGGGATGACCCAGCGAGATGCCGCTCCCGTTGACGTTCACCTTGGAATGGTCGATCCCGAATTCCTTCTCCCATATCGGCACGATCGAACCCATCGCCTCGTTGCACTCGAGCAGATCGAAGTCGTCCAACGACATGCCACTACGGTCGAGCAGCTTGCGCGTCGCGGGGATCGGTCCCTGCAGCATCACGATCGGCTCGCAGCCAGCAACCGCGAACGCGTGGAAGCGCGCGCGCGGCTTCAGGCCATGTTCCTTCACCGCCTTCTCCGATGCGATCAGCAGCGCCGCCGCGCCATCTGAGATCGGCGACGAGTTGCCCGCCGTCATGTCCGGGCAGCCTTCTTGGATCTGCGGCAACGCCGCAAGCTGCTCTAACGACGTGTTCGGCCGGATGCATTCGTCCGTCGTCATCTCTTCGACTTCGCCGTCCGGGCGCGTGACCTTCATCGGCACGATCTCGCGCTTGAAGCGTCCCTCCTGCGTGGCTTGCCACGCGCGGCGGTGAGACTCCAAGGCCTGCTCGTCCATGAATTCACGAGAGATGTTCCAGCGGCGCGCGATCTCTTGCGCGGCCATGAACTGCGTGTACAGGTTCTGATGGCCGCCGACGGCGTCGAACCACGCGTCGCTAAAGGCGAAACCCGGCTGGATCGAGTTGGTGCCGAGGCCGACGATCGACATGCTTTCAACGCCACATGCGATGCCGATGTCGTAGGCGCCGGCCATCACTCCTTGCGCAACGAAGTGAGCAGCCTGCTGCGCCGAACCGCACTGGCGGTCCACCGATGTCGCGGGGACGTCCCACGGCAAGCCCGCCGCGATCCAGGCGTTGCGGGTGACGTTGGAGCCTTGCGCGCCCGTCTGCGTCACGCACCCGCCGACGACGTCGTCGACGACGAGCGGATCGAGATCTGCACGCTCGAGCAGTGCTTTCAAGACTGCGCCGAGCAGGTCCGTCGGGTGCGTCTTCGACAGCCGCCCATTCTTCTTCCCGATCGGGCTGCGCGCCGCGCCGACGATGTACGCCTCAGCCATTCCCGTTCCCCTGCGAACGCATCTTCGCGCGCAATGCCTCGGTCTTCGCCTGGTCGACTTCGAGCGTGTAATCCTCAAGCTCGCCCGTCAGCACAACACCGTAGTCCCGTTCGGCCGCTCCGCGGCTCACGTACTCGTCGAGGACGTCGTCGCGGACCTTCTCCGGCTCGCGCTCGAGCGGGTCGCCCCAGCCGCCGCCGCCGGCCCACTGATATACGACCTTCTCCCCCGCTTCGATCGGCACGTACAGCGCGGTGTGCGTGACCTCGTACTCGCCGGGACCGCCGACCTTCACGCGCAGGTTGTTCGGCGCGCTGTTCTTCCCGCCGGCCACGCCGATCGCCGGGTACTTCATCCCGAGCACGAACGTGTACAGGCTCGATGCCGCGGTCGCTTCCTTCACGTAGTGCGAGCCGCACTGCCCACGCCACTTGCCCGGACCACCGGTGTCGGTCGTCAGCTCATTGTCGAGGTGCCGCGACGGGAAGATGGCTTCGTTTATCTCGGCCGTCGCCATGATCAGGTTGCCGAAGCCGGCGTTCGTGCAGCCCCAGCCGTCGGTCCCGTACGCGGCCGACGCGGTCGTCGACGTCGTGTCGACCGAGTGGTCGATGAAAACCTGGTTGTTGCGTGGGTTCAAGCCGAACAGCACGGTCGGCATCGCCGCCTTGTAGACCTGCGGCACGCTCTTCTCCGGCACCGCGTTCGCGAGCGCGAGCGCAACCGATTCTGAGATCTCGCACCCGGGATGGTGCGTGCCCATCGATACGGGTTTCCCGAGCGGGGGATTCACGATCGTGTTCTCCGGATACACGATCTCGACCGGCCCGAACAGACCGTCGTTCTTCGGGATGCTCGGATCGATCATCGAACAGAGCTGCGACATCGCCATCGAGCGCGTGTTGCCGCGCGTCGACCACGCCTGCAGCCATCCGCGGTCGTCGGAGCCCGTGAAGTCGATCTTCAGCGTGTCGCCCTTCACCGTCGCCGTGCAGTGGACCTTGACG
>DATGHY010000047.1:0-7079 GCA_035307625.1 Actinomycetota bacterium
CCCGGCCGTCGACCGTGTGCTGTACCCGGGTTTGCCCGAGCACCCCGGCCACGACGTGGCGACGAAGCAGATGCGCGATTTCGGGGGGATGGTTTCGTTCACGTGCCACGGCGGCGAGGCTGCAGCCTTGCGCGTTGCGGCGTCGACGAAGCTATTCGCACTGGCTGAATCGCTTGGTGCCGTCGAATCCTTGATCGAGCATCCCTCGAAGATGACGCACGCTTCCGCGGCGGATTCACCGCTCGCTGTCGATCCGGCGTTGATCAGGCTGTCGGTAGGGATCGAGGCAGCAAGCGATCTCGTCGACGACCTAAAGAGAGCCCTCGATTTGCTCGGCTGATCAGCCGGCGGAAGGACCGATGTGTCCGTCAAGTCTCGCCATCATTGCGTCGAAGCGAGCGTCCGAGGCTGCGAATCGCGCATCCATTCGGGCCATCGCCGAATCGAACCTCGCATCGCTTGCGTCGAATTTCGCGTCCATCCGATCGAAACGGGCATCCATTCGGGCGGCGAGGTTATCTATGCGAGCGCCGAGATAGAACAGACTTCCAAGGGCGAACGCAGCCACGAGCCCGATCGCGCTCCAGGTGGCTGCCATATCTCGATGATAATCCTGGAAGGCGGAACCGCGAGAGTTTGTGACCGGATCGAGCGGTTTGGCCTTAGACGACGCGCGCGATGAAGTCTTCGAGCTGCCGCAGATTGCGGACTTCGATCATCCCGTCTGCGTTGCGCGCGTACTCGCTCGCGATCGAGTCGCCCGTGTCCCAGTACATCGCCGGCTCGGGGTTCAGCCAGAAGACGCGCTTCGCCTTCTTGCTCATCTCTTTCAGCACCCACGCCGACGACTCTCGATAGTTGTTGCGCGCGTCGCCGAGTATGAGCACGCTCGCGCGCGGGCTCAGATCGTGGCCGTACTGCTTCCAGAACCGGTCCAACGACGTGCCGTAGTCGGAGTGCCCGTCCAGCCAGACGACGTCGGCCTCCTGGTTCATGCGGTCGACGGCAACGAGGAAGTCCTCGTTCTCGAACAGCTTGGTCACTTCGTCCAGCGCGTCCACGAACACGAACGAACGGACACGCGAGAACTGCGCTTGGAACGCATGCACGAACATGAGCGTGAAGCGCGCGAACGCCGCCACCGACCCCGAGATGTCGCACAGGATGAAGAGCTCGGGCTTGTGGACGGTCCGATGCTTGAAGCGCGTGTCGAACGGCACCCCGCCGGTGGACAGGGATGCTCGAACGGTTCTACGGACATCGAGGCGGCCCTTGCGGGCGTGGCGCTTCTTCATCGCGAGGCGCGTCGCCAGCCGCCTGGCGAGCGGCCCGATCGCGCGCCGGAGCTGCAGGATCTCGTCGCGCGTCGCGCGCACGAAGTCCAGGTCCTCCGGGAGCGGCCTGACGGCGTGCTTCGAGACCTGCTCGGCGCCCTTGTACTCGGCCAAACGCCGGCGCACCTCAGCCTGCACCTCTTCGCGGAACTTCTTAAGGCGCGCCTCGAACTCGTCGCGCCACATCCGCTCCTCGAGCGGCGTGCGGCCTTCCTCTTGGTCACGCATCAGGCGACCCAGCATCGTGTTCATATCGATCACTCGGAAGACGCGGTACTCGAAGTACGGGCTGCCGGCGCGCTCGCTCTCGACGCGGCCGAACCGAGAGACGGCGCGCCGCGCGAGATCGCGCAGCGCCTGCGAGTCGCCCGACAGCAGCGCGCGGAAGAGCTCGTCGAGGTACTCCTCTTCCGTGCCGGGTTCGCCGTCTTCCGCGTCGCGCTCCTCGAGCGCCTTCGGCCCGCGGCCGGCGCCGAAGTAGAGATCGAACAACGTGTCGAACGCTTGGCGGTGCGCCTCGCTCTTGATCATCGTTGTCGCGAGGGCTGCTCGGAACGCTTCTTTGTCTTCGGCCGGGATGTGCGCGAGCGCGCGCAACGCGTCGATGTCTTCGCTGATCGCGACCGGCACCCCCGCGCCCCGCAGCGCGTGCGTGAAGTCGAGGATGCGAGGCAGCATCTAGTTGTCCGAAGGTCGCGGCGGGATCTGCAGGTGCCCGGCCACCTTCTCGACGTCGGTTTGGAACTTCAGCAACACGGTTAGCGTCATGCGCGCGGCATCCGGATCGAGCTCGGTGATCCCGAGATGCAAGAGCGTGCGCGCCCAGTCGAGCGTCTCCGCGATCGACGGCGCTTTCTTCAGCTCCATCTGCCGGATCGAGCGCACCAACCGAACGATCTGATCGGCCAACGTCTCGGGAAGCTCGGGTACGCGCGACAGGACGATCGCGCGCTCGCGCTCGATCGTCGGGTAATCCAAGTACAGGTACAGACAGCGCCGCTTCAACGCTTCCGACAGCTCGCGCGAGTTGTTCGACGTGAGGAACACCATGGGGATCTGCGTTGCCACGACGGTGCCCATCTCGGGGATCGATACCTGGAAATCGCTCAGAAGCTCGAGCAGCAGCCCCTCAAACTCGAAGTCGACCTTGTCGATCTCGTCGATCAGCAACACGGTCGACTGTTTCGCGCGCAACGCGGCAAGCAAGGGCCGCTCGAGCAAGAAGTCTTCCGTGAAGATGTTGGTTTCGACGTCTTCCCACGACATCTCTCGGCCTTGCTCGGCCTGGATGCGGAGGAGCTGCTTCTTGTAGTTCCATTCGTACAGCGCCTTCGCTTCGTCCACGCCTTCGTAGCACTGCAGGCGGATGAGGTTGGCGCTGAGGATCGAGGCGACGGCCTTCGCAAGCTCGGTCTTGCCGGTGCCGGCGGGGCCCTCGACGAGGACCGGCTTGCCGAGGCGATCGGCCAGGTAGACGACCGTCGCGATCGACTCGTCCGACAGGTAGTCGACCGTTCCGAGGCGCTCGACGACTTCGGGCACCGTTTCGAAGCGATACGAGCTCATGCGTTTCCTTTGGCGAAGTAGGTCTCGAGCTGCGCGATGTGCTCCTCGTAGTGGCCGTGCGCGTTGCCGAAGATCATCCGTTCGTGCTTGCTTGCATCCTCTTCGTTGAGGCCGTCCACCTGCTCGCGAAAGCGGTGGCGACTCGAAGCAGACATCGCTTTCACGTCGTGGAGTGGGAGATCCTTGGTCGCCTCGTACGTCTCGGCATTGAACGCGTCGATGTTCGCGGGGGCCGGCGGAAGCACAGCAGTCGTGCAATACGACTCGAGGCGGTCGACCGTCACGGCGTGCCAGGAAGCGACGTGAGCGAGAAGATCTTTGATGGACCAGGCCTCGAGCAATCCGGGCTGCTCCCAGTCCGGGACCTTATTGAGCAGCAAGGACAGTTGCTCCCAACGCTCTTCTTCCAGATCGAGCAGCTGCTGCTTCACGCTCATTCCCTCACCTGCCCGTCTCCTCGCACGATGTATTTGTACGAGGTCATCTCCACGAGCGCCATCGGGCCGCGCGCGTGCAGCTTCTGGTTGGAGATACCGATCTCTGCGCCGAAACCGAACTCCCCGCCGTCGGCGAAGCGGGTCGAAGTGTTGACCATGACGCACGCGGAGTCGACTTCTTTGATGAATCGGTCCGCAGCGGCAGCGTCCTCGGTGACGATCGCGTCGGTGTGATTGGTGCCATGCTCATTGATGCGCGCGATCGCCTGCTCCAACGAATCGACTACTCCGACCGCCATGATCAGATCGAGATATTCCGCATCCCAATCATCCTCGGTAGCGGGAACGATCGAAGAGCGGATCGCACGGGCGCGCGCGTCACCACGCAGCTCGACCCCACTCTCGCTGAGCACATCGACAACACGAGGCAGGAAACTTACTGCGACATCCTCATGGACGAGAAGCGTTTCGGCCGCGTTGCACACGCCCGGCCGCTGCGTCTTGGCATTCACGGTTATCGCCAAAGCCATATCCAGGTCCGCGCGCGCATCCACATAGACGTGGCAGTTCCCAACGCCGGTCTCGATGACCGGAACCGTCGATTCCTCTACCGTCGTGCGGATCAGCTCCGGTCCGCCGCGCGGGATCAGCACGTCAACGTACTCGCGCGCGCGCATCAGCTCTTTGGCGCTTTCGCGCGCGGTGTCTTCGATCAGCTGCACGCAATTCTTCGGCAAGCCAGCCGCGACACCTGCATCGTCGATGATGTGCGCGAGCACCTTGTTGGACGAGATCGCGGTCGATGAGCCGCGCAAGATCGACGCGTTGCCGCTCTTCAAGCAGATGCCGGCCGCGTCGACGGTCACGTTCGGGCGCGCCTCGTAGATGATGCCGACGACGCCGAGCGGAACTCGAACCCGTTCGATCTGCAAGCCGTTCGGCCGTGACCACGTCGAAACGACCTCGCCGACCGGGTCCGGCAACGACGTCAGGTCGCGCAAGCCTTGGGCCATGCCTTCGATCCGCTTCTCGTTCAGAGTCAAGCGATCGATCAGCGCGCCGGTGACGCCGTCCGCCTTCGCGCGCGCGAGGTCTTCCTCGTTCGCAGCCAAGATCTCGCCGGCGTGCTCGACCAAGGCATCCGCCATCGCGTTGAGCGCGCGATCCTTCGTGCCGGCATCGACCAACGCCAGCGCCGCAGCCGCAGTGCGCGCGCGCTTACCGATCTCGTCGATCGTCACAGGATCACCAGCGAGTCCCGATGGATGATTTCACGACCGCCTTCCTTGATGCTGCTCCCTTGGATCGAAGGGATCTCGTCCGCGCCGTAGTTGGTGATGCCCTTGGCGAAGACCGAGCCGTCGGGCCCGGCGACCTCAACCGCGTCGCCGATCGCGAACGCCCCGCGATGTCCAACAACTCCGGCCGGCAGCAAGCTCTTCCCGCCGCTGACCAGCGCTTTTTGAGCGCCTGCGTCGACGAGGATGGTACCACGCGCGTTCTGCACGAATTCGATCCAAAGCTTGCGGCTGCGCCCGCGCACGCGATGCGCGGGGAAGAAGGTGCCGACCTCTTCTCCCTGCAAGACGCGGCGCAAGATCGCGTCCGCGCGCGCATTCGCGATGACGACGCCGGTGCCGCTCGCACTGGCGACGCGCACCGCTTCCACCTTGCTCGCCATCCCTCCCGACCCGAGCGACGAGCCCGACTTCCCCGCGCGCAAGCCGTCCAACGCGCGTAGATCGTCGATGTGCGTCAGGAGCTCGGCGCGATGACGCTTCGGATCGGCGGAATAGACGCCGTCGATGTCCGACAGGATGATCAACAGATCGGCGTGCACCATGATCGACACCAGCGCAGCCAGCCGGTCGTTGTCCCCGAAGCGGATCTCATCGACCGCCACGGTGTCGTTCTCGTTGACGATCGGTACGACACCCAGGTCGAGCAGCCTCGCCAACGCCGCATGCGCATTGAGGTAGGCCTTGCGCCGAACGAAATCGTCTTGCGTCAGCAGCACCTGACCGACGGGCACGCGACGTTTCGCGAACGCGCGCTGATAGGCGTGCATCAGGATGCCTTGCCCGACGCTCGCGGCAGCCTGCAGCGACGGGATGTCGTTTGGTTTGCGCTTCAACGCCAGAGGATCGAGCCCTGCGGCGATGGCGCCACTACTGACAAGAACGCACTGCGTTCCCTTGCGCCGCAGCGCACCGATCTGTCCGGCCAGCGCGCGCACCTGCTCGTCGTCGAGCCGCCCGTTCTCACCGGTGAGGCTCGTCGAGCCCACCTTCACGACGAGGCGTCGCACGTTCGGAAGCGCGCGCGTCACGGCTGCTCCCCCAACGCATGCTCGGGCGTGAACTCGAACACGATGTCGCCGATCCGTACCTCATCGCCCTCGCGCGCGCCGGCGCGCGCAAGCGCATCTTCGATGCCCTCCGAGATCAATCGCTCTTGCACGTACGCAAGTGCCTCCGGATTGCTCACGTCGTAGCGGTTCAACATCCGCTCTGCTTTCTCCGAAAGGACATGCCACGCGTCGCCCTCCCGCTTCACGACGACGTCGGACTCCTCAGGCCGGATGCGGATCAGCCGATGCGAGACCTGCGCGGACTGACGATGCGCGCGCGCAACCGCATCCCCCAGGATCCGCGAGAGCTCCTCGATCCCGTCACCTCTCAAAGCTGATGTCTGTACGAAGTCGAAGCCGGCCTCCTTCGCCGCCACTTCAGCCGATCTGACAACACCTTCCGACAACGCCACATCGACCTTGTTCGCAGCCACGACCCCGGGCCGCTCGTCGAACGAGGCGAGATGCGCGCGCAACTCACCACGCAAAGCGTCTAGCGCCGAGGACGGAGGCACGTCGGATGCGAGATCCAGCACGAAACACAGAACGCGGCAACGCTCCAGATGGCGCAAGAACGCGAGCCCGAGCCCGCGCCCTTGCGAAGCCCCTTCGATCAACCCAGGAACGTCGGCGACGACGAAGCGCTCGCCACCCGCTTCCGCGACGCCCAGATTCGGCGTCAGCGTCGTGAACGGATAGTCCGCAACCTTCGGTCGAGCAGCCGACAATCGCGTGATCAGCGAAGACTTGCCGGCATTCGGAAACCCGACCAACCCAACATCCGCGATGACCTTCAGCTCGAGCAGAAGCGTGTGCTCTTCGCCGGGATCGCCCCGCTCGGCGAAGCCGGGCGCGCGCCGGCGCGCCGTGATCAGCGAACCGTTCCCGCGGCCACCGCGGCCACCCGCAGCTGCGACGAACTCGCCTCCCGCCCCGACGAGGTCGGCAACTACGGCTCCGCTTTCGTCTTTGACAACCGTGCCGTCGGGGACCAGCACGACGCGAGCCTCGGCCCCCGCGCCGTGCTTGCCGTTCCCCGAACCGTTCCGGCCCTTGTCCGCTCGCTGGTGCGGGTTGCGCGCGAGATCGGCCAACGTCGCGACGTTGGGATCGACCCGGAAGATGACCGAGCCACCACCGCCGCCGTTCCCGCCGTCCGGACGGCCCTTCGGCTTGTGCGCTTCGCGCGCGAAAGACACGCATCCGTTGCCGCCGTCACCCCCGCGGACCTGGACGCGCGCCTCATCGACGAAGGCTTGCTCCACGGCGGTCACTGTAAGGGAGACCGGCCCGGGCCGCGTTCAAATGCCCTTCCGCCGCACGCCAAAGCATGACCGAAAGACCATGCCCGCGGGATAGCGCGCGGCATCAAAGTACGTTCATGAGAGCGGC
>DATGHY010000048.1:0-7621 GCA_035307625.1 Actinomycetota bacterium
TGCCCGTTCCACGCGGAGAAGACGCCGTCATTCTCACTCGACCCCGCCAAGGGGCTCTGGCACTGCTTCGGGTGCGGCGAGGGCGGCGACACTATCCGCCTCATCGAGAAGATCGAGAACCTCAGCTTCGTCGAGGCGATCGAACGGCTCGCCCAAATGACCGGCGTCGATCTCCAATACGAGCAGCTTTCAACGGCCGACCGCGCAGCGCACCGCCGCCGCGCGCGCCTCGTGGACGCGCACCGCGAAGCAGCGACCTATTACCACGAGACGCTGAAGCGCGCGTCGGAAGCCTCCGACGCGCGCACCTACCTCCTGCAGCAGCGCGGCTTCACCAAGGAGACACTCGAGGAGTTCCAGGTCGGTTTCTCGTTGCCGAAGTGGGATGCGCTCGTGGGCCACCTCAAGGGCAAGGGCTTCTCCGAGCAAGAGATCGCAGACGCCGGTCTTGGTGCCCGCCGCCAAGACGGCGGGCTCGTCGATCGCTTCCGCGGCCGCGTGATGTTCCCGATCCACGATCTCACCGGCGACCCGGTCGCGTTCGGCGCGCGCAAGATGGGTACCGAGGACGGACCGAAGTACCTGAACTCGGCGGAGAGCCCGATCTACAAGAAGTCGCAGGTGCTCTACGCCCTGAACCGGGCGAAGGGCGAGATCGTGAAGACGGCGCGCGGCCTGATCGTCGAGGGGTACACCGACGTGATCGCGCTCCACCAAGCCGGCATCCAGACGGCGGTTGCGACGTGCGGGACGGCGCTCGGGCTCGAACACCTCCGCGGGCTTCAGCGCTTCACGCAAGACGTCGTCCTCTCGCTGGACGCGGACGAGGCCGGTGGCCTCGCCGCCGAGCGCACGTACGACCAGATGGTCGGCGACGCGCAGCAGATGGGCATCACGTTGCGGGTCGTCGTGATGCCGCCGGGTGACGACCCCGCCGACTCGGTGACCAAGGCCGGTGCCGACGGCTTCCTCGCCCTGGTCGATGGAGCCGTTCCGCTGCTCGAGTTCGTCCTCAAAAGGGAGGCCGACCGGTATTCGGTCGGCGATGCCGAGGTGCAGGCGCGCGCACTCCGGTCGTCGCTCAGGCTGCTCGCCAAGACGGATAACCCCGTCGTGCGCAACGAGGCCGCGCGCCGATTGTCCGGGTGGATCGGCGTCGATCCCAGCATCGTCTTCGTCGAGTTGGAGAAGGTTATGACAACAGGCACCACCTCACGGTCGGGGACCGGCACGATCCTTCGCCGCGCGAGCGGTCAGGTCCGTCGCGAGCAAGAGGCGCTACGCCTCGCGTTGCAGCAACAGCGCGTAGTGAAGGCCCGGATGGAAGAGGTCTCCACCGAATTCTTCTCCGTGCCGGAGCACAAAGTGATCTGGACGGCCTTACAGAAGGGCACGGACCCTGCATTGCTGCCGGAGACGCTCGAAGATGAGCGAACACGCAACATCGCAACGCAGTTAGCGGTCGAACCGATCCCATTGGACGGCGAGCAGACCGACGCGGTCATCGAGCGTTATGCGATCGACGTGTTCTCTCGGCTGAAAGAATTCGTTCTGTCTAGGGAGATTGAACAATTGACGCCGCAGCTTCAACGGTTGAATCCTTTAGAGAGCCCAAAAGAACACGACAAGCTTTTCGCGAAGCTGCTCGAACTACAGAAGCAGAAACGCGAGCTGACCCAGATGGGGGAGGGGGACGAGTAGCGATGGCACTCCCCAACGTGCAAGAGATCCAGGAGGCTCCGCCGGCCGAGAAGAACGACGGCCTTGCTGCGCTGCTCGCGCGCGCGAAGCAAAGCGGGATGGTCACGCCCGAAGAGATCGACGCGTTGTTCGTTTCGCAAGACATGTCGCCCGAGCAGCTCGATGCGCTGTACGTCACGTTGCAGCAATCCGGCATCGAGATCGTCGAGGAAGACGAAGACGACGAGCCGCTGTTCGAATTCGAACCCGAAGTCATCGTGGAGACCGCTCCGGTCGAGGATGCGCCCTCGCCCACCGCCGACCCGGTCCGGATGTACCTGAAGTCGATCGGGAAGGTGCCCCTTCTCACCGCCGAAGACGAAGTGATGCTGGCGAAGAAGGTCGAATCCGGCCTCGAAGCGGAAGAGCAGATGATCGGCCACATCCGGCCGACCAACCAGCAGCTGCACGACATGCTCGTGAAGGCTGCGCTGGCGCGCGATTGCGCGCGGCTTGAATCCGTCGAGCGGCCCTCGCCCGAGCTGATACGTGAGCTCCTCCACCGCGTCGAGCGGGAAGGGCAGCTCGCGCGCAAGCGGCTTATCGAAGCGAACCTTCGGTTGGTCGTGTCGATCGCGAAACGGTACGTCGGACGCGGGATGCTGTTCCTGGATCTGATCCAAGAAGGCAACCTAGGTCTGATCCGCGCGGTCGAGAAGTTCGATTACTCGAAGGGTTATAAGTTCTCGACGTACGCGACGTGGTGGATCCGCCAGGCGATCACGCGCGCGATCGCAGACCAAGCGCGCACCATCCGCATACCGGTGCACATGGTTGAGACGATCAACAAGCTGCTCCGCGTCCAGCGCCAGCTGTTGCAGGACTTGAACCGAGAGCCGCTGCCCGAAGAGGTCGCGCGCGAGATGGACATCACGCCGGACAAGGTGCGCGAGATCCAGAAGATCAGCCAAGAGCCGGTTTCGCTCGAGACGCCGATCGGCGAAGAGGACGACTCACACCTGGGTGATTTCATCGAGGACGCGGAGGCGATCGTTCCGGTGGACGCAGCCAGCTTCATCCTCCTGCAGGAGCAGCTGGACGGAGTTATGGAGTCGCTCACCGACCGCGAGCGCAAAGTGATCGAGCTTCGGTTCGGGATCGCCGATGGGCACCTGCGGACCTTGGAAGAGGTCGGCAAGGAGTTCGGCGTCACGCGCGAGCGCATCCGCCAGATCGAGTCGAAGACGCTGTCGAAGCTCCGCCATCCGTCGCGGTCGCAGAAGCTGCGCGACTACCTGGAATAGCAACAGGCGGCCGGTTTCCCGACCGCCTGTTCGGCGTGTGTGGCGCCGCCTTTAGAACGACGAGACGCGCGCCCCGAGCGCTTCGTCCGACGGGTCGCACTCCTCAGGGAGCTCGATGATCTCCGCCGGCTTGCTTTCGGGAAGGAAGCTCATCACTTTCTTGACGATGTCGACTGTGACTGCCTCGCCCCAGCGCACGAACCTTCCAAGCTCATTTTCCATGTCCATAAAGACCTCGCTCGAACGGTGGGCGTTACCGTTCTCTCCCTCGACTCCCACTTATCCCCGAGACTAGCTACCTACCGGCGGGTAGGTAAGCGATACCGGTGGGTAAGTTGGCCCATCTTCGTTAACAGTAGGTCACAGGATTCTTTAACTAATGAGTAACCCCCCGCGTACCAGCGGGTTTCTAGTCTCGATCGTGCCGGCGACCCCGCCGGCGGTGAGGCTGAATGATCGAGACCGACCGGCGGACGGTGGACGCGCGGTCGCCTTCCCTAGGGGGCAGGCGCGTCGCGCCCGTTTTGCGCCGTATCGGCCGGCCCGGCCGCGCGCGACGCATCGCCGCCGGGGTGGCGATCCTGGGCCTCGTCGCGACTGGGTCGATCGGCGCCTACCGGTACGCGAGGTCGTACTACCTGTACCGGGGCTATGCGCCCCCGGTGGAGCCCCACTTCGTCGAAACGGTTGCTCGCAACGGGCACGTGTCGCATCAGGTCGCCGTAGTCCAAGGAACGATCCTCAAGACCAACGTCTGGAGCACCGTCCTCGGCGGCCGCTGGATCTCGACATACGTGTTCCTGCCGCCCGGATACTTCGACCACCCGGAGAAGCGATACCCGGTCTTCTACTTCCTCCACGGGCTGCATAGCGCCGGATTCACTTACCTCACGGTGCTCGGCGGTGCGGTAGACGAAGACGTGCTGGTCGCCGAACAGCGAATGAAGCCGATGATCGTCGTGATCCCTTCCGGCCCGTACCACCAAGACACGGAGTGGGCAGACAGCGCGATCGGCAAGTGGGACACATTCGTCGCGACCGACCTCGTGAACGAGATCGACGCACGCTACCGCACGATCCGGGCATCGGAGGCTCGTGTGCTGGCCGGGCTGTCCGAGGGCGGGTACGGCGCGCTCAACATCGGGCTGCATCACCCGCGCATCTTCGGCACGATCGAGAGCTGGTCGGGATACTCGATCGCGGACGTGACGTCCCACGTGTTCGGCGATAGCCAGGCGACGCTCGCAGAAAACAGCCCGCTGTACACGCTTCCGGCCGTTGCGACGACCCTGCTCAAGCACCACGTCTACGTCTACTTCTACGTCGGCCGGGAGGATCCGTTCTTCGGACAGAACCTCGCGTTCGCGAACGAGCTGACGAGGTATGGGATCGCGCACCGGTTCTTCTGGGAGGCCGGCGGCCATGGGTGGCGGCTGTGGCGACGTCAGATGGTGCCGGCGTTGCTCGTGGCGTCCGATCACGTGAGCGATGCGTCGGCTTAAGCGCGCGCTCAAAGCCTCGGCGTGCGCGCTGACGGCTTTCCTGCTTGTGGTGTCCGGCATCGGGCTGTCGTTCCTATTGCGCGGACCGACGTCGGCGTGGCCCGGACCGAAGGTCATCGATGCCTTGCCGTTGGGCGAGCTCCCTCGCCTCGACCGGATGCCGCTCGTCGTGTTCGTGATCGTGTGGGCGCTGATCGCCGGAGCGCTCGGTGTCCTCGTTCGCGTCGGTCGTCTCGAGCGGCTGACCGCTGCGGCGCTTCTGACGCTCGGCGTCGGCGTCGTTCTCTACTTCATCGACGTTCTGTCGCTGTACATCGTTCGGCAGATCACGCTGCACTCGGCGCTGGCCGAGGCGGCGACGATCCGCGCCGTGTATCCGCCGGCGATCATGGCCGGCGTCGCCGGCGCCTTCTTCGGGCGCGCGCGCGGCGAGCCGGGCAGAGGCCCGAAGTTGTTGGCCGTTCTCGTCGGGGCGGTCGGCGTGCTCGGCGTTCTTTCGGCTGCAACGCCCGCCGAGTCGTCGCGTCTCGATCTGCTACACCGCTATGTCCCGGCGATGTTCCCGCCGTTCGCGACAGCCGCAGTCGCGGCGGCGGGGCTCGCCTTGGTGCTTTGCGCGCGCGGCCTGGCGCGCCGAAAGAGGCGCGCATGGGTGGTTGCGCTCGTGTTGCTCGGAGCGTCGGCCGTCTTCCATCTGCTGAAGGGTCTCGACCTTGAAGAGTCGATGTTCGTCGCGCTGGTCGCGACGGCTTTGATCGCGAGCCGGCACGAGTTCGACCGCCCCGGCGATCCCGCGAGCCGGAGGCGCGCGATCTCCCGCCTGCTGGTGTTCGGCGGCGCCGTCTACGCGTACGGGGTCGTGGCGCTTTGGATCCGGCACCTCGTGCACTCTGCCCGCCCGTTCTCGCTCGCGCGCGCCTTAGCGATCACGTCGCGCGCGCTGGTGTCGCCGCACATCCCCGCGAGCGAGCGCATGAGCGAGTGGTTCCCGCTGTCGTTGTCCCTGGTTGCGATCGCCGGCGTCATCGCGGTGGTCTCGGCCTGGCTGGCTCCGTGGCGCTTCTTGAAGCGGACCGACGAGCAGCATCGTGCGAGGGCGCGCGCGATCGTCGACCGGTGGGGGAGCGACGCGCTCGCTCCGTTCACCTTGCGGACCGACAAGACCTTCTTCTTCGAAGGTGCGCGCGAGGCGTTCCTCGCGTACCGCGTCGTCGGCGGCGTGGCGTTCGTTTCGGGCGATCCGGTGGGCCCCGCCGAAGAGCTGCCCGAGCTGATGCGCGTTTTCTTGGCCTACGCGGGCGCGCGCGATTGGCAGGTTGCCGTCCTCGGTGCCTCGGATACGCACCTGTCGTGGTACCGGACGCTTGGCCTGCGCCCGCTGTACTGGGGCGACGAAGCGGTGGTCGACACGGGTGTCTTCTCACTGGACGGTCGTGCGATCCGCAAGACGCGGCAGTCCGTGCATCGCCTTGAGCGCGCGGGGTTCACCACGGAGTTCGTATGGGCGCGGGACGTTTCGCGCGCGCTGCGGGACAGGCTGCTCGAGATCGACAGCGCATGGCTGGGCGGGAAGGGGCAACGCGGCGGGACGATGTCGATGGACGATCTGTTCCACCTCGAGGATGCGTTGTTCGTGATCGGGCGGAATGCCGACGGCGAGCCGTGCGGTTTCCTGCACTTCGCTGCGTGCCGCGCAGGTTCGACGCTGTCGCTGTCGCGGATGCCGCGTCTGGCATTCACGCCGAATGGGTTCAACGAGTGGCTCATCGTGCGCGCGATCGAGTGGGCGCGCGCGGGCGGGTTCGAGCACGTCTCGCTGAACTTCGCACCGTTCGCGCGCCTGTTCGCCGATGCGGAAGCGACCGGAATGCGCCGCATCACGCGCGAGCTGCTGATGGTCATCAAATCGCGACTGCAGCTGCAGCTCGACAATCTGTACTTGTTCAACCAGAAGTTCCTGCCGCGGTGGGCGCCGCGATACGTCGTGTACCAACGGCGCGCGCACCTGCCGCGCATCGGCGTGGCGGCGCTCGCGGCCGAGGGCTACCTGCGCGCGGGAGCGGCGGGATGAAGCCGGCGCTCGGCGTCGCGCTGGCGATCGCCTCCGCATGCGCTCTGAATTGGGCGTTCTTCGTGCAGCACGGCGCGGCCTCGTCGTTGCCGCCGCTCAGCATCCGGCGGCCGCTTCGCTCGTTGCGCGCGCTGTTCACGAGCGGCCGGTGGCTGCTCGGCTACGGCGTCGGTCTCACCGGCTGGGGCCTGTACATCGTGGCGCTGTCGATGGCGCCGCTTTCGATCGTGCAGGCCGCGAGCGGCGGCGGCATCGGGGTGCTCGCGTTCCTCGTGTTCCGCGCGCGCGCCGAGCGTCCGTCGCGCCGCGAGAGCGCCGGCGTCGTGGCCGCGATCGGCGGCCTGGTTCTGCTGGGCATCTCGCTGATCCATCAGTCGAGCAGCCATCACTCGGTGCCCGCGCTCGGTGCGGCTCTGTGGATCGCGATCTCCTTGTGCGTCGTTGCCGTGCTCGCGATCGGGGTGCGATCGGGCGCCGCGCTCGGCGCCGGGGCAGGCCTCTTGTACGCAAGTGGCGACATCGCGACCAAGGCTGCGTTCTCGAACGGCCACCACATCGAATTCGTTCTTGCATTGCTGGCTTGTCACGGACTCGGCTTCGTCGCGCTGCAGCGAGGGTTCCAGCTTGGCAACGCGCTACAGACCGCCGGTCTCTCGACGATGCTGACCAATTCCGTGCCGATCGCGGCCGGCATCGCGCTGTTCCACGAGGGGATGCCGGCCGGCGTGCTGGGCGTGATCAGAGGGCTTGCGTTCGCGATGGTCCTGTTCGCCGCGGTGGTCCTGGCGCGCCCTCCGGCTCCGGACGAACCGGTTCCCCATATCGAGCAGCCTGCGCGCGCGGCCGCCGCAGGCTAAGTGACCGGGCACTTCGAGGGTCGTTGCTAGACTGACGCGTCCATTCCGGGGTAGCGCAATCGGCAGCGCAGCGGACTGTTAATCCGTTGGTTGTGGGTTCGAGTCCCACCCCCGGAGCGAGATCGGAAACGCAAAGGGATCGCCTCGCCAAGAAGTGCTAACCACCCGCAGACCTAGGTGTTTACCCATGGTTCAAATCGGGCTGTT
>DATGHY010000049.1:0-8969 GCA_035307625.1 Actinomycetota bacterium
CGATGCTCGAGGCGTACGAAGCGTACGGCGACTACTTCACGATGATGGACCTGATGGAGTCGATGATCTCCACCGTGGCGCGCCAAGTGCTCGGCACGACAGACCACACCTATCAAGGCCGCGCGATGCCGCTCGGCGGTCCGTTCCGGCGCGCGCGCTTGATCGATCTCGCTTCCGAAGCGATCGGGGAGTCGCTCGACCTCGACATCCCGGCGGACAAGGCGCGCGCGATCGCGGGGGCGCACGACGTTCCGACCGACCCGTCGTGGGGCACCGGGAAGGTCGTGGTCGAGATCTATGAGAAGCACGTCGAGGGGAACCTGTTCGAGCCGACGTTCGTGATGGACTTCCCGCGTGAGACGTCGCCGCTCGCGCGCGCGCACCGCGACGACCCTCGGTTCACGGAGCACTTCGATCTCGTCATCGCCGGGATGGAGATCGGTCCGGCGTACAGCGAGCTGAACGACCCTATCGATCAGCGCGCGCGCTTCGAGGCGCAGGCGCGCGCCAAAGCAGCCGGTGACGAGGAAGCGATGACGGTGGATGAGGATTTCCTGAGAGCCCTCGAATACGGCATGCCGCCGACCGGCGGGCTCGGATTCGGGATAGACCGCTTCGCCATGATCTTGGCCGACGTTCCGAGCATCCGTGAGGTCATCCTCTTCCCGCTGATGCGGCCAGAAGGAAGCGGATAACAGTCGCACGCATAACCAAAATCCCTGGAAACCTCACCCCAAAGTGATAGCCCGGAGCCATTTCGGCCCTGGAAGTCAATCTCCACCCCCAAAACCGCCGAATACACAAGTAGAGGGCCGCTCGGCGGGGTAGGATCGTTTCCCGTGACATCGGGCCGCCTTCCCAAGGCGGCCTTTGCCGTCGGGAGAAGGAGTAGCGTGCGGAAGACGGTTGAACCGGAATGATGGCGCAGCCGTCCTACGTTGTACACAGGTCATGACCCATAGAGTTGATGCAGAGTCCCACGGATATAATCCGGTAAGGACTGCGTAGAGAAAGGCAAAGCGGTGTTCGAACGATTCACAGACCGCGCGCGCAGGGTCGTCGTCCTCGCCCAAGAAGAAGCGCGGATGCTCAACCACAACTACATCGGAACCGAGCACATCCTGCTCGGGCTTATCCACGAAGGTGAAGGCGTCGCCGCGAAGGCGCTTGAGTCGCTCGGCATCATGCTCGAGTCGGTGCGCCAGCAGGTCGAGGAAATCATCGGTCAGGGCCAGGTTCCGCCGACCGGTCACATCCCGTTCACGCCGCGCGCGAAGAAGGTCCTCGAGCTGTCGCTGCGCGAGGCGCTCCAGCTCGGACACAACTACATCGGCACCGAGCACATCCTGCTCGGTCTGATCCGCGAAGGAGAAGGCGTCGCCGCGCAGGTGCTCGTGAAGCTGGGCGCCGACCTGAACAAGGTGCGCGCGCAAGTCATCGCGCTGCTCCAGGGCTACCAGGGTGGCCCGAAGGAGTCGGGCGCAGGCTCCGGCGAGCAAGCGCCCACCGGCTCGCTCGTCTTGGACCAGTTCGGCCGCAACCTCACGCAGCTGGCCCGGGAAGGGAAGCTCGACCCGGTCGTCGGACGCGTGAAGGAGATCGAGCGCGTCATGCAGGTGCTCAGCCGGCGGACCAAGAACAACCCGGTCCTCATCGGCGAGCCGGGCGTCGGCAAGACGGCGATCGTCGAAGGCCTCGCGACGAAGATCGTTCACGCGGAAGTGCCGGAGACGATCAAGAACAAGCAGATCTACACGCTCGACCTCGGCGCGCTCGTGGCCGGCAGCCGCTACCGCGGAGACTTCGAGGAGCGCCTGAAGAAGGTGCTCAAGGAGATCCGCACGCGCGGCGACATCATCCTGTTCATCGACGAGCTTCACACGCTCGTCGGCGCCGGCGCCGCAGAAGGCGCGATCGACGCTGCGAGCATCCTCAAGCCGATGCTCGCGCGCGGCGAGCTACAGACGATCGGCGCGACCACGCTGGACGAGTACCGCAAGCACCTGGAGAAGGATGCTGCTCTTGAGCGCCGCTTCCAGCCGATCAAGGTCGCCGAGCCGTCGGTCGCCGACACGGTCGAGATCCTGAAGGGTCTCCGCGACCGGTACGAGTCGCACCACCGGATCACGATCACCGACGACGCGATCGTCGCGGCCGCGAACCTCGCCGACCGCTACATCTCCGACCGCTTCTTGCCGGACAAGGCAATCGACCTCATCGACGAGGCCGGCAGCCGCATGCGCATCATGCGCATGACGGTTCCGCCCGACCTCCGCGAGTTCGACGAGTCGATCGCACTGGTTCAGCGTGAGAAGGAATCGGCGATCGAGATCCAGGACTACGAGACGGCTGCGCGCGCGCGCGAGAAGGAGAACAAGCTCCGGACCGAACGCGAGCAGCGTGAGCGTGAGTGGAAGGGCCAGGAGATGGACCTCGTCGCCGAAGTCGGCGAAGAGGAGATCGCCGAAGTCCTCGCATTGTGGACCGGGATCCCCGTCTACAAGCTCACCGAAGAAGAGACTGCGAAGCTGCTCCGCATGGAAGACGAGCTCCACAAGCGGATCATCAGCCAGAACGACGCGATCCGTTCCGTCAGCCAAGCGATCCGCCGTACGCGCGCCGGGTTGAAGGACCCGAAGCGTCCGAGCGGCTCGTTCATCTTCCTCGGTCCGAGCGGCGTGGGGAAGACCGAGCTCGCCAAGACGCTCGCCGAGTTCCTGTTCGGTGACGAAGCGGCGCTGATCCAGCTCGACATGTCGGAGTACATGGAGAAGCACACGGTCAGCCGCCTCATCGGCTCGCCGCCGGGGTACGTCGGCTACGAAGAAGGCGGCCAGCTGACCGAGCAGGTCCGCCGCCGTCCCTTCTCGGTCGTGCTGTTCGACGAGATCGAGAAGGCGCACCCCGACGTGTTCAACACGCTCCTTCAGATCCTGGAAGACGGGCGTCTGACCGACGCGCAGGGACACACGGTCGACTTCAAGAACACGGTCATCATCATGACCTCGAACCTCGGGACGCGGGACCTCGAGAAGAAGAACCTCGGGTTCAGCATCTCGACGCAGGACATGATGGATTACGACCGGATGCGCGAGAAGGTGATGGAAGAGCTGAAGCACAACTTCCGTCCAGAGTTCCTCAACCGCATCGACGAGGTCATCGTGTTCGCCGCGCTGACGCGTCAGGACGTGAAGCAGATCGTCGACCTGATGATGAAGCGGGTCCAGGACCAGCTGAAGGCGAAGGACATCGAGATCGTCCTGACCGAAGCGGCAAAGGACCTGATCGCGGAGAAGGGTTACGACCAAGCTCTCGGCGCGCGGCCGTTGCGGCGCGCGATCCAGCGGATGGTCGAGGACCCGCTATCCGAGAAGCTGCTGTGGAAGGAGTTCTCGGCCGCGTCGACGATCATCGCCGACGCGCGCGACGGAGAGGTCGTGTTCGAAGTGGCGCCGACGTCGCCCGACACTCCTCCGCTCGAGCTCGCCGGCAGCGAAAGCTGATCGCGGGTCAAGGTTGATGAACGGCCGCCCTTCGGGCGGCCGTTCTGCTTCCCACCGTGTTGTCTATAGGGGCAAGAGACGCGCAGACCGCGCCTCACGCTCACGCGGCGTTTGAAAAGTCAAGTTGCCCTTCGCCGGGAGGCGAGACTTAGGATTCACTCGTGGCTATCGCGCGCACGACGATGAGGTCGAGAGCAGCGAGCGCGCGCGTCGCATCGTCATCGGTCGATCGTTCGAAGGTTCAACAGCGCGTGCTCGCGTGGTTCAACGAGCACGGCCGCTCATTCCCATGGCGCGAGCACCGCGACCCGTACCAGACGATGGTCGCTGAGGTGATGCTGCAGCAGACGCAGACCGGTCGCGTCGCGCCGGCGTACGGAACATTCCTGGCGAAGTTTCCCGACGTGAATCGTCTCGCGCATGCCCCCGCCATGGAGGTTATCCAGGCCTGGAAAGGCCTTGGATACAACCGGCGTGCCGTCGATCTCCAACGCTCCGCCCAAGCCATCGAGCATGGATACGACGGCGTCGTCCCGTCCGACCCGAAAGCGTTGCGCGCGCTCCCCGGTATCGGGGAGTACTCGGCGAGCGCTGTGGCGTGCTTCGCGTACGACCGACAAGTCCCCGTGGTGGACGTGAACGTTCGACGAGTGCTTTCGCGCGCGGTGCGTGGAAGCGACGAGGTCTCACTCGAGGAGACCCGTAAGATCGCAGCAGAGTGGCTCGCGCCGGGCGAGGCGTACCGATGGAACCAAGCGCTCATGGACGTCGGCGCCATGATCTGCCGCATCGACGCTCCCCTCTGCACGCAGTGCCCCCTGAAGGCCTCGTGTTCGTATCGCGCGCAAGGCAAGAACAAGGTCAAACGGGAGCCTCGGGCGCCGAAGCAATCTCGCTTCGAAGGGTCGAGCAGGCAGAAGCGCGGCGGGATCATCGACCATCTTCGGGAAACGGCGGGCGAAGGCGTCTCCCTTGCCGCGCTGGCGAGAGTCATCCACCCAAACGGCGACAGAGACTTGGGCTGGCTCGTCGACCTCCTCGAAGGTCTCGAGCGCGATGGGCTCGTCGAGATGACGCCGGGCGCGCGTCGCGCGTCCCCGCGCGGCATCGTGCGGCTGCCCGGTTAGATCGCGCCGACCAGCTCGTCGATCGGCGCAGTGTCGGAAGACACCCTTCCGCGATGCGCGTAGACGACGATGCCGTCCTTGATGACGAAGCTGCCCGGCAGCTGCATCCCGTCACCCATCGGCGTGCCCACGATGTGACCTTCGCGCGCCGCGATGATCCCGTCCTTGATCACCTTCGGGTCGTAGGCGACCTGACGCCAGGTGCCGCGCGGAAGGTTGTATAGGTGGTACGCAGCCCGTTCGGGATCGACGAACGTCTCGAAGGGGACGGGCCTGGTCGAAAGGAAGGCTTCGAGATCTTCGGGCGTTCCCTGCCCGACCACAGCCACCCGTATGCCTTTCGCGACGAACTCCTCGTGATGATCGCGCAACTGCGCGATGTGCCTGCGGCAGAACGGTCAGCCGTAGTGGCGGAGGAAGATCAGGGCCACCGGCTGCTCGGCCCAGAGAGACGAAAGGTGCGTCGGCGTGCCGTCCAACGCGATAACGACGGCGTCGGGCGCGAGCTCACCAACCACTGGATGCATGCGAGCGAGCGTACCGGCTTGAAGTGGCCCCGCGAAATCGGCGAGCGGACGGTACCCTGTCGTACGTTGTGACCTTCCCCTTCGAGATCGGCGGTCCGTCTTTCCGCGCGCGCCAGGTCCGTGCGTGGATATTCCAACGCTACGCGCGCTCGTTCGACGAGATGACCGATCTTCCGTTGGGTGAGCGCGAGCAGCTTGCGAAGCGGTACCCGTCGATCCGTCCGGAGCCGGCGGCCACGTGGAAGGCCGACGGGGGCGAGACGCAGAAAGCGCTGTTCGATGGTTCGTTCGAGACGGTCGCGATGCGATATCCGGACCGGCGGACGGTGTGCGTGTCGTCCCAAGCCGGATGCGGCCTCGGTTGCACGTTCTGTGCGACCGGTCAGATGGGGCTTGTGCGAAACCTCTCCGCATGGGAGATCGTCTCGCAGGTTCTGTGGGCCGCGCGCGTTTTCGCCGAACGTCCGACTAACGTCGTGATGATGGGCATGGGGGAACCGCTGGCGAACTACGACAATGTCGTGGAAGCGATCCGCACGATCAACGACGACGTCGGCATCTCCGCGCGCAAGATCACGGTGTCGACCGTCGGGTTGGTTCCCCAGATCGAGCGGCTTGCCGCAGAGCCGCTTCCGGTGACGCTCGCGCTGTCGCTGCACGCGCCGGACGACGAGACGCGCAGCTCACTCGTCCCGATCAACCGGCGCTGGCCGGTCGCCGAGTGCATCAAGGCAGTGAAGTCGTTCCGGCGCGCGCACGGCCGACGTGTGACGATCGAGTACGCGATGATCGACTCCGTCAACGACGCGCCGTGGCAAGCCAAGCGGCTGGCCGATCTGGTGCGCGGATCCGACGTGCATGTGAACCTGATCCCGCTGAACCCGACGCCCGGCTTCGGCGTGCCGGGGTCGCGTCGTGTCGAGGCATTCGCGCGCGAGCTCCGGGGGTTGGGCGTGAACGTTACCGTGCGCGACACGCGTGGCCGCGACATCGACGCGGCCTGCGGGCAGCTCGCTGCGGAAGCGATCTCGCGCTAGCTCAGGACGAACTGACCTTCACACCGATCGGCGTCAGCTCGACCCATGTGACGCCGGGGGCGAAGAGGAGCGGTGTGCCCGTGGTCGTCGAGAAAGTCATCGGATCGTTCAGCGTCCTACGCGTCCACGTTCCGAGGATCTGCACGCCGTTACGGAACAGGATCACCTTTCCCGACCCGTACACGCGCGCGATGGGCGTCGTGTGTCCCGCTGCGTCTACGTGGGTGCTCTGGTACGTCGTGACGTAAACGACCAGAACGTTCTGCGCGCTCAGCTGCTTGCCCGATGCGACGCGGTGGGGCACCGATCCTTCGAACCGCATGTACGCATGTGCGAGCCGTGACCAGCGCCAGGTTGCGCGGTACGTCGCCGTCGAAAAGTCTACGGAGAGCGTGCGGCCCGACTTCACGACCGGAGCCGGGTTCGGCGTCGCGGTTGGACTTGCGGTTGGGACCGGGCTCGGCATCGGCGTCGGGACGACCGACGAGAACTTGAACGGTGGCGTCGGCGGCTTGGTTTCCTTGTTGCGGACCGCCCGATAGAGGGCCTGTGTGGATGAGTAGAGGTTGTGCGGGGCTGCTCGATAGGCGACACGGTAGAACGCGGAACCTGCTTGATCTGGGCCGAGCATGACGATGTTCGGCGTGTGGCGGATATGGTCGATCACGTACTGAGCGCCGCCCGAGAAGGCAAGGATGGCGCCGTACTGACGCAAGAGGTCGGGGTCCTCGGGGCGTGCGCTTCGAACCGGTCCGACGACGCGCGCGTCTCGCGACTGGAAGATCGCGATGAAGCGGGTGATGCCGCCCTCGACCTGTTCCTCGACCACGATATCGGCGTTGTCGAGTCCCGACTGGGGCCTGGCGTCCGGCGTGTTCTCGATCTTGACGGCAAGTGCCGCGCGCGTGAGGAATGCGGAACCATGGGGAACTACGAGACCGGTCAAGGGCGCGATCGCCGGCGGGGCAGGAGCTGAAGACTTCGATGCGGCCGGCGACTTGTGCGCCGAGCACGCCGTTGCGATGAGCAGCACAGCGAGGATGGTCGTGAGGGCTCGCTTCACCGTTTCTCTCCTCTGATCGGTGGCGGCCGCCACGTGAATCATATGCCGGTGCAACACGAAAACTGCGCGCGCAGTACGAATGTAAAGAGTGCCTAAAGCTCGGAGAGCGTCTTTCCGGCGAGCACGACCGTTTCTAGATCGTAGGCGTCCGGGATGTTCACGATCAATCCGTCGAGGCCGGCTTCGCGTAGGTCGCGCGCTTGCGCGCGCACCTCGTCGGGACTGCCTGCCATCCCGATGATGTCGAAGCGTTCGCCGAAACGCGCGCGCAACGGCGCGGACTTCTTCTCGGCTGCCTTCGTATCGGTGGCGATGACGAGAGTTTTCAAGGCGGTGCGCGTGATATCCCGCGGGTCTCGGCCTTCGGCCGCGCAGTGCTCGTCGAGGATCTTCATCTTGTGCTGGATCGTCTCCGCATCTCCGAAGATGTTGCATGCATCCGCGTACCGCGCCACCGCGCGCAGCGTGCGCTTCTCACCGCCGCCGCCGATCATGATCGGGATGCCGTCGGGACGAACCGGCCGCGGCACGTTGTGCGCGCCTTTGATCTCGTAATAGGCGCCTTTGAACGACGGCGTTTCTTGGGTGAACATCGCGCGGCAGATCTCGAGCGCTTCGTCCATCCGGTCCATCCGTTCCGCGACCGTTGCGCGTTCGATCCCGTAGTGCTCCTGCTCGCTCTCGTTCCATGATGCGCCGAGCCCGAGAACGGCGCGCCCTGCGGACAGCACGTCTAGAGACGTCACCATCTTCGCCAGCACAGCGGGGTTCCGATAGAGCACGCCGGTCACGAGCGTGCCGAGGTTCACGCGCTCGGTGCGCGCGGCGATCCCCGCGAGGACGACGTAGCCCTCCAAGATCGGCGCGGCCGGGTCGCCCATGATCTGCTCGAAGTGATCCATCACCCACACGGAGTCGAAGCCGCTCTCCTCCGCCGTGCGCGCGATATCCGAAACGCGATCGAAGAGCTTGTCCGGTTCAACGCCGGGGAAGTCGAACAGCGGGATCTGCAACCCGAGCTTGATCGGTAGCTTCGTCATGCGATGAACTCCTTCAACAGCTCGGCGACGCGTGCGGGTCGCTCTTCGGGAACGAAGTGTCCCGCGTCTGGGATGGTAACCAGCCGGGCTTGGGGGATGTCCTTCAGGATCGCTTCCGCAAGCCACAGCGGGAGCGCTGGATCCTTCTCTCCCCAGATGACGAGCGTCGGCATCTCGATCCTGCCTCGCGGGCCGCTCGATCGCGCGCGCCCGGGCAGCTTGCTCGCGATGATGCGTCTCGTGACGGTGCGGTAGTAGGCGAACGCAGACCGCTTCCGCTCGAGCGACCGGTACGCCGCGTGATACTCGGCGAGCGCGTCGGGGTCGAACGCCTCTTTGTCGGCGGAGGCTGCCCGAAGGATGAAATCCACCCAACGGTCGCCGGCCGCCGTAAGGACGACTTCGGGAACGGCCGGCAGGTTGAAGAACAGCATGTGCCAGCCGCGGCGAAGATCGAGCTTGCGGAATGGGGAGTTGATGACCGCGAGGCGCTCCACCTTGTCGGGATGACCAAGTGCTAAACGGAACGCAACGCCGCCGCCCCAGTCGTGTCCAACGACGGTGGCTTTCGGCGCATCCGCAGCCTCCATGAACGCTGCGATCGTGTTCGCCAGCGTCGCCGAGTCGTACGAGGTCGGGCGCGCGCTCCGTCCGTAGCCGGGGAGATCGGGG
>DATGHY010000050.1:0-11645 GCA_035307625.1 Actinomycetota bacterium
ATGATCGACAGCTTCGCGGGCCGAGGCGACCCCAAGATCAACTGCTTCGCCCATGGGAGCAGCCCGTCGGCCAGCTCGAAGCCCGAGTTCCGCTTCCCCATGATGAAGACGCGCTTTCCGGCGAACTCTTTCGCCGCCTTCATATCGACGTAGTGCGGGACGAGATCGATCCCTTCGATCTCCGGCTTCCACGCTTGCGTCATCCCGATCGCGAATACGACGGTGGCGCAGCGGTATTCGCCGTCGGAGGTTGTCAGCACGAACCTCTCGCCCTCGCGCGCGGTCGACTCCCAACGGCATCCGTAGCGCGCGACGATCTTCGCGCGCTCGGCGAACGCCTGAAGGCCCTTCTCCATCTCCGGCCGCGAGGGGAAATACGACGAGCCGTCCATGAACTCGATGACGGAGCCGCGCAACGAAGGATCGTCGGAAAGCAGGCTGTTCCAGTCGTACCACTCGTGCTTGCGCTCGGTTTTCTCTACCGGCGCGTGTGGCTTCGACCAGGTGACCAACCGCTGGAAGAAGGGGAACCGCTGGAACATTCCTGCGGGCTGCTCGTCTGCAGATAGCAACGCATGATTTACGCCCAGCTGCGTCAGGTAGTACGACGTCTGGAGGCCACCGGGGCCCGTGCCGACGACGACGACGGGGTACTCCCCCGGTGGGAACGGCCGATCGTTCAGCTTCGCCATGCGGTCGCGGTCCGCATACGTCGCGCCATGCTCTTCAGCATGCGGATCGCGACAGTGGGATAGGTGTGCAAGAAGCGGTCGAGGTCTTCGGCGGCCAAGACCGCACACCGCAGGGGTCGCGTCGCGATCACGTCGGCGCTGGGCAGCTCGTTCAGCAACGCTGAGATGTCCCCGAAGAAGTCACCGCGCGAGAGTGTTGCGATCTCTTTGCCGTCGACCTGCACGGCCGCCTCACCCTCGATGATGACGTAGAACCCGGACCCTGCGAAGTTCCTGCGGAGGATGCGCGTGCCTTGGTCGAAGAAGTCCTCGTCGAAGGTGTGCGCGACCGCTTCGAGCTGGGGCCCCGTAAGGTCGGCGAACAACGACATGCCGGCGAAGCTTTCTAAGACGTCTGCTTGCTCGCTCATCCAGTTTTCCTCGATCGACGCAACAGCATATTCAAAGCCCTAGGACTGCTTCCGTCGACGCTGCTTCCGTCGACGCTGCGGCCGCGTCAGCTGAAGACCCGTGCGCGCGACGCTGCGAGACCGGTCCGACGTCCACTCCGCCAGGGGCGCGACGGTGAGGAGCGCCAGTCCGAGCAGGACCTCGTCGTAATTGACGCGCCACCCGGCGAAATCCTTCCAGGCTTGATCGCGATCGGACCGGAGGGGAACCCCCGCCGCTTCCAGCCGCCTGCATGCGTCGTCGAACTCGTGCCGCGTGATGCTGATCGGGTCGTCGGGCGCAGGGTCGGCATCGAATGGGATGCGGAAGAAGGCCGAGATGCGGCGCAGGGCGAGGTATCCGGAGCGGATGCACAGCTCGGCATCCGGCTGGCGCGCGCCCTCCACGGTCGATGAAACGAGGGACGCGCAATCGAGGATCGTGCCGGCGGCGGTCACCCACGAATGTTGTGGCTGCGGCGAGCGAAAGAAAGCGAGGACCGGCAGCGATGTATGCGTTTCCTCGATCTGGATGAACCATTCCTCCCAGCGCGGCCACCACTCCTCGAGGCCCCGGCGGAACTCGATCAAGCTGTAGCGCGACAGCATCTCGATGGCAGACGGCGGTGTCCCCGCGCGGACCGAGACGAGCGCGACCATCTCTTCGCGACTGCTGAACGCCGAGTAAGAGGTGGGCAGATACGTGATCAACAACGCCAAGATGAAGAGCCCGAGCGCGGCCTCGACGAACACGAAACCCACGTTGGGGATGTCATGCGGGTGGTCGAACCCGAGGGTCAGCAAGGACGAGCCGCTCGTTTGGAAGGCCTCTCGCCAGGGTCTGATCCCGAGAGACCAGAAGATGGCAGTGAACGCGAAGAACAGGATCAGCATCCACGTAAACAGCAAAGCGAGGATCGATATCGGCGCGTAGAGCGCCATGATCCGGTCCGTTCGCTCGTATGACGCGCGTCGGACGCGGAAGTCGAACATGAGTCGCAGCGTTCGGAAGACGCGCCTCGTGATCCGCGACGCCACCGCGCGCGGGAGGATCACCGTGCGCACCGCAGAGCCGATCGTTCCGGCGATCGCGACCGCGCCAGCGGCGATCAGCACGATGCGCGCGAAAACGTCCATCGATCCCCCTTTGGGCGAGCAGCCTACCCGCCCCTTGGGATCAGATGAACCGGGTGATGTCGTCTGGAGAGTCGAGGAGCTCAACCCCGCGGCGGAGGCAGAGCTCGCAGATGTACGCGTCCCGGCCGGCGACCATGCGAAGGCCCGGGCCACCGCGCGCGCCGCAGTGCGAGCAGCGCGCCGGCCAGTAGGTATCGAAGCGGCGACGCCCCGTCCGGCCCCGCACGGGCGGCTCGCGCATCCCGTCGACGACCCCACGCAGCACCCAGCTGCCGGCGCTCACGGCCAGGATCAAGACGATGACGCGGAAGACCTCAGACGAATGAGCGGCCCCAAGAGCGAAGCCGGCGATGGCCACCAGGCACAGGAGAAGGATCCGGCTCGACCTCACAACGCCGCAATCCTGGCCCGAGCCCACGATGGCCGCAACGTCCGAACGGGCACAAGTGGAGTCGCCCGGCCTGCCCGAACCGGGCCTTTCGGCACCTTACGAAGGACGTGCCGGCGTCGACTATTCCCCCAAGAGAAAGCCAAGGAGGGGGGTTATGAACATCAAGCGGAAGTTGCTCATCGCGGCGGCCGGGCTCGGCATGGTTGCGTTCGTCGGCACTAGCTGCGCCGTTAAGACCGCGCAGGCGGCGGCGCCTGCGTACACGCAACAGCATTTCGACTACTCGATCGTTGCAGTGCCACAGCTGGTCCACGAGCAGGCGGCTACCTTTGGTTATCTGAAGCGAGCGTTCGCCAAGCACGGGCTGCTAGACGGGAAGGAAGTGTGGGGTTGGTCGATCAACCACATCACCGTCTACCAGGGCGATTCTGTTACCGCGAACCTGCTCAACCCCGGCGACGATCCACACACGTTCACCATAAGCGAGCTAGCCGTCAACAAGGTGCTCAACCCGGGAGCCAGCACATCGGTGACGTTCTCTGCTTACAAGCTCGGGACGTTCAAGTTCTTCTGCGCGATGCCGGAGCACATGCCCTATATGACCGGCACCATCACAGTGCTGCCAGACTCGGCGGCGTCGTAGAGACCCCCTCGCAACACGCTGGAGGAGGAGGGGTTACCCCCTCCTCCAGCGCGTTCCCCGTAGACTGCTCGCCCATGGATGCGCTGCCGAGGGCGCTCGAGGGGTTCGCCGATTCGTGGCGATACTTCGCGCGCGCGAAGTACGGCCTCCATGAACAAGATGGGATCCTCGCCGGCTGTACGGGCGGCCGCGTCGCGTATTGCAATCAGGCGATCGTCGTGCATGAGCCGGCCGATCCCGCCGGCGCGCTCGCATCCGCCATGGCGTATTTCGACGGGTTGCACCTCCCGTTCATGCTCCAGGTCCCGGAAGACTCGGCAGTGAACGAAGCCGTTCGGTCCACGGGCTTGATCTGGACCGGGCGCGTGCCGTTCATGCTGCTCGACCCGATCGACGATTCGACGTGGCGAAAAGCCCCGCCCGACTTGGAGATCACCCCGGCCACCGCCGCGGATACAGGCGTTCTCGAAAGCTTGCTGAACGAGACGTTCGCTATGCCGTTGGATTCGGTGCGCACGTTCGCGCTGGGACGCTTCATCGGCCACGAAGACGTTCAGATGTTCGTAGGCCGCATCGGCGGGGAGGTCGTTACGACTGCAACGTCACTCTTGTCCGGTGACACGGCGGGCGTATTCCAAGTGGGTACGCTCGAGCAGCATCGCGGCAAGGGCCTCGGCAATGTGATGACGGGTCACGCGATCAAGGCCGCTGTCCAGAAGGGCGCGCGCATCTCGTACCTGCAGGCGTCGGCGTTGGGCCAACCCGTGTACGAATCGATGGGCTTCAAAACGGTGATGCAACACTCCTTGTTCGAGCCGCCCTCCTAGGCCATGGAACGAGAGCAGGCCGCGTATCGTCTCACTGACATGAGGCGAATGCTTCTTCTGGTTCCGTGCTTGCTCTGCGGCTGCGCCGCTACAACCAACGCGGGTAGCCTCGTCTCGCCTTCGACAACAGCAACGCCATCGGTCGCCGCGAGCGTCGGGACCGCATCGGCGAGTCCGGCCGCGACCGTGACTCCTTTCCCCGCGAAGAGCGTAACTCCCTCTGCAACACCCACGTACACGGGATCGCGGACGCTCGTCGAATCCGACTCGGGCGCGACGATCAACTTGAGGGTGGGCGAGATCGTCACGGTCTCGTTGCCGTCGGAGTACGACACTCCGAACGCACAAGGCGATGTGCTCGCGAGAACGAGCTCGACCGGCGGTTACCCGACGGGCAAGCCGCTCGACGCCATGTTCGGCGCCGACAAGGTGGGACGGACCGACATCACGAGCACGACCGATTACGCATGCCTTCACGCACAACCGATGTGCATGATCCCCCAGCGCGAATGGATCGTGCACGTCGTCGTGAGCTGAGTCACGGGTTCGCGCGCGCGGCGATCTCCTGCATTAACGTGATCGCAACCTCGTGACTGCTCGTCGTGACGTTCGAGACGCCCACGTTGATCAGCGTGCTTCCGAAGACCGCGTAGACCTCGTCGATGAACGGCGGGGTGTGGCCGTCTTGCAGCCAAAGATTCGAATAGGTCACAGCCCGGATCCCGATCGCGGCCTTCGCGCCGGGGATCGTGAACGATTCGACGCCGATCCCCTGGAGGCGTCTTAACTGGATCGACGCCGATTGGAGCGCGCTGTCAGATCCGACGTACTTCACCGCCGAGATCCGGACTCCTCCGAAGTCGCCGATCCGCCACGCGCGTGTCCAACCCCCGACCTGGCCTGGGTCACTAGGGTCTTGGGGGACGGCGGCGTCCTCGACCGAACTGCCGCCCGTGGGAGCACGCACCGCTACGAGATCCCGGGTCGAGCTCTTGGTTGCCCGTCCGACGCTGATTATCGCGGCGTCCGACGGGAAGAGGTCGCTCGCTTCGCTTGTGCCCCACCCGCACAGGACGCGCTTCCCGCCCTCGATGCCGGTCACGGCGACCAAAGGCTCGTGCTCCCCGTTTGAGGTCGTCAGCCGGAACGAGACGTCGACGCGGCCCGGAAGCGCGGCGATGGGAACGATCTTCGATCCGACAGCGGTCGAGACGCCGACACTCTGGATCGTTCCCAGATACGTGCTCATCCCTTGGAAGTCGGTCTTGTATCTCGACTGATCGATCTGGGGCCGTGCGGCAGAGCATCGGAGAGCGATCGCGGCCGCGAAGTCCTCTCCTTTGATCGCATCGACGTAGCGGCGAACGACCGTCGCCGCATCGGCTGAGGCCTTCGGACCGGTCAGCGGCGCGCTCGACGAGCATGCCGAAAGCGCGAGGAGAACGAGAAGCACGGCTGCGCGCGCTCGGGTCACTCGACGGTCTCGTCGGAGACGACCTCGAGGCCCTCTTGTTTCAGCATCGCCGCCGTGACGCCGTCACCGGCGCGCAGCTCTCCGTCGAATGTGCCGCTGTGGATCTGGCCACAGCCACACGATGGACTGCGGGCCTTCAAGATGGCGAGCTGGGCGCCGGCTGCTCTCGCTGCTTCTGCAGCCTTGCGCGCGCCGGCGAGATAGTTCTGTGTCACGTCTTCACCGGTCTCGCTGATCACCTGCGCGCGCGCGCCCAGGACGTCAGCGCCGTCCCCGCCGACGATCTCGGCTGCCGGACGCGGGATCGGCAGACCGCCCGCAACTTCCGGACACACGAGAACTGCGCGGCCTTCCGCGACCAGCTGAATGGCCCACGGTCGAGTTTTCGCTTCCGCTTCGTGCGTACACGCGACCCCGGCGAGACACGCCGACACGATCACGCGGCCTTCCGCCGGGATCTCCACGTTCACTCCCAGCTATGCCCGCACTTCGGGCACACGCGGAACCCGAGCTTCAGCGTCAGCTTCTTGTAGCCGCATGTGGGACATCGTTCCGCGGAGTCGAGCCAGTCGGGCTGCTCGGACTGACAGGACGGACACATCAAGACTTGTTCGCCGGCAACGACCGCGCGCGCCCAGGGCGAGGGCTTGCCCTGCGGCGGGTCCTCTTGCACGCGGCCACAACGCATACACGGCACGTGCGCAGCCTAGCGCGCGGGTTTGTCATCTGTGCGCGCTATGTGTGCACCTTATGACAAACCCATGGGCGGCCTACTTCAGGGCTTCGATCGCCTGTCGCCACGCTTTCTGGTCGCGCGCGAGGGCGAGCGTCTCGAGGCCGTTGTGCTCCGCGTAGCGAACGATTCCGTCCTTGTCGATCAGGAAGGTGTTGCGGACGGGCGCGCCCAGCCGCTCGTCGAATGCGCCGTATGCGCGCGAGATCGCGCCGTGCGGCCAGAAGTCGCTGACGAAGCGGTTGATGTAGTGCTCCTGCGCCTTCCACGCGCGCAGGCTGTGCACGGGATCACTCGAGATCCCGATGATCTCGGTGTCCTTCAGCCCTTCGAGGTCTGAGTTCTCGTCGCGCAGCTGACAGAACTCCTTGGTGCACGTGCCGGAGAACGCGTACGGGTAGAAGACGAGCATGACGTTCTTCTTGCCGCGGAAGTCGCTGAGGGTGACGAGCTCGCCGGAATCGTCGCGGCCTTTGAACTCGGGCGCTTCGTCTCCAACGTTCACGAGGGCAGTGGTTTCTGCTTCAACGGACATGGCGGAACCCTTTCGATAGCGGTCGGATAGAACTACGAACTTCGACGCCGAGGGGATTCTTCCCTTTTAGAAGTAGCTCGAACCGTGGCGCGCGAGGTGGTCCGCGGTCCTGGTCGCGAAAGCCATGATGCTGATCTGCGGGTTCACGGTCGGGCAGCCGGGTAGCACGCTCGCGTCCGAGACGAACAAGCCCGGAACGCCGTAAACCTCTCCCCAAGGGTCGACCACGCTGGTCGACGGGTCCGAGCCCATGCGCGCCGTCCCGACCGGGTGGAATGCGGTCAGCCGAAGGTGGCCCGGCTTCACCGCCTCTTCTTTCAAGTCTTCGAGCTGTCCTTTGTTCGTCACCGGGCCCAGGCCGGGCAGGCCGCTCATCACCGCGCGCGCGCCCGCTGCGAGGAAGATCTCCGCGGTATGAGCCAGGCCGCGCACCATCCGGCGCGTGTCGTGCTTGTTGAGCTTGTACGTGATCACGGGCTCCTTTCCCCGGCGCCCGATCACACGGCCGGTCGACGTATCGCTGACGAACAGGCCCGCGCTTGCGAGCTTCGGGTAAGCACCGAGCTGCTCTTTCAAGCGCAGCCCCATTCCGGGGAACGTGCCCGCGCCAACCCCGGGGACGCTCGACGTGACTTCGATCATCACGTCCAAGGATTCGTGCCAGTCGTCGACATAGAAAGGCTGCAGCGTGCCGCGCCAGCTGTACACGTCCTCGTCGAAGTACGCGCCGACCGCCGATGCGGGATGGATGCGGAGATTGCGTCCCAGCTGCCCAGACATGTTGCCGAGCGCGTTGTCGGCGAGGAACGCCGGCGTATGGATCGCGCCGCACGCGACCACGACGATCTTCGCACGCACGGTGAGGTTGGCCATCGGCTCGCGGGTCGTGGGTTCCAGCAGCAGAGCGGTCACACCCGTCGCGCGCCCGTCCTCGATGAGGATGCGTTGCGCGCGCGTGTTCGCGTAGATCACTGCTCCGGCGTGCTGCGCGCGCGGCAGGTACGTCAGGTGCATCGCCAGCTTCGCGTCGGACGGGCACCCGAACGCGCAGACGCCGCAGCCGCGGCAGCCCTCGATGTTGCGCCGGATCGGCTCGCCGTGCAGACCGAGCTTCTTCACGCCGCTCCGGAAGATGCGCGCGTTCTCTCCGAGCAGCTCCTCCGGCACCGGCTGGACGTGCTGGATGCGCTCGACGCGATCGAAGAACGGCTTCATCGACTCGGGATCGACGCCGGGCAAACCGAAGTCGCGCTCCCACTTCTCGAGGACGCGGTCGGGCGTGCGGAAGCACGAGCCGGAGTTGATCAGGGTCGTGCCGCCGAGACCGACACCGAGCGGCACGGGGATCGTCGGCGTCCCAAGCGCTGCCGTCATGCCCTGCCGGCGATAGAAGCGCTGGAAGCGCTCGAACGGCGGGCCGGCCATGTCCTGGCGCGTGTAGTACGGCCCTTCCTCGAGCACCGTGACGGAGTGGCCGAGCTCCGCGAGCTCCTTCGCGATCACGGCGCCGCCGGCGCCCGAGCCGATCACGACGACGTCGCACTCTTCGGTGTGATCGCGGCTGATCTGCGGGTAGCTCAGCACCTCCATGCGATCGCCCTGCCGCGGCGGGTCGGAGCTCACGCAGGAGTACGTGAAGCCGATCGCCTCTTCGATCCGCGGGGTCGACGCCCACTGGTTCAGCACGTAGAACTTCAGCAGATCGACCGCGCCGCGCTTGAGGAGAAGCTTGCTGCGCTGCGCTTTGTCGAGGTACGTGGCAGCCGGCTGCGGCTTCAGCTTCGAGAAACCGCGGAAGTGGCGCGAGAACACGCTCGACCACTCGAGCACGCCGAGGAAGCGGAGGAACATCTTGCGCGCGCCGCGGTCCCAGCCGACCATCGCTGCATCCAGCCGCTCTGCGACACCGACCTCGGTTGCGGAGTAGCTGATCGGGCCGCCCGGCGGGATCAGCGTTTCTGCGAACGCTTGCAGCGTCGCGAACCGCTTCTTGGAAAGCACCTTCGTGCCGCCGACGGGGAACGGCCGCGGAGCCGGGATGCGCACGGCACGGTGCTCATCGGGGGGCGGCGCGGCTTCCGGCGGCGCGGGCGCGGGTCCCGATCCACCGACCTGGGGGCTCTGGAACGTGATCTCTTCTATCGAAGGGAGCGGCTCGCGCTCGACCTTCGGCATCACTTCCGTCGGCTCCAGGAATTCGTCGGGGAACGCGTCGATCTCCGGCGCCACCGGCGGACGGTTCGGCGCCTCGCGCGGGATCTTCTCGGTCGGCTGCTGCGACGGAGAGTTCTCGTCGTAGTCCGGCACTTACAGCTCCTCTTCCACCGACGCCGAGACAAGCCGCTCGATCGCATCGCGCGGCGACAAACCGTAGTGGATGACTTTCGCGATCGCGTCGACCACCGGCAGCTCGAGATCGTACTTGTCCGCTAGCGCCGCGGCCGCGCGCGCGTTCGCGTAGCCCTCCACGGTGGTCGCCATCTTGTCCAGGGCTTGCGCGGGTGTCAGCCCTTCGCCGAGCAGCTTGCCGAACTTGCCGTTGCGTCCCGCCAACGCGGTCACGAAGAGATCGCCGGCGCCCGCGAGCCCGAGGATCGTTTCCGCCTTGCCGCCGAGAGCGCGTGCGAGGCGCGCCATCTCGACGAGGCCGCGCGAGAACACGAATGCCTTCGCGTTGGTCATGGCTTCGACGCCGAACTCATCGGCGAGCCCGTCGCACATCCCAACGCCGATCGCGACGACGTTCTTCATGATGGCGCCGACCTCGACGCCGATGACGTCCTTCGAGGTGTAAGTGCGGAAGTGCTTGGAGTCGAACAGCTGGGCGACCGTCTTCGCCGACGCGGGGCTCGTCGAGGCACAGACAACCGCGGTCGGGACGCCCGTGGCGATCTCCTTCGCGATCGACGGGCCGACGATCGCAACGACGCGCTTGGCATCGCCAAGCTCCGCCGCGACCACGCCCGTGGCCGGCATCAGGCTTTCCTCGTCCCACCCCTTGGTGGCGACCGCCCAGATGCACTCCGTCGGCGTTTGCTTCCCGACGGACCGAACGGTGTCCACCAGCCCAGCCGTCGCGACCGCGAGAACGAGCACCTCGGCCTTGGGCAGGACCTCGTCCCACCCGTCCAGCTCGACCATCGTCATGCCGTCGGGGAACGCGACGCCGAGACTCGGGTGCGGCTTGCCTGCGCGATACGCCTCGACGAAGGGACCATCGAACTCGGTCGCGAGGAGGTGCACGCTGTGGCCTGCGCGCGCAAGCTGAACCGTCATGGCGGCGCCCATCGCGCCCGCTCCGATAACGCCGATCATCGGGTCGGTAGTCTAGTCGGGAGCGCGCGCCGCTAGCGGAACGCGCACGTCGGCCAGAGGCCTGGGTTGATCGTGCGGGAGGGCGTGACAGCACTCGGCATGTCATGCTTTGCAGCCGTGACCAGTCTCGAGATCGATAAGCAGAGCGTCGAGGAGCTGGCCGAGGCTTTGGCCGCGTCTCACGCCGCGATCGCGTTCACCGGCGCGGGCATCTCCACCGAGTCCGGCATACCCGACTTCCGCGGGCCGAACGGCGTGTGGAAGAAGGTCGACCCCGCCGAGTTCACGATCGACAACTACGTCAACAACGCCGAGCATCGCGCGCGCGTCTGGGCCCAGCGCGCGGCCTCGCACGAAGCCTCACACGAGCCGAACGACGGCCACCGCGCCATCGTCGAGCTCCAGCGTCTCGGCATCATCGACGCGGTCATCACGCAGAACATCGACGGATTGCACGCGGCGGCGGGTTCCCACACGGTGCTCGAGCTACACGGAACGACGCGCGAGGTCGCTTGCCTTTCGTGCGGCGACCGGCAGCCGATGGGTGATGTGGTCGCGCGCGTTCGCGCCGGGGACGCCGACCCGCATTGCGCGCGCTGCGGCGGGCTGCTCAAGAGTGCGACGGTTTCGTTCGGTCAGGCGCTGCCGGCCGACGTGATCGAGGATGCGTTCCGGCGAGCGCGCGAGTGTGACTTCTGTTTGGTCGTCGGCTCAAGCCTTGTCGTTTATCCGGCCGCGGGCGTTCCGATCGAGGCGAAGCGCGCGGGCGCGAAGCTTGCGATCGTGAACGCGGAGGAGACCGACCTCGACGACCAGGCCGACATCGTCGTGCGCGGGCAGGCGGGCGCCGTGCTCCGCGAGGCGGTCGAACGCGTGCGCGCGATCCAGGCCGTCTAGCCGGGAACCTTAGCGACGAGCTCGCCGAGCGAGGAGAGCCCCATCGCCGTCATCACGCGGTCGATGCGCGCGCTCATGCGGAAGCTGGGCTCGACGCCCATCTCGGCGCACCGTTTCGCCAGATGGATCAGCGCCTTGACCCCGATCGAATCGATGAACGTGACACCTCGGCAGTCGAAGCTGACCGCTGCGTAGTCCTTCGCCAGCGTCGTATCGATGAAGCGCCTGACTTCTTCGGCGCCGGCCATGTCCAACTCGCCGCTCAGCCTCACCATCAGGCCGCCTGCCGTGTCGATGTCTGCGATCCAAAAGCTCTTCAATGCCATGCTCGGTGTCTACCCGATGTCCAGCGCCCAGAAACTGCCCTTGTGCGTTCGCGAAGGCCCAGGTCACCGCGTGGAAGGTTCGAGCGATTACTCGTAGAGTGGGAGTCGTGGGATATCGGGTCGAGCAGCTTGCCGCGGCGTGCGACGTCTCCGTCGACACGATCCGGTACTACCAATCCAAGGGGTTGCTGCCGCCCCCCAAGCGCGAAGGCCGCGTCGCGATCTACGACCGCGAGCACCTGCAGCG
>DATGHY010000051.1:0-4773 GCA_035307625.1 Actinomycetota bacterium
TGGTTCTGCTCGGTCTCTGGTTCGCACTGCAGCTGCTGCAAGGCGTGGGTCCCGCGGCGACGAGCGGCGGCGTCGCATACATGGCTCACGTCGGCGGTTTCATCGCCGGGATGGTGTTGTTGTTCGTGTTCCGGCCACGGAACACCGCGCCGCCGCACTATGCCGCGCCGTACTAGGCGGGCAAGCGGAGATACATCGCTGGTGCCGTCACCGGGCACTCGCGCACGATCTGCTGGTGATTTGCGATCGCGTCGGGAAGCTGATCGCGATCGATCGTCTTGAAGCCGCACGCGGCGAAGAACTTCTCCGCATGCTCGGTGACGAGGTAAACCTCATCGATCCCGTCCCCGATCATCCGCTTCAGTGTTGCCGCGACGATGATGGTGCCGGCGCCCGCCCGACGAGACTCCGGCGCCACCGCGACCGAACGCAGCAGGCCGGTGCCGTCGAGACGTTCCCACGACGCGGTTGCGATCGGTTTGCGGTCCGCCTCGGCCACCATCGTTCGTCCGAGGCGTTCGCGGGCCGCGCCGGCCGGCAGTCCCCCGTGATGCAGCATCGTCGCGATCGGCGGGAGATCGGGTCCGGCGGCGGGACGGACCTGCGGATGGGGCCGGTCTTCGAGCACGTCGGTCAGCCGGCCGAGGACGAAGTCCGGCCACGCCGGGGCGGCTGCAAGCTCTGGAATGCCGGTCGCGCCGGATAGCACGAGCGCCGCCGGCCATCCCGCTGCGTGCGCGGCCATGATGTCGGTCTCGACGCGGTCGCCGACGACGAGCGCCGGCGATCCGCCCAGCCGCTCGCGTGCGACCTGGAAGATGCCGGGGTCCGGCTTGCCCGCGACCAGCGGCTGTACGCCGGTCGAGGTACGCAGCGCCGCAACGATCGCGCCCGCGCCCGGCCACAAGCCTTCCTGTGCGGGATACGTCGCGTCGGTGTTGCTGGCAACGAACATCGCGCCCGCGCGCACGGCGAGTGTCGCGAGCCGAAGCTTGTCGAAGGTCAAGCTTTGATCCCATCCGACGACGACGAGCGATGCGTCCTTCGCTTCCTCGCCGCTCGCGATGCGCGCCCCCACGCCGGCAACGGCATTGAGGAGCCCTTCGCCGCCGATGACGTAGGCCAAGCGGCCGCGCAATCCGGGGACTTCGCGTTCGAGCAGCCTCGCCGTGGCGTCCGCGCTCGACACGACCTCGTCGGGCGATCCGCCGGCGCCCATCTCGGCGAGCTTCTTCGCGTAGGTCTCACCTGTTTCGCTGGAGTTGTTCGTAACGAACGCCACGCGCTTGCCCGCTTCCCGGAGCGTTCGGATCGTGTCGGGAGCGCCGGCGATCGGGCGGTCGCCTTTCCAGACGACCCCGTCGAGGTCGAAAGCGAAACGCGAGAAGGCTTGCGCCAGGATCACCGCGCGCGCCTCCACATCCTCGTCATTCGCTCCCCCCTCGTCTGGATGCTATACAGCACCCCGTGGCCGAGATCGCTCCCTTCCGCGGCACGCGGTACGACCCCAGCGCCGTCGACGACCTTTCGTTGGTCGTCTCGCCACCGTACGACGTGATCACCGAAGCCGACCGCGATGCGCTCGAAGCAGCGAGTCCGTACAACGTTGTCCGACTGATCCTCGGACGCGACGAACCCGGCGACGACGAGCGTTCGAACAAGTATACGAGGGCGCGCGGATTGCTCGAAGCCTGGCGCGCGGCCGGCGTGCTGCGCGAAGACCCCGGCGAAGCGCTGTACGTGTACGAGCAGCGCTACGAGATCGGTGGAGAGAAGCGGTTCCAACGCGGCGTCCTCGGGGCCGTTCGGCTGGACGAACCAGAAGCCGGCGGCGTCCTTCCCCATGAGCGGACCTACGAGAAGATCGTGGAGGACCGGCTGCATCTGCTGCGGGCAACCGAAACCAACCTCGACACGATCTTCTGCGTGTACGACGGCCAGGACCAGGGGGCGCACGACGCGATCGAACGCACCGCGGCGACACAACCGGTGGCGCAGTTCACGACCGAAGACAACATCGAGCACGTGCTCTGGGCGATGACCGATGTGCTCGACGTCGGCGCGGTTGCGCGCGCGCTCGAGAAGGCCCAGGTTGTCATAGCCGACGGCCACCACCGATGGCAGACCGCACTGCACTATCGGAACGAGCGGCGTGTCGCAGAAGGACTCGGCCCGTGGGATCTGCAGCTGATGTTCCTCGTGGACGCATCTCGATGGGGTCCATCGCTGTTGCCGATCCACCGCGTCGTCTCGGGCATCGATGCGACGGCCGCGATGGAGGCGATGGCGCCGGCGGTGCGCGCAGAACCCGCGCCGCGAGGGAACCCGGAGCGTCTGGCGGAAGAACTGGCGCAGCGACGCGCGCGCGGGCGTACCTTCGCGATGTTTGACCACTACGGTGCATGGTGGTTGACGATCGCGGATCCCGCCGCGGAGCGTGCAGCGCTCCCCGCCGACCGGTCGGCGGCGTGGCGCGATCTCGACGTCTCGGTGTTGCACTCGCTGGTCTTCGACAAGCTCCTCGGTGGGATTAAGCCGCGCTTCGTTCACTCCGCGACAGAAGCAGCGAACGAGGTGAAGTCGGGAGAAGCTTCGCTCGGGTTCCTGCTCGCCCCGATGCCGTTCGACGCGGTGCGCGCTGTTGCCGAGGCCGGCGATGCGATGCCGCCGAAGTCAACGTTCTTCGTGCCGAAGCCGGCGACCGGGGTGGTGATGCGCGCGCTCGACTGAAGCGCGCGCGCCATGCCGAAGACGCAGACCCTCGACGCCGGCATCGTTTCGATCGACACGGAGATGGCCGGTCTCGATCAGACCGTGGCTGCATTCGTTGTTCCCGGCGAGCGGCCGGCGGTGATCGAAACCGGGCCCGCGACGGTGACGCGCACCCTGACTGAGGGTTTGGCATCGCTGGGCTTGGGACCGAACGACGTCGCATCGTTCGTCCTGACGCACATCCATCTCGATCACGGCGGTGCGTCCGGCGACATCGCGCGTCTGTTCCCGAGCGCGGACATCGTCGTGCACCCCGAGGGTGCACGACATCTCGCCGAACCGTCGAAGCTGATGGCGAGCGCCTACCGGGTATTCGGTGAAAAGTTGGACGCCACGTTCGGGCCGTTGCAGCCCGTTCCCGCCGACCGAATCCGTGCCGTCGAACCGGGAACGTTGCTCGACCTCGGCGGCGGACGAACGCTCGAGATCGTCGAAGCGACCGGACACGCGCGCCATCACATGGCGATCCAAGATTCCGAAAGCGGTGTGATCTTCGTCGGCGACTCCATGGGCGTGTACCTGCCCGAAGCCGGCGTGCTGCGCCCCGCGACGCCGCCGCCCGATTTCGATCTCGAGATCGCGCTTGCAACGCTGCGCCGATATCGCGAGCGCGCGCCGCGCGGCTTGTACTTGACGCACTTCGGTCCCGCGCCGGCCGACCGCGACCTGTTGACGCTCGCCGAAGAACAGCTCGTCCGATTCGGCGCGATCATCGAAGAAGGGATGCGCGAGTCGACCGACCTCGACTTCTTGGCCGAGCGGCTGCGCGAGCGCACGTGGGACGATTACAAGGCGGTCCACGATTCGCCGGAGCTGCTCGCGAAGTTCGAAGCGCTGAACGCGTTCCGCAGCAGCGCTGCGGGCTACGTGCGGTATTTCCAGACTAGAGGCTGAAGCGCGCGCCCGACGCGTACACGTTCTCGCCTTCGTCCGCGAAGAGACGCGCACTCCCCCTGCCGGCAACGCGACCGTGTCCTTCGTCCAACAGCACAGCCGTGTCCTCGTCGATCCCGAACACCGCACACGCGGGTCGGATCTCTTCGACCAAGAGAGGCCCTTCGGACCAGCGATCGAAGTGCGGCACGACCGCATACCCCTGGAGCATGCCGAGACCGGGCATCCAGAGCGTCGGCGTGCCGTGTCCGTCTTCCGGTCGATGCACGAGCGCCCAGTCGCCGAGAGCCATCGCGCCCGCCGACGAGCCGACCAGCCACGCACCTGCTTGGCGCGCGAGCAAGAACCCGCGCCAGAGCGGCGAGCCTTCCAACGCTTCGAGCAGCCGCGCCGTCTTGCCGCCCGAGATGTAGAGGAGATCGGCTTGCTCGATCACGCGCACGTTCTCGGGGTCTTCTGCGTGTTCGCGCGCCAGCACCATCAGCGCGACGCTGCGAGCGCCGAGCCGCACGAAATGCTCGACGCCGCGGAGGGCCCAGTCTTCGGGATCTTCTCCGGCGGCCGCGGTCGGCAGAACGACGACCGTCGGCGCGGGACCGATGCTCGTGAGGATCTCGCGATCGATCTCGGTCATCGCGTCGGTGAACTCGCCGCTGCCGACGAGGCCGATCCGTGAGTGCTGGATCGCGGGCTCCATCACAAGTCTCGGAGGGCTTCGAGCACGCGAACGCGATCCGGCCCGGAGGCGTCGCGCGCTGCTTCCTTGAGCAGAACTTCGGCGGCCTGTTTCCGGTCGGTGTCTGCCAGCGCGCGGGCGCGCGCGATCTGCGCGTCGACCCACACGCGCTTGGGAACATCTGTGCGCCGGAGCTCTGCGATGAGGTCGAGCGCGCGCTCCGGCTTGCCTTGGCGCCGGTAGCTTTCCGCGATCGTCGGATCGTGGCGGTGATCACCGGTGAATCGTCTATAGGTAAGGAGCTCCTGCGTCGCCTCGTGCAGCTCATCGGTTTCGAATGCGAGCAGCCCAAGCTGCTCGCGAACCCAGGCCGAACGCGGGGCGACGAGCTTCGCTTTGATCGCGGCTCTGCGCGCCTTCGTCAGGTCGCC
>DATGHY010000052.1:0-4073 GCA_035307625.1 Actinomycetota bacterium
CACAATGCGCGCGCATCACACCGCGCGCGCTACTCGCCGCTGTTGCGATCCTTCTCCATCTGCAGCTGACTCTGCAAACGAGAGTGGCTCTGCCGAAGCTCTTCCTCTTCGTGGATGCGCATAGTGATGTCGCGCACAACCGCGAGAACGTAACCGGGAAGACTTTCGATCTTGCTGAGCGTGAGCTCGATCGCGATCTCGCTGCCGTCCTTGTGCATCGCCGGTAGCTCGACCGGCTTCTGCGAGTCGACGTAAGGACCGTGGTCGGTGCGCGCGAACCGTGCCAAGCCGGCCCGATGCATCTCGCGCATCCGCTCGGGCATCAACATCTCGATCGGTTTCCCGAGGATCTCTTCTTTGGAGTACCCGAAGATGAGCGCGGCGGCGGGGTTCCACAGAAGGACGAGCCCATTGCTCGCCTCCGCGACAACGATTCCGTCGGTCATCGTGTCGAAGAGCGCGCCGAGGCCGAGCTGGTGCGGTAGGAGCGGCTCAAAAACGGATTCTGCGGCCATTTCATCCCCTTGTGGCATTTCCTGGAGCAGATATCGGGTCAAAAATTGCTTTCCTTGAAAGCCCACGTCAGGGCCCCGAAACGTTGCTCTCCGGACCGCCAACCCGCGATACTCCCCGAATGACTCCCGCGTCAGGCGTTGTCGACATCTGGGTCAACCTCCTTCCTCCCGACGCGATCAAGGCGTTCATGGGCCAGCCCGGCTTCGAGGGCATCGGCGAGTTCTTCGGAGGAGACTTCAGTGACGCCTCCGGCCTCGACGTGCTGATCGGCGTCATGGATAAGACCGGTGTCGACGTCGGTATCATCACCGCCGGCTTGTCGGCAGGGACCGAGGATGTGCTCACGCTCGCCGACAAGCAGCCGGGCAGGCTGCTCGTCAGTGCGATGGTCGATTCGCCGACGACGCCGACGGCCAACGTTCGGCGCGTGCACGAGCTGGCCCAGCATGAGCGCTTCTGCATGATCCGCGTGTCGCCGCTCGTCGCGCAGCACCCGCTGAACGACAAGCTGTACTACCCGGTCTACGCGGCGTGCGAAGAGCTCCACATCCCGGTTGCGATCAACGTCGGCATCCCCGGGCCGCGTGTTCGGTCCGCGTGCCAAGACCCTGTGTTACTCGAAGACGTGCTGATCGATTTCCCGGAGCTGGTCGTCATCGGCGCCCACATGGGCCACCCGTACGAAGCGTTGCTGACGCAATACATGTTGAAGTGGCCGAACCTGTATCTGTCGACGACCGCGTACCTCGCGAAGTACATAGACCCCGATCTGGTCAAGTTCATGAACACTTCGCGCGGTCTCGGGCGCGTTATCTTCGGCTCGGATCACCCGTTCCTGCCGCTCCCGCGCGCGCTCGACGAGGCGCGCGCGCTGCCGCTGTCCGATCAAGCGATGGAAGCGTTCCTCGGGGGAACGGCTCGCAGGCTGCTCGTCAAGGACAGCTGATGCAAGAACATCACTTGACGTTCGAAGTCGACGCGTCGCCCAAAGAGCTGTGGGAGCTTTTCTGGGCCTCGCAGCGCAACGACCTCGACTATGAAGGAGTCAAGATCAAGATCCTCCATCCCGGCGATGAGATCGGCAACGGCTTGGTGCGCACGGCGTGGTTCCGCGTGCCGAAGTACTTGCTCTCCGGTGGGAAAGCGCAATCGTGGGAATGGATCACGAATGTGAAGCCGTACGAGTCGTGGCAATACGACGCAGTCGGCAAACCGTTGTGGTCGCGCGCACGCGGCATCACGCGGCTCGAGGACATCGGCGGCGGACGCACGCGCCTCCACTTCGAAGAGACGTACCACGTGTTCAACCCCGTGATGCGCGCGCTGCTCGAGAAGCGCGTGCACCGTTTCATCTCGCGCGACAACAACAAGCGCATCCGAGAGGGGATCGAGCTGGGCGCGCAAGCCATCGCGGCGATGCGCGCGCAGCAGAGCTAGCCGCGCGCGCGGATCTCGGTGACCGCGAAGAGCTGATACTTCTCGTCGAGGCCTTTCAGCATGTGGAAGCCCCGGTCGTCGAACATGATCCCCGATCCGGCCACCAAGTCCTTGACCGTGCCCGACACTAAGACCTCGCTCGCCCCGGCTTCGGACATCACGCGCGCGGCAACATGAACGGCGATACCGCCGACGTCGTCGCCGCGCATCTCGCACTCACCGGTATGCACCCCGGCGCGGATCTCGAAGCCGAGGCCTTTCGCCGTCTCGACCAACGTCTTCGCACAGCGGATCGCGCGCGCAGGTCCGTCGAACGTGGCGACGAAACCATCGCCGGTCGTGTTGACCTCTCTGCCGCGCTGGCGCTGCAGCGTCAGCCGGAACAGCCGGTCGTGCTCGTCGAGCAGCTCGCGCCAGCGCCGGTCCCCCATCGCCGCCGCCGTCTGCGTCGACGACACGATGTCGGTGAAGAGCAGCGTGCAGAGCACCCGGTCCGACTCCTCCATCTCAGGCATGCCGGTGAGGAACTCTCGCGTGTCGGCGACGTAGGCGCCGAGGTTCCCAGACGCGTGTGACTCCGCGGCGGTTTCGACGAGACGGGCGCCCGGGATGTTGTCGACCGCGTATTGCGCTTGCCCGAGCCACATGTGCGCGTACTCCTCGGGCGTCAAGCCGACGAGCGGCCTCGTCGGGTCCACGATGACGAGCGCGGGCACCCGTATCGCCGGCAAGATCGGGCGGACATCCGTCTCGAACAACATCGAGGTCATCGCCCTCACCACGCCGGGGCTCGCGGTCTGGCGCTGGTATCGCGCCCATCGTTCGCGCTCCGCCAGGCTTTCGGTCGACGGCTCCTCCACATCGACCTTCCCCCACTGCTTCGCGACGGTGGCGAGGAAAGGAGGCACAATCTCCGGAGGCATCGCCCACGGGAAGTCGTCGGTCGACGTCGCGCGCGCGAACGAGTTCGCAAGCACCAGCGCGGTCGACCGGTCCGGGTACGTCGCGGCGAACATCACAGCGAGCTGCCCTCCCCACTCGTACCCGAGGACCCCCACCTGCCCCACACCCGCGTCGTCAAGAACGATGCGCGCGTCGTCCATCCGCTCTTCGAGGGTAGGCAGTGCATCGAGCGGGACCGGATCCGACATCCCGGTCCCCCGCTGGTCGTACATGATCACCCGCCCGAACGAGCCCAGCCGGTTCAGGTACGCGGCGATCGCGGGGATCTCCCATTGGCCCTCAAGATGGGTGATCCAGTTCGGGCATAAGAGCATGTCGATCGAGCCTTCGCCGAAGACCTGGTACGCGACAGAGCCCGCACCGGTATCGGCGTAGCGTGTTTCGACCTCCATACGCGCGAGTTTACCTTGGGGCCGCAGGCTGCTCGGATGCTTGACCACCGGATTCAAGGGTGCTTCCGTTCCCTTGCCGCCCGAGGGGAGGACCCATGGCCATCCAAGTTCCGATAGAGCCGAAGCATCCGGCGCTCATCCGGAAAGAAGCCGAGCGAGCGGAGAGCCTCCAGAACCAGATCGCCGACTCCATCACGACGTTCGCCGGCTCGATGATGTTCGTTTACATCCATCTGCTTTGGTTCGCGGTATGGATCATCTTCCGCGTCGAGAAGTATCCGTTCGGATTGCTCACCATGATCGTGTCGCTGGAGGCGATCTTCCTCTCGACGTTCGTCATGATCAGCCAGAACCGCGCCGATGCGAAGCGACAGGTGCTGGCCGACCACCAGTGGGAGTTCGTTCAGCAAGAGGAGAAGCAGAACGAGCAGCTGATCGAACTGTCGAAACAGATCCTTCAGCTCACGGATGAGATCCGCAAGCTCACGATCGCGCACACCGGCGGCGAGCCGAGTAGCTAGGGAGCGTCGACCGATTCGCTCGGCGTCGCGCGCGAGTGGATGTATGCGGCAAGGCCGACCGGCATCGGAAGCCAGAAGTTCACGAGCCGATAGCCGAGCACAGCCACGACCGCGATCTGTCGCGGCGCGCCGAACGCGACGGAGACGCCGATGAGCGTCGCTTCTACGAAACCAAGCCCCGCAGGGGTGATCGGAATCGCTGCCGCCACGTTCGCGATCGCGTACGCGACCAGCAGTGCGCCGA
>DATGHY010000053.1:0-3223 GCA_035307625.1 Actinomycetota bacterium
TGCCACCGATCTCGACGTCTTTCAACGTGATCCGCCGGGACATCTGCACGGGACTGTCGTACCGCAGCATCTCCTCGACGGCGTTTGGCATAAGCGATGCGTCGGCGCGCAGCTGCTCGAGCTGATCCCTGTTCTGCAGCAGAGCAAGGACACCGTTTCCGATGAGGTTGACCGTCGTTTCGTGTCCGGCGACGTACAGCAGGAGGACCTGCTCCTGCAGCTCGTCGTCGGTGAGGACGTCGCCCTGCTCCTCCGCTGCGATCAGCGCAGACAGGAGGTCGTCGGCCGGCTCCTTGCGCTTCTTCTCGATCATCTCGCCGACGTACTCGTACATCTTGTCGCTTGCGTCCGCGATCGCGACCGCGAGCGTGGTGTCGACGATCGGCTCGAGCGAGCGAACGATCAGACCCGACCACGCGCGCAGCTTGTCGCCGTCGATCGTCGGGACGCCGAGCATCTCGGAGATGACGGCGAAGGGCAGCGGGAACGCGAAGTCGGCGATGAGATCCATCTCGCCGCGCTTTCCGGCTTCGTCGAGCATCTCGTCGACCAGTGCTTGGACGCGAGGACGGAGGTTCTCGATGACGCGCGGCGTGAACGCTTTCGTCACCAGCTTGCGAAGGCGCGTGTGATTGGGCGGGTCCAGGTTCAGCATCGTGTGCGAGCCGCGCTCCGCCCGATCGCCTACCGCGTCCAAGATCATCTGGTCGACGGCCGTCGGGCGCGCGTTGGCGTCTTCGACGCTCAACGTCGGGTCTTTGAGGAAGCGCGCGATGTCCTCGTAGTTGAACAAGACCCAGAACTCGAGCGGCGTGAGGTGAACGGGGTCCGTCGCGCGCATCGAGGCGTATTGCGGGTAGGGGTTCTCGGTGAACCCGGGCTCGAACGGGTTATAGGTGACCGGTTCCGCCATACGCGTCCGCCTTTCAGACCTGGCGGCAAACAGCCTACCGACGGGTCGGGCTGCCGTGCTCCGCCGCGCTCGTGGCTACTTCGGCTGAACGACGCAGATCTCCCCGACGACCTGACCGCACGCCGGCGCAGTGGGCGCCATGTTCGACGCGGTAAGCCCGTCGAGGAACGGAAGAAGGATGCTCGTTCGATGCTGAGGATCCTGCAAGATCGTGACCAGACTCGGCTGGTTCGGGTTGTAGAGATACGTCGAGATCGGATCGTTGAGCGGCGGCGCGTGCACCTGAAGAACGAGCTCGTGACCCGGTCGGAAGACGTGCCCGGCCGGCCAAACCTCGATCTGATACTCGTACGGCTGAAGGGGAACGATCGGCGTCGGGTTCAAGAACGAGTGGTAGGGCCGATACACCTGCCCGTCGCTCGTCTTGTCCGACCGTGCGTACGAATAATCGCGGAACGAAGCCCGCAACAAGCCTCGCTGGATGAACGTCGTCGCCCCCGTGGCGGTGTTTCGGTCGAGAAGCTCAACCCAGAAGTCCACGTCGGTGGACGTCGCGGTCGCCCACAACGTCACATCCATCGGCCCCGCGATCACATTGGTCGTGTTCTGCGGGAACTGCAGCTCGTAGCGCGCGGTATCGGGGAGGCCGCTCGCGTATCCGACCGGGGCGAGGAACGGTCCTTGTCCGAAGCCGCCGGGGTCCCCCGCGTCGCCGGTCAAGAACCGGCCGGTCGCGGTAGAGAAGTAGCGCACCGAGCCGTTAGCCCCAGGCGTTTGGCCGAGGGTTCCATCGGCGCGCAGGAAATAGCGTCGCCACTCCGTCGACGGGATCGGATAGTTGCTCGTGTAGTACGGCGTCCACCGATGCGCGCCTTCGGACTCGAAGTAGAGAAGAACTCGCTTCGCCGGATCCAGCACATCGGCGCAGGAGTGCCCGAGGCGCGTCGTCCAGCTCGTGCTCCCGTGACCGAGCAACCAGCAATCGAACCAGTCTTCTTTCGTGTCCTGGGGATCGTTTGGATTGTGATGACCGGTGGAGATGACGATGCGTTTCGGCAGCCCGCGCGGGATGTGGTTGAACAAGATGTAGCCGCCGCGAGGACCGGTCTGCTCGTCTTGGTATTGCTGACCGAGCTGGATCGGCGCTCTGATGCCCTGGATGTGATTGATGAGGCTTCGTTGCTCCGCCCACGAGTCCGATGTGGCTTGCATCTGCGAGTAGATCGCAACGAGCGCCTCACTGTTGAACGCGTCGGTTCCCTGGTGGGTGAGATAGTTCTGCTGGCACTGGGGGTCTTGTGTGAGGCCGGCGACGTTACCGGCGTGCTCCGACTCGGGACGGAGGAGCGCTCCCCAGAAGATCGGGAAGCCCGGGTTCGGCACGCCGCCCGGGTACAGGATCGCGCGATAGAAATCGTCGATGAGGCCGGACACCGCGATCGCTTTCAAGTGTTTCGGATGCTGCGCCGCGATGAGGAACCCGGTGAGCCCCGCGTACGAGTGGCCGTAGATCCCAACTTCGCCGTTCGACCACGGCTGTTTCGGGATCCAGTTGTCGATCACGAAAGCGCCATCCTTGGCAGACCGGTCGCTGAACAAGCTCAGCGTCCCGCCCGAGCAGCCCGTCCCCCTCAGCGACATCGCGACGACGACGTAGTCGGGATCCCCGATGAACGTCGGGTCGTCGGGTGAGCCCGCGCCGCCGTATCCCTCAGCAGTGATGAGCGTCGGATATTTCTTGGTCTTGTCGAAGCCGGCGGGATAGAACGCGCGCACCGCGATCTTCGTGCCGTCGTCGACGGTGACGTACTGGATCGGACCTTGCGTTGCAGCGGCGCGCCCAATCCCGCCGACGGCAGGAACGAGCGCCAGCATCATCACGAGCAAGAGGAACCGTCGCACCGAGCCTCCCTATTCGATCCGGTCTGGCTTCGCCTCCCCGGCGACGAATTCCTTCTGTGCGCCGAGGCAGTCAAGAGAGCCGGGGCTGCGGCGCCCCGGCTCTCGGATCCTCTCTAGTTGAACATCGCGACGACCTTGTCGAAGATCGTCTGGAAGAAGTTCGTGATGGCACCGCCCTTCGCCCAGTTCAACAGCAGCAATGCGATCGTTGCCGCCACCAGGATCACGAGCGTGTACTCGGTCGTGGACTGTCCACCTTCACCCGGACATAGCAGCAGCGACACCTTCTGGATCAACCGGCGAACGCCGGCTCGGAGCGACTCGGCCATACCACCCTCCTTGGGTCGCCCCGTCCCCAGGCGCACGACGGTCGCGCGCCTCCCCATGTGAAGACCACGTTCGAGCAGC
>DATGHY010000054.1:0-2179 GCA_035307625.1 Actinomycetota bacterium
TCCGGGGGCCGACGCAAGTCCAGATAGCGCGAAGCGCTGTACAGACCCGCCAAGAGCCGCTGAGCTTCCTGTCTCAATCCATATCGAGCGAAGCCGAGGCCGATCAGGGCATTGTCGTGCGGCCAGACCGAGCCGTTGTGATAGGACATCGGGTTGTATCGCGCTTCGGAGGAGGCGATCGTCCTGATGCCCCAGCCAGTGAAGAAGTTCGGGCCCAAAAGCTGCTCGGCGACCGCCGCGGCTCTTTCCCTTGCGACGATGCCGGTGAACAACAGCTGACCCGCATTGGACGAGCGCACTCTGCAAGGGCGCTTCCGGCCGTCGAGCGCGAGGGCGTAAGTTCCAATGTCGTCGCACCAGAAAGCCTCTTCGAATCGAAGCCTGAGATCTTCGGCCGCGCGGTCAAGCTCGTGGGCGCGTCTTGTGAGGCCCTTGGCGGCGGCCATCTTCGCTCCGAGGCGCTTCGCAGCGTAGACGTAACCCTGCACCTCGCAGAGCGCGATCGAGCCTTCGGCGCTGCTGCCGTCGGCGTGAAATATGGAATCAGCGGAGTCCTTCCACCCCTGATTGGTGAGTCCGGTTTCGCCGCCCTGATATTCGACGAATCCGTCTCCGTCTCGATCGCCGTAGTCGTCGATCCAATGCAGCGCGGCCTCGATGTTCGGCCACAACTCCGAAATTGTCGCCAAGTCGGCCGTGCGCTCGAGGTAGAGGCCGGCGAGAATGACGAACAAGGGGGTGCTGTCCACCGAGCCATAGTAAAACGCGAACGGAACCTCGCCGAGGCGGGCCATTTCGCCAGAGCGCATCTCGTGCACTATTTTTCCGGGTTCGGCTTCCGCATCCCTTCGTATGTCCTTGGCCTGGGTCGCGGCAAGAAATCGCAGAACGCCCCTGGCGACCGCGGGATTGATCCACATGATTTCGATCGCGGTGATGATCGCGTCGCGGCCGAAGGGCGTCGAGTACCACGGAATACCGGCGTAAGGGATGACGCCGCGCGGCGTATCGGTCATTAGCATGGAGAGGTCGGCGATGCCCCGGCACAGCACTTCGTTGAAAAGTTCGTTGGACGTCTCGATCGAAGCGGCGTGAGCCGTTGACGCGAGCAAGGCGCGACGCGCGTCGCGCAAGCCTGTAAAGAATTGACAGGTCGGCCTCGGTTCGGGCCCGTTCTCCTCGCACGAGACGGTCACGAACAGCGAGCTGCGCCCCCCGGGGCCGAGTTCGAGCAGAAAACGAGCGCTCTCCTCATCGATCTTCGTTGGCCTCGGATCGAAGCGGATCGTGGAGCGCCGAATGACTCCGTCGAGACCGTGATATAAGAAGACGACGCCGCTCTCTTCGCGCGTGGCCTCGATCACGCCCCGGCGCTCCCGGCGATGGCCACGAAGCTCAAAGATATCGACGAAGTCCGCTGCGAAGTGGAACATAAACTCGAAGACGTGCGTTCCAACGCCAAAGTTGTGCACGCCCAGTCGCTCGTAGCACGCGCCATCCCAGAGAAACTTTGAGCGAACGATCTGGATCGTGTCTCGCGGGAGCTCGAGTCCACGGCCCGTGAAAAGATCGGGGTTGGTCAAGTCCGCGGTGAGCAGCAGGTTGTTGTCTTGAACATTCGAGCTGAGCAGCAGCGGCCGCTGCCCGTTAACCAGGAGGCGCAAGTCGGAAAGGAAGCGGGTGTCTTTATGAAACACGCCTTCCGAATAACCACCGCGAGACGAGACGTCCCCGTAATGGTCGAACACCCCGAATGTGTCGCCATTTTTGAGGGTTCGCGGACGCCGCTCCAGAATGGAAGTGGTCGCCGATATATAGAAGGGATTGGGGACGGCTTCCGACTTGGCGACGGCCGTTTGGCCGCCATCATAGGTTTCTGTCACGGCGTTATCCCAGGTTTCGCCTGCTGGGCCGTGAGCCAAGCGGCAATTGCGCGTTTTTCCTTCTTTAGCGGGCGCCCAGCGCTCGCCGGGGCTCCGGACTAGGCCGCCCTTTGCCGGGGGACAGGCAGGATGGCTTCTGCTCCGAGAGACTCGTACACGCGCACATAGTCGTGGGCCACGCGCTCGACGGCAAACCTCTGCTCGAAGCGCTTTCGCACCGATTTGCGGCCGAGGGAACGGATCTTGTGGACCGCGTCGACCGCCGCGTCAATGTCCTCGACGATGAACCCGGTTAC
>DATGHY010000055.1:0-5045 GCA_035307625.1 Actinomycetota bacterium
GCTGAACAGCGGGATGATCGCAACGACGAGCGAAACGAAAAGAAGCCAGACCAGCTTGAAATGGATCTCCTTCAGACCCGCGAGTGTCCCACGCGCAAGGAACCCAGCGATGAGGCCGAGCCCGATCATCGATGTAAGCAGCAGTAGCACGGGGTGCCTTTTCTGGGATGTCTGTAAGGTACTGATACCACTTCGCTGGGCGTCGGTGTCGTTACCGGGTTAGTGAACGAAATCCGGCGAGAATGGTGCGACGTGAACGTTTGCCCCGTCATCGTCGGTCGCGACGCAGAGATGCAGGCTCTCCTGGCCACGCTCGGCGAGGGAGGGCTTGTTCTCGTTGCCGGCGAAGCGGGTATCGGCAAGAGCCGTTTGTTGCGCGAGTTCGCGGCGCGCGTTGAAGACGCGGGGCACACCGTCGTGTGGGGTCGTCCCGAGTCCGTCAGCGGCGCGGGGCCGTACTCGCTGATCCTCGATCTCCTGGACGACGTCGCTTCCGTCGCACGCAAGGGCGCCGACGAGGCGCGTGATCTCGCCGAGAGCTTGACGCAGCCGGCCGGTAAAGGGACCGAGCCGCCCGCGCGCAAGATCGCTGCGCGCGTCCGCGGCATCCTGTCGCAGCTCGGCACACGGCCGGTTGTGATGATCGAAGACCTGCAAGGCGCGGACGAGCTGTCGCACGCGGTCTTGGCGCATCTCGCGCGATCGGCCCGCGACGACGGTGTCGTGATCGTCGCGACGTATCGCACGGAAGAAGCGAACGTCGATCCGTTGGGCAGGCTGCTCGACATCGTCACACGCGATCGGATCGCGACGGAGCTGACGCTTGCGCCGCTGGGAGAGGAAGCGACCGCCCAGATGGTCGAAGCGATGTGGGGCGCGCGGCCGAACCCGTATGAGCTTGCAGCGATCGAGCGGCTGGGCGAAGGCATCCCATTCTTCATCGAGGAGCTGGCAGCGGCGCGCGCGACGGGGGAGGGTACGGTCCCGGCGAGCATCGCGCGCGCGGTCCAGATCCGCCTCGGCAGGCTTAGCCCGCAAGGCATCGCGATCGTTCGCACCGCGTCGCTGACGGTCGGGCCGATCGACCCCGGCGTGCTCGCGGACGCGTGCGGCATCTCGGAAGAGCAGGTGCCGCAGCATCTCGTCGCGGCCGTCGTTGCGGGGCTGCTCGCCGAACAAGAAGGGCGCTTGGTGTTCCGGCACGCGCTGGTGCGCGAAGCGATCGAGGAGAGCATCGTCTCGCTCGAGCGCGCGGAGATCCACGAGCGCCTCGCCGTCGCGATCGAGAAGCGTCACCCGGGCGCGCTGGATCAGCACGCGCACGAGTTGGCTCGCCACCACGGGGAAGCGGGCGATCCCGCGGCCGCTGCGACGTATTGGGTGATGGCGGGGCGACGTTCGCTCGACGTCGCTGCGCTCGAGGAGGCGCGCGCGGCGTTCACCGCTGCGATCGACCTCGCGCGCGACGATCACACGCGGCGCGCGGCGATGTCCGGGATGGCCGACGTTCGCGTGCGCTTGCGCGAGTTCGATGCGGCGGCCGATCTGCTTCGCGAAGTTGCGGAGGCCGCACGCGAAACGGGGGAGATCGCGGAAGCGGCGCGCGCGCTTGGTTCGCTGTCTCAGGTCTACCTTTCCTTCGGCGAGCATGCCGCGATCGAGGTCTTGGACGAAGCGTTGACGTTGCTCGCCGACGAGCCCGACGACGGGCTGGTGTGCGAGCTGCTGATCGAGAAGGGGTACGCGCTGGCGCGCGTGTTCGAAGATCCGATCCAGGGCGAGGCGCTGCTGCAGGAAGGTGCGCGCCGTGCGGAAGCGCTGGCCGACGTGGCGCTGCGCGCGCAAGCGTTGGAAGGCCTGGCGTGGATCAGCGAGTTGAAGGGCCGCGCCGATGAAGCGAACGAGCGCGGTGAGGAGGCATGCCGTCTCGCGATCGAGTCGCGGCGCGATGCCCTCATCGGGAAGACGTTCAGCAACCAAGCGGTGCGCCTCGCGCTGCACGGGCACTGCAACGAGGCGCTGAAACGGCTTGACCAAGCCCGCGACCAGCTATCCGCGCGGATGGGGAGCGGCTTCATCGCGTCGCTGGACCACCTGCGCGCGTGGGTTCTGTGGCGGATGGGGTCGCCTGCGGAAGCCGAGCGCTACGCGAGCCGGCTGGAAGCCAGCACGATGGCACAGCAGTATGGGCGTGTTATCCGGGCCTGGGCGGCAGTCGAGCGCGGGGACGTCCGGCTGGCGCGCTCGATCGTGGCGTCGTGGTGGCGCGAGCTCGGCAACGACAACTACCGGCGGCAGAGCGCGATGCATCCCGAGGAGGTGGCCGACGGCTCCCCGTCGCTATTCGCGATCCTCGGGGAGCTGATCGTGAAGGTGATGGTGGAAGACGTCGACGACTTCACGCTCGAGATGGCGCGCGCCTACCACGAGTTCTGTCGGGTCAGCACGCACGAGGTGAGCGCGCAGACCGCGATCCTGCACGCACGCACGCGCATCCTGAAGGGCGACCTCAACATCGCGGAGACGATCCTCGACGACGCCGAGGCGTACCTGCGGTCGCACCGCTACCCGCTCCATGCGGCCGGCGTGGCGGAGGTGCGAGGGCTGCTCGCCGTCGCGCGCGGCGACATCACGCGGGCGGGCAAGCTCTTCGAGCTCGGCACGACCCTGTACGGCGACGCTGAGAACCTGTCGGACCGCGCGCGCTGCACGCGCCTGTGGTCTTCCGCCTTGCTTGCCCTGGGGCAGCGCGAAGAGGCAGCCGCGAGGCTGGCGGAGGCTCGTGAGCTGGCCGGCGAAGCCGGCGCCACGGCCGAGGTCAATCGGATCGAGTCGGGGATGCGGATCCTGGGCGCGCGCCCGCGCGCGGGGCGACCGAAGGGTCCGAAGCGGCCCGAGGGCAGCCTGAGCGCACGCGAGGAGGAGGTCGTGGCTCTGGTCGCGGCCGGGGCCTCGAACGCAGAGGTCGCCGCGAGGTTGTTCATCTCCGAGCGGACCGTCCAGGACCACATCGCGAACGCCCAGCGCCGCCTGGGGCTCAACGGCCGCGCTGCTCTGGCGGCCTGGGCCGCGAAGCAAGGCCTCGTCTAAGGCGCAGCACCGCGTAAATCGGCGCCATTCGGACACACGTAGTCACTCTGAGTGGTCGAATAGTACCCGCCCCGGTCATGCAGACGGCCTACGGCCGCCCCGATGCTTTGAGTGTTGCTGATGACTGTAGGAGAGTGAGAAATGATCGAGACGATCTTGACGGCGCTGGAGAACAGCACTCCCGCCCTGCGCCAGAGATACCTCGACCGGATCCGCTCCGTTGGAACGGCGGAAGCGCGAGCGATCGAGGAGCGGTTGGTGGACCTCATCGCGCGCGACCGGGAACCTGCGAGCGCCTGACCAGCAGTTTTAGCTAGAGAAACGTAAAAGCCTCTCCCCCCGCGGATCGGCGGAGCCCCTAGGACTCCGCCGATCTGCCATTTGGGGCCCGTCTGCCATTTTTGGCCCGGGCGATATGCCCCGTTAGGCCTATCCCGTATATATCCGGGATTCCCACGGTTTTTCGTTCCGGCAACCGGCCTTACCTTTCGTAGCGTCGCAGCAGCTAGGGGGGTAGATGGGTCGCAACGGAACGAGCAGCCGCAACCAAGCTGCTCTCGCGGGACGGAACCCTCGGCATCTTCAGCCGAGCGTGCCGGCTTGGGACCAGGCCGGCCCGCCTCTCCCATGGTGGGAGAGCGTCTCGCCGACCCCATCTCCTCGACGGATCCAGCTCGAACCGACTCTCGAACTTGAGAAGCCATCCATCTCGTCGCAAGACGGGGCGAAGACGGGGGAGAGGGGGTGGGCCCCAATGAAGCGAATCATGATCGCGCTCGCAGGCCTCGCGGCTATCTTCCTCGCCGCCGGCGCTAGCACGCACTGGTAAGCCGCTAAATATCGGCAGGTCAGACGCCGATAGAACTGCTTGGGGAGAGCTCACCCCCGTTTGGGGTTGGGCTCTTCATTTTGTGGGCCAAGCGGAGGCGATGGTGCGAGACCTTCCCCGGAAGGCGCGAGCGTTCCTGCTCGCCCTTTCCGCATGCGCCGGAATCGTTCTTTGGCTCGTCGCCTCGAAGTACGGTCTTCCTCCAGCATTTATCGGATTCGCAGTCCTCTTCCTTCTGGCCGATCTGGCTCCAGTCACCATGCGAGATGCGTCCTATTCGGTCAGCTACGTCATCGGAGTCGCGGCTCTCGTTTCCCTTGGGCCCTCGGCCGCAGGGGCAGCCGCCGCGTTCGGCGGCCTCATGCACCTTGTCCACGAGCCCCGGGGGCGGAAGCTAGCGAAGACGATCTTCAACAGCGCGCAGCTCGCCATCAGCGGATCGGTCTCGGGATTGGTTTACGTGTTGCTCAAAGGTCCCGTCGGGTCACTAAGCGCGCACAACTTCCCAGGCGTGCTTCTTGCCGTGTCCGCGTCTTCCGTTGCGTATTTCGCTCTCAACACATTGCAAGTGGGAACGATGATCTCGCTCGTTCGGGGGCTGGCTCTTCGAGACATCCTCCATGCGAATTATTCATCGATCATCTGGAGCACACTCTCGTTTGCCTTCGTTGGGCTGCTCCTGGGTGGGCTCTACGAGGTCGTTGGGCTTTGGGCTCCCTTGTTCGTACTGGTGCCATTGCTTGTTGGCAGGCGCGTGATTCAAGCCGCGGTTCGAATGAACGAGGCCTATGAATCAACGTTGCGCGGTCTCGTCACAGCTATCGAGGCCAAGGATGCGTACACACGAGGTCATGCAGAACGCGTCAGCAAGCTCACAACGATGATCGCGCGCGAGTTGCGTTTCACTGAGAAGGAAGTTCACAGCATCCGCATCGCTGCCCTCATGCATGATGTCGGCAAGCTCGTCGTCTCCACTGCGATCCTCACCAAGCCCGGCAAGCTCACCGACGAGGAGTACGAGCACATGAAGTGGCACCCGATCTTCGGGTGCGAAGTGATCGAGGAGATCGACTTCCTGCGTGAGGGCGAAGCCGTTAACGCGGTCCGTCACCACCACGAGCGCCTC
>DATGHY010000056.1:0-16898 GCA_035307625.1 Actinomycetota bacterium
AGCGTCGCGGCCGCAGCGATGGTGGGACCCCACGGGCGCGGTGCCTCGGATAGCGCGCGCGCGACGGACGGCATGAGCAGGCCTCCTGCGATCAGCAGCGGCAGCCCGATCGAGAACAACCCGAGGAACCCCACGGCGACCAGCGAGTTGGCGGCGCCGGCAAGCAACCCCGCGCGCTGGAACGGGCTCTCGACTCGGAAGCTCGCCATCAGCAAGCCGGCGACCCCAACGAGGAAGCATGCGATGAAGATCGAGCGACCGGTGACGCCGTGCTGCCTGTGGGTGATCATCGCGAGGTAGACCACAGCGATCACGATGCTGATCCCCGCGGAGACGACCGGCGCAGGAAGCGGCAGCGTGGCGCCTTTGTGACGACCCATGCGCAATACCGTATCGCGCGTTCGGCGCTTCGCCGGTGAAGGCCGCGCCCGTTCCGTCCGGATTTTCAACGTCCGAACGATTCGAGCCGATACCTAGTGCACGGAGTGGCACGCTCAAGGAGGAGCGCGCGTTGACTCGTCCGCTTGGGCTGAAGTCGAAGGTCGCGCGCGCGGCCGGCGTCGTCGTTGCCTTGGTCGTGCTCGCTGCGATCGCCGCCAACGCAGCCGAGCTCACCACCGCCGAGCTGAGCGGCATGGTCAACAACGTCACCGTCGAACAGGGACAGACCGTTAGCTTCCAGATCTCTCTAACAGCCACAGGAACCATACGTTGCTCCGCCACTCCGGTTAACCCGGCAACCGCCAAGGTCGACGTTCACTACCTCGTTGATGCCTTCGGCGGGGTTTCCAGCGACACGCCGTCTGCGCCGGCGCGCTTCTATGCCGATCCGTTCTGCAACATCACCTGGACCGGCGACCCGACACCCCAGGTCGTCACCGCAACGGTCTCCGCGGACATCAACACGCCGCTCGGCGATCACCTGATCAGGCTTCACACCGTGATGACGACCCCCGGCGGGAGCGGCTCGACGCTCCGGGACGACACGCCGACGTTCATCACGTTCCACGTGGTGCAAGGGAGCGACAAGATCCCACCGGTTGTGTCCTGCTCCGGGCCACAAGGAACGCTGGGCAACGCCGGTTGGTACACGACCGAAGTTGCCTACTCGTGCACATCTAGCGACGCGCAGTCTGGTTTGGCCAACCCTTCCGATGCGTCGTTCTCCTTGCTGACCACGGGCGACGGCGCAGACTCGACTCCGTCGCGCGTCGTGAAGGATAAGGCCGGCAACACGACCGTCGCGGGCCCCTTCGGACCGTTCAAGATCGACACCGTCGCGCCGAGCGTTTCGTGCGGTGCACCGGCAGGGACGCTCGGAAAGAACGGCTGGTACACAAGCGCCGTCACCGTTGCGTGCACCAGCAGCGACGCGACCTCCGGACTGGCGAACGCGGGCGACTCGTCGTTCACGTTGTCGACGAGCGGGGAGGGCTCCGACACGATCGGCGCGCGCACCGTGCCCGACGTTGCGGGCAACTCAACCTCGACCGGATCGTACGGGCCATTCAACGTCGACCTTCACGATCCGACGATAACGACGAGCAGCCCCGCCGACGGCGCGGTGTACATCCTCGGCTCGACGGCGTCTGCGTCGTACGGATGCGCCGACACTGCACAAGGTTCTGGTATCGAGACGTGCGCGGGCACGACGCAAGACGGGGGCGCGATCGACACGTCGAGCGTCGGCCCGCACACGTTCTCGGTGACTGCGACGGATCGGTCGGGCCGGACGACGACGGTCACGCACGCGTACTCCGTCGTGTTCGCCTTCGGCGGTATCGAGACACCGGCCGGGAAGATCGGCGGCGAAGCCGGCCGCGCGATCCCGGTCTGGTTCTCGCTCGGAGGCGTGAGCGACCTCGCGGCCGTGCAGGGAGTCACATCGCTCGCTGTGTCCTGCGATAGCGGTGCACCACTCTCCGCTGCTTCCTCGATCAAGATGAACGGCGGCCTCAGCTACGAGGACGGCCGGTTCAAGCTCGTGTGGAAGACGGACAAAGCATGGAGCGGCGGCTCCCGCGAGCTCCGGATCTCACTGTCGGACGGCACGACACACACCGCGACGTTCACCTTCCGCTGAGCTTCAGCGGAGCAGCGGCACGACCGTTTCCGCAAACTCCCTGATCTGGTCCTCTGCTTCGGCATCGAAGGGCGGCTCGTGCCAGAGCACGAACTGACCCAGACCGAGATCACGAAGCGCGCGCACCTGCTCGGCGACTTGGATCGCATTGCCGAAGATGAAACGCGAACGTATCGCTTCGTCGAACGGCACACCGTGACGCTCGTATTGCAGCCGCGCGCGCTCTTCCGCTCGCTTCGAGTCCTTGTCGACGGATACACGTTGGCCGAACGACAGCGCGAGCGTCGCGGGGTCCCGGCCGATCTCTTCGCACGCCGCGCGCACGCGCTCGAGATGGCCTTCGTATTCCTGAAGCGAAACGAAGATCGCGTTCCAGCCGTCGGCGTGCTCCGCCGCGACTCGCGGCAAGCTCTTCCCCGTGCCGCCGACCCAGATGCGGGGATGCGGTTTCTGCAGCGGCAACGGCGACGCGTGCGCGGCCGACACCTTGTAGTGAGTGCCCTCGAAGTTCGGCTTGGCGGGATCCCACATCGCGCGGATGACCTGGATCGCTTCGGCAAGCCGCTCGTTCCGTTCGCGCATCGGCGGGAAGTCGATCCCGTACATGCCCGACTCCCACGCGTTCCAGCACGAGCCGATGCCGAGCTCGACGCGGCCGTCCGAGGCGTGGTCGACGGTCGTCGCGGCCTTCGCCAAGACGGCCGGCTGGCGATACATCACGCATGTCACGAGGATCCCGCCCCGGATCGTGTCGGTCCGTGACAGCAACGACGACAGGAGCGTCCATGCTTCGAAGACGTTCCCGTCTAGGTCGCCGCCGACGGGGATCAGGTGGTCGTACAGCCAGCCGTATGCGAAACCGAGGTGCTCGGCCGTCTGCCACAGGTTGAGGAGCTCGGCGTACGAGCGATGCTGCTGCCCGGTCTGTATGCCGAATTCCATGCTCCGCTCAGCGGTAGCGGAACGTGATGCGCCCGCGCGTGAGGTCGTACGGCGAGAGCTCGACCTTCACGCGATCGCCGGGCACGAGCTTGATGTAGTGCTTGCGCATCTTCCCCGAGATATGGCCGAGCACGATCGGGCCGTTGTCGAGCTGCACACGGAACATCACGTTCGGAAGCGCTTCGGTCACCAGCCCATCGATCTCGATCGCTTCTTCCTTCGCCGGGCCCGTCCGAGCTTGCTGTTTCTCACGTTGGGCGGCGCGCGAAGCCATCCGGCGCGCGCGCGCGCCGGCGCGCGATCCCGTCGATGCGCCGCCGGACCCGCGTTGCGGTCCGGCACCCGCGGTCCTTTGACCCGGGCGCGGTGGCCTTCCTCGACGTGGTTTCGGCATCGTTCTCCTTGGTAACAGCCGGCGAGCATAGCGTAATCACCGGCCTCGCACGGACCAAGCATCTGCGAGCAGCCGGTAGGGTGTCGCCGTGATCCCCGCGGATCTTGCCGATCGATATCGTCGCGCCGGTCACTGGCGCGGCGAAACGCTCGTCGAGCGTTTCCAAGCGACGTGTGCCGAGCACGCAGCGCGCACCGCCCTGATCGACGGAGACGAGCAGCTTCGTTTCGAGCAGGCCGCCGAAACCGTCGAGCGTGTCGCGCAGTGGCTCACATCGATGACGGACCCCGGTGACGTCGTCGCGTGGCAGCTCCCGAACTGGTGGGAAGCGGTCGTCGTACATCACGCCGCGATCGCGGCCGGCTGCGTTTCCAACCCATTGAACCCAGCGTGGCGTGAGCGCGAGCTACGCGCTGTGATCGCGACCGCGAAGCCTGCCGTCCTCGTCGTGCCGGAGTCCTGGCGAGGGTTCGAGACCATGGAGTTCGCGCAGCAGCTCCAAGCGGACTCGATGGTGTCTGCCGTCGTGCTCGTGCGAGGGATCGCACGTCCCGGCGTGTTCGACTTCCAGCACCTGCTGAAGGTGCGGGCGCCGGCTGCGACGAGACGGGTCGGGTCCGCGGACGCCCCAGTCGTGCTTTTGTACACGAGCGGCACCACGAGCGCGCCGAAGGGCGTGGTCCATACACATCAGAGCTTGCTGTGCGAGATGGATTCGTTCCCGATGATCCACGCGCTGACGCCGGCAGACCGGTACCTGGGCGGCGCGCCCCTCGGCCACATCGCCGGCCTCGTGTACGGCGCGATGACCCCCTTCGCGCTCGGTACATCGACTGTGTTGCTGGAGCGGTGGGTCCCCGGCCGCGCGATCGCCGCCATCGCCGAAGAACGCGCAACATTCCAGACGGGCCCGCCGACGTTCCTGCAGACGCTCGCCTCGGGCGCCGGGCGCGCAAACCTCTCCTCGTTCCGTTTGTTCTCCACCGGCGGCGCCGCGATCCCGACCGATGCTGCGCGCGCGGCAGCTGCTCGACTTGGATGCGTGCTGAAGCGCGCGTACGGGTCGACCGAGCTGCCGACGCTGACGGCGACGAAGATGGACGACGATGAGCGCGCGCGCACCGAGACCGACGGGCGCGCGATCGGCGGCGCGGAGGTACGCATCACGGGCCCCGATGGTGACGCGCTGCGCGACGGCGAGGAAGGTGAGATCTGGGGGCGCGCGCCCGAGATGTTCGCCGGCTACACCGATCCGTCGATCGACGCGCTGACTCCGGATGGATGGTTCCGGACGGGGGACCTCGGCGTGCTCGATGCGGACGGCTTGCTGCGCGTCACCGGGCGGCTCAAGGACATCATCATCCGCGGCGGCGAGAACATAAGCGCGTCTGAGCTGGAAGACATCCTCTCGTCCCACCCCGCAGTCTCCGACGTCGCCGTCATCGGCGTCCCGGATGAGAAGCTCGGTGAGCGGGTTTGCGCCGTCGTCGTCGTACGGCGCGGCGCATCGATGACGCTCGACGACGCCGTCGCGCACCTGCGCGCGCACAACATCGCGACGCACAAGCTGCCCGAGCGGCTCGAGGTCGTCGCCTCGCTGCCTCGCACCGCGAGCGGCAAGCTCGCGAAGGCCGCCGTGCGAGCGGCGATCATCGGCGGGTAGGCTCGCCTCTCGTCCGCGCGACCAGGGAGACCGATGGATCCGAAAGAGCTCAACGCCCTCGTGCATGACCGTGAAGCCACCTTCTACGACGACCGCTTCTTGATCGACTACGGGCGCATCGGTCCCGACGTCCGTCGCGACCTGCGCGACATCCTCGGCCGCGAACCGCGCGCGCGCCGCGCGCTCGACGTTGCATGCGGGACCGGCTACGCGGCGGTCGGCTTGGCCGCCGCCGGGCTTGCGGACGAATCGCACGCCAGCGACCTGTCCGCCGCCATGGTCGAGCGAACGCGCGCCAACGCGGCGCACGCCGGCGTTGCCGTCCCTCTGACGCAGGCCGACGCCGAAGCGCTCCCCTACGCCGACGACAGCTTCGATCTCGTCGTCGCGCGCGGCGCGCTCCACCACGTCCCGGACCCGTTGCGCGCGCTACAGGAGATCCGCCGCGTGCTGGAACCGGGCGGCACGGCGATCGTCCTCGCGGAACCGACGCCGGGCGGTGAGCGCCAGACCGGCGCGGTCGTTGGTCTTGCCGTCAAAGTGGTCGAGGCGATCAAGCGCGCGCGCCGCAGGACCGAAACCGAAGAGGAGCTCGTGAAGCGCCACTGGGAGCTCGCCTCGATCGCCGCGAACCTCCACACGTTCGAGCCCGAACAGATCGCCTCTCTCGCCGAGAAGGCCGGCTTCGAAGACATCCAGGTGGGCACGGCATGGTGGTCGTGGATCCTCGTGCTGGGCATCAACTACTACCTGGTGGGTGAGTCCGAGCGGCTCGCATCCAACCGCGTCGCGCGCGCGGCTGCTCGCGCTGCCGTGAACGCCGCGATGACCTTCGACCGCATCGTTGCCGACCGCGTCGTACCGCCGCGCTGGCGTCACACGATCCAGGCTGTGCTCCGATGACGGTCGAGAAGGTCACGTTCGCATGGGACGGCGGCACCGTCTCAGGCGCGTGGCACCACCCGGCCAAAGGCAGCGACTACCTCATCCTCGCGCACGGCGCCGGCGGCACGTTGGATACCCCGCAGCTGAAGTCCTACGCCGAAAAGATCGCGGCCGGCGGGCTCGGCGCGGTGCGCTTTAACTTCGCGTACGCGGAAGCGAAGAAGAAGGCACCCGACAAGACCGAGAAGTTGGAAGCGTGCTATCGCGCCGTCGCGACTGAGGTTGCGAAGAGAGCGAAGCGTCTGTTCATCGGAGGCCGCTCGATGGGAGGGCGTATCGGGTCGCACATCGTCGCGCAGGGGTTCCCCGCAGCCGGTTTGGTCTTCCTCGCCTACCCGCTGCACCCACCCGGCAAGCCCGAGCGCATCCGGGACGAGCACTTGAAGACGATCACGGCGCCGATGCTGTTCCTCCAGGGCAGCCGCGACCCGTTCGCGCGGCCCGATCTCCTCGACGAAACGATCGCCGCCCTGCCAACGGCCACGCTGCACCGCGTGCACGACGGCGATCACTCACACAAGGTCCCCGGGCGACCGGCTGCCGATGTCATCGACGAGCTGGTTGGTGCGACGTTCGACTGGCTGGAGAAGCTCTAGCTCAAGAACTGCACGGTCACGAACGCGATGCCGTTCTTCCACACGACGCCGATCCCGAACCGATGGAACCGCTTGTCGAGGTTGTTTTCGCGGTGATGCGGGCTCAGCATGAACGCTGTATGGAGCGCGTACATCGACGGGCCCATACCCACGTTCTCCCCGCCGATCGTCCATGAGAAGTTCCGGAATGAGTTGGCGAGGTTCGTCGTATGGAAGATCGTGCCCTCGGAGGCCATCAGCGCGCTATGCGCCCGCGCGATCTTGGAGAGCGCGGGTGAGTACTTCAAGCCCCAGCGGTTGGCGTGCTCCCGCGCCCTGTTGATAAGCCAGCCCATGCGCACTTCGGACGCGGTTGGGCGGAAGGTAGTCGCGGCGCCTGCGGAAGAAGCTGCGGCGGCGGAGCCGACGAAAAGGGTCGAAACAAGGAGAACCAAAACGACGATGCGGCGGCCGCTGAACCTCACTACCCACTCCTCGATGTCTCGGGTCCCATCCCGAGCCCATCAAGGCATCGGGTTCTTCGGCGGCTCGGCTGCCCTCGTCCTCATCGACGGTTGGGCCCGTGGCTTTGCGTCCCGCCGTCCCCAGCGGTTTGCCGTTGTCGGAACCGTTCTTGCTTACAGAGAATCGGAGTTCCGGAGATGACCCTGGATAGTTATTTCAGATCACCCCGTCGTGACCGAGTTCGTCATATTCACGGCGATCCATCCCGAGCAGCCCGATGTAGACCTCTTCGTTGTGCTCTCCCAGCCTCGGGGCGCCGCGGCGGATCGATGCCGGCGTGCGGTCGAGCCGCGGGACCGGCGCCTGCTGCCGCACCGGCCCGAGGACCGGGTCGTCGACCGTCACGATCGAGTCGCGAGCGCGCACCTGCGGGTCGTCCACGATCTGGTCGATCGAGTAGACGCCGCTGACGGGAACCTGCGCATCGACCAGTGTCTGCTCGATCTGTTCCAGAGTTTTTTGGGCGCACCATTCCGCGACGATGTCGTTGATCGCGTCGGCGTTGCGCGCGCGCGCCTCGAGCGACGAGAACCGCTCGTCTTTCGGGAGATCTGGGCGGCCGATCGCCTTCGCCAGCCGCGGGAACAGCACGTCGCCCGCAGCCGCTATGCAGACGTACCGGCCGTCGGACGTCTGGTAGTTGTCGAGGGGCGCCGAGTTCGCCAGGCGGTTGCCGGTGCGCGCGCGCACGATCCCGAGCCGGTCGAACCCGGCAACGGTCCACTCCATGATGCGGAGCACACTCTCGTAGAGCGACAGCTCGACCCCTTGGCCTTCGCCCGAACGCTCTCGCTCGACCAGCGCGGCCAGCACGCCGATCGTGTTGAACAGCGCGGTGAGGTAGTCGGCGACGATCACGCCCGGCCGGACCGGGGGGCGGTCTTCGTACCCCGTGATGCCGAGCAGCCCTCCGAGCGCGATGCCGTTCCGATCCAAGCCGGGACGGTCGCTATAGGGACCGTCCTGCCCATACACGCTGACGCGAGACACGATCAGCCGCGGATTGAGCGCGCGCAGATCGTCCGGCGCGAGGTTCCATCGTTCGAGCGTCCCCGGCTGGAAGTTCTCGACGAGGACGTCCGCGTGCTGGATCAACCGCTTCAGAACCACTTGGCCCTTCGGCTTCGACAGGTCGAGGGTGATCGACCGCTTGCCTCGCCCTTCGACCGACCACCACAGGGACGTCTCGCCGTCGAACGGGCCGATCGTGCGCATGAAGTCGCCCGTGCCGGGCTGCTCGACCTTGATGACGTCGGCACCCAGTTCACCGAGCAGCGTCGCCGCGAACGGAGCGCCGATGCGGGTGCCGAGGTCGAGCACGAGGATGCCGTCGAGTGCGCCGGGGCGGTCGGTCATGGCGGCAAGGATAAACTCCCAGCCATGCCCGAGCCCCTGAACGTCGAGGAATTCGAAGCCGCCGCGCGCGCGATGCTGACCGAGCCCGTCTACGACTACTACGCGGGCGGCGCCGAAGATGAGATCACGGTGAGGGAGAACCGCGAGGCTTTCCGGCGTATCGCACTGCGGTACCGCGTGCTCGTCGACGTCTCCGAGCGGGACACGAGCTCGTCGATCCTCGGCACCCCCCTGTCGTTCCCGGTGATCCTGGCGCCGACCGCACTGCATCGCATGGCGCACCCGGACGGCGAGCTCGCCACCGCGCGCGCGGCCGCATCGGCCGGCGTGTTGATGACGCTGTCTTCGATCTCATCGACCCCGATGGAAGATGTGGCGGCGGCGGCGCCTGAAGGCGCCAAGTGGTTCCAGCTCTACCACTACAGCAACCGCGCGATCTCAGAAGAGCTCATCTCGCGCGCGCATGCCGCCGGTTACGAAGCGATCGTCGTCACCGCGGACGCACCCTTGCTCGGGCGCCGCGAGCGCGACCTCCGCCATCCGTTCGTCATCCCCGATGGGATCGAGGCTGTGCACTTCAAGGTCCGCCCGCGGACGTCGGGTGTGAATGATTCGCCGCTGTCGGATTTCTTGAACCAGCCTTCGATCAACTGGACCGATCTCGAGTGGGTGCACGCGGCGTCGCCACTTCCCATCTTGGTGAAAGGCATCGTGCGCGCGGACGATGCGAAGCGCGCGCTCGACGAAGGGTGCGCAGGGATCTGGGTGTCCAATCACGGCGGCCGGCAGCTCGACACCTCCATCCCGACGGCGAGCGCACTCCCCGAGATCGTGGCGGCAGCCGAAGGCCGCGTCCCGGTCATCGTCGACGGCGGCATCCGCCGCGGCACGGACATCCTCAAGGCGATCGCGATGGGTGCGACCGCCGCGGCGATCGGACGGCCGCAGCTGTGGGGCCTGACGGTCGGCGGGCAACAAGGCGTCGAGAAGGTGCTCGAGCTGCTGCGCGAAGAGCTGTCGCTCGCGATGGCGCTCGCCGGATGCAGAACGGTCGGCGAGATCGACGCGAGCCTGATCGCCTAGCGGCGCTTCTTGCGGCGCTTCCCGAACGCTCCACCGCCGAACAGGATCCCGGCGCCGAGCACGAAGCCGAAGTTGTACCAGTTCCCGTTGTTGTGAACCTCGTACAAGCTGACGTGGTTGCTGAACAACGAGATCAAGAACGTGATCGGCGATATCGCGCCTTGCCACAGACCGAGCCAGAAGCCCGCGACGTGCCCGTGCGTGTTGGGCACGCTCCGAGCGGTGTTGCCGCCTGCGGCGCATGCTGCGAGAAGGAGAGCGAGAACGATGAGGGGCGCTACAGACCTGACGCGCTGGACGATCGCTTTCATCTCGAGCCCCTAGTCGAGCGCTGGTCCCACGATATCCAGGAACCGGCGCAGGATGAAGGCAGTAACTCCCCAGATGCGGTGGCCGTTCGCGTCGAAGATGTGCATCGGGAAGCGGATGCCTTCACGCTCCCAGACCTCCATGCGCCCGACCTCGATGAGCTGCTTGAGCGGAAGCTCGATCACGTGCGCGATCTCCGCGGGACTCGCCTTCCACTGTTCGGGAGGCGTCACCGCCGCGATAAACGGCGACACGATGTAGCCGCTCGAGAACGTTGGGTAGTCGTCGAGCGCGCCGAGCTGCTGCAGCGAGCTCGGATCGACGCCGAGCTCCTCGACGGTCTCGCGCACCGCGGTCGCCCATAGGTCCTCGTCTTCGGGGTCGCGCGCCCCGCCGGGGAACGAGATCTCTCCTTTGTGCAACGAAACAGTATGCGTTCGTTCGGTCAACACGACCCACGGTTCGCCGTCTCGTTCGAACAACATGATGAGAACGCCGGCCTGACGCCGCCCCGGCACGTCGACCAAACGCCGCGGGTGCGCCTCCAATGCTTTCTTGATCGCGAGCAGCTGCGCATCGCGCAACGGGACGGCCGGAGACAAGGCTTCGGTCATCAGATCCCTCGTGTCGTGCCGCCGTCGACCGCGATCACGGTCCCGGTGATGAACGACGCGCGCTCGCTCGCGAGGAACGCGACCGTCGCGCCGAGCTCGGGCGGTTGACCGATCCGCTTCATCGGGATGTCTTGCTCAAGGTGCTTGATGGCTTCCTCGACGGTGATACCTGCGTTCTCGGCGAACATGCGCGAGAGCTCGTACGTGCGGTCGGTCAGGATCGATCCCGGCGCGACGACGTTGGACGTGATCCCGAGCGGCGCGAGCTCCAGGGCAAGCGACTTGGAGAAGCCTGCGACGCCGGCGCGCGCGGTGTTCCCGGTGATGAGGCCTTCGATGGGTTGCTTGCTCGTTATGCTCGTGATGAAGATCAGGCGACCCCAGTGGGCTTGCTTCATATGCGGCACGGCACCGCGCGCGAGCCGCACCGCCGTCATGAGGTTGCGCTCGATCGTCTCGCCGAAGTCCTCGTCGCTGTGCGATTCGAACGGGCCGGCTTTCGGGCCACCGACGTTGCTGACCAACACGTCGATGCGTCCGTAGGTCGAAACGACCTCTTCGATGAAGAGTTCGCATGCGCCGGGAGCGACCAGATCGAGCGGCATCGCCATCACGCGCGCGCCGAGCTCCTCGAGCTCCTTCTGCGTCGTGCGCAACGTATCCTCGCCGCGCGCGCAGATCGCCAGATCGGCGCCTTCGCGCGCAAGCTCGATGGCGCTCGCGCGCCCGAGCCCTTTGCTGGCCGCAGTGACGGCGGCGACGCGCCCTTTCAGCCCAAGGTCCATGCGCGCGATAGTAGCGCGCTCGATAGGATGCCTTCCGATGAAGCCCGAGAAATACGTGTTCGTATGCACGAATGAACGACCTCCCGGCCACCCGCGCGGTTCGTGCGTGACGAACGGATCGGTCGAAGTGCTGCAAACGTTCCGCGACCTTCAGGGTGAGAAGAACCTCTTCAACTTCAAGGTCGTCGCGACCGGCTGCCTCGAGCCGTGTCTCGCAGGACCAACTGTCGTCGTGTATCCGGACAACGTCTGGTACGGCGGTGTCACCGTCGACGATGTCGAACGGATCATCGACGAGCACCTTGTGGGCGGCCACCCCGTCGAGTTCTTGCTGCTCGACGACGACGACTTCGAACGGTCGCAGCGCGGCCCGAAAGAAGCGCCCCCCAGCTTCCTCTAGCTCGGTAGCTCTTCCATCGCGAGGTCCGCGCGGTTCGCATCCTTCGGTAGGGGCGGTTCTCCTCTCGACGCGACGATGATCGCCACCGCCACGATGATGATCGAACCGCCGATGAAGACGGTCGATGTGACCCGCTCGTTCAATATCAACCAGCCCAGGAGCACCGCCACCAACGGGTTCACGTAGGCGTACGTCGTCACGATCGAAATGCGAATGTTTCGGAGCAGCCACACGTAGGCGCTGAACGCCACCAACGAGCCGAAGACCACCAGGTACGCGATCGCAAGGAGAGATCTCCCCGAGACGGCTCCCGGATGGAACGAGTTGAAGTCGCCGCCTATCGCCGCAACGATCAGCGATGCGATGCCACCGCAGAGCATCTCCATCCCCGTCGCAACCGCCGGCCGCTCGGGCAACGACGCGGTGCGCGCATACAGCGATCCGGCGGCCCACGCCGCCGCCGCTGCGATGACCGTGAGCGCCCCGACCGTGTCGACTGCGCCGGCTCCGTGTTGAGGCCGGACAAGGATGGCCGTCCCACCGAAACCGAGCGCGAGGCCGCCGATCACCGACGCCGGCATGCGCGTTCTGTTGCGCACGAAGTCGAACAGCGCAACGAACAGGGGAACGATCGCGATGAGGAGCGCGGCCATGCCCGAGGAGATCCGCTTCTCGGCCACCGAGACAAGCCCGTTGCCGCCGAGGCACAGCGCGGTGCCGATGATGGCCGCCGAGCGCCACTGGCGCGCGGTCGGCCACCCAGACTCGCCGCTGGTCGCATTTCGCGCGCGCAGACCGAACGTCATCATCAGGATCCCGGCGAGCGTCCAACGGCCGCCGGCCGCAAGCAACGGCGGCACCGTTCGCACGGCGACGCGGATCGCGAGGTACGTCGAGCCCCAGATGATGTAGACGGCCAGCAGGGCGAGCCATGCTTTCGCTGAAAGTCCCGACCGGCCCACGATCCCAGGCTACAAGCGCCTCACGTCGAGCGCGCGCGAATTGCCGACTAATATGCGCGCCATGGCGGACGAGGAGCGCGCGTACGGCCAGTGGCACGAGCTGTACCACGAGGTCGTAACCACCAATCTCTGCACCGGCTGCGCGGCGTGCATCATGGCGTGCCCACGCGACGTGCTCGACTACAAGCACGAGGAATACCACCCCTTCAATTTCGAGGACACAACGCCGTTCGACGACTGCATCCACGGCCAGCGCGGCTGCGACATCTGCACGAAGGCGTGCCCCCGGTTCCGCGCATGGGAGATCGAGTCGGACGAAGCCTTGTTCGGGCGCGCGCGCACCGTGGACGAAGTGATCGGGATCTACCGAGACATCTACCTCGTGCGTGCGAACGACGAGAAGATCTTCGGTGCCGGCCAAGACGGCGGTCTGGTTTCGGCGCTGCTGATCTGGGGGCTGGAGAACGGAAAGATCGACGGCGGCCTGACGTCGAAGCTGTCGACCGAGCGTGTGTGGGACGCCGAGCCGTGCGTCGTGACGAACCGTGACGAAGTGCTGGCAAGCGCTGGTTCTCGCTACACGTACGCGGCGAACCCGATGGCGATGAAAGAGGCGGAGAAGCGGGGTCTGAAGAACCTCGCGCTCGTCGGCATGAGCTGCCAGTCGTCGATCAACGGAACGCTGAGCGCGCGCAACGTGAACAAGTACCGGCGGCGCATCCAGTTGGTGATCGGGCTGCTCTGCAGCAAGTCGTTCACGTACGACGGACTGACGAAGGCGATCACGCAGGACTACGGGATCCCCTACGAGGACCTGGCGAAGGTGAACATCAAAGGCCGGTTCCAGATGTGGAAGAAGTCCACCGGTGAGGAAGTCGACATCCCGCTGAAGGACTTGCACCAGTACACGCGCGAAGGCTGCAAGCTCTGCCCGGATTTCGCCGCCGAGCACGCCGACATATCGACCGGCGGCCTCGGCCAGGGCGACGGCTGGACGCTCACGATCGTGCGCACCGAACGCGGCGCGGAGTGGATGCGCGAGCTGCAAGACGCAGGCTGGATCACCGTACGCCCGGGATCGGAAGACGAAGCCGCGGTCGAGCTGATGCGCAAGCTCGCAGCGAAGTCGCGCCGCCGCTGGCCCGGCGAGCTCGACAAGGAAGACTATCTCGCGCCGCGCGCGATCCCCGAGAAGTACATGCCGAAGCCGAAGGTCTAACGCGGCTTCGTTATCTCGTCGATCTCCTTCAGATCCGCGTCGGTCAGCCTCCACGTCACCGCGCCTGCGTTCGCGCGCGCCTGCTCGGGCTTCGTCGCGCCTGCGATGACTGAGGCGACGACGGGCTTGTGCAACAGCCACGACATCGCCAGGTCGAGCAGCGTGTGGTCGCGCGCGCGCGCGAACTCATCGAGCCGCTCGACGATCTCCATCGCGCGGTCGGTCATGAAGTCTTTGCGGCGGTCCTCGGGGTAGTTCGTGATGCGCGCGCCCTCCGGCAGCGGCGCGTCCTTCTTGTATTTGCCGGTGAGCAGCCCGCTCGCGAGCGGGAAGTACGGCAAGAAGGCCAAGCCGCGCCGCTGACACGCCGGGATGACCTCGTCCTCCGGTTCCCGATGCAGAAGGCTGTACATGTTCTGCGCGCTGACGAAGCGCGCGAGGCCGATCTTCTCCGAGACGTCGTCGGCTTCCTCGATCATCTCGCCCGTGAAGTTGCTGTTGCCGATCTCGCGGACCTTGCCGGCCTTCACGAGCTCGTCGAGCGCGGTCAGCGTCTCCTCGATCGGTACGGTCATGTCCGGGAAGTGCAATTGGTACAAGTCGATGCGGTCGGTACCGAGACGACGCAAGCTGTCTTCGCATGCCTGGCGCACCCAGCGCGCGCTCCCCCCGCGGTGCTCGGGATCGTCGTCGAGCGGCCCGCCGAACTTCGTCGCGATCACAACGTCGTCGCGTCGCGCGCCGAGAGCTTTGCCGAGGAACTGCTCCGACTTGGTGCCCCCGTACAGGTCGGCAGTGTCGAAGAAGGTGATCCCGGCTTCGAGTGCAGCGTCGACCACCGCGGTGGTCCGCTCCTGATCGATCCGCATGCCGAAGTTATTCGTCCCAAGGCCGCACACCGTTACATCGAGAGAACCGATCTTCCGCGTTTCCATGAGCTTCCTCCTCGCCCGGCTTCGGGATGCCGCGCGCGTTGGGGTAGCCTACGACCGTTCGATACCCAAGGAGGAGCCGGATGCCCGAGCCGATGGAGCTGGCGTACGAGGAACGCGGATCGGGGCCCGTGCTCTTGTTCATCCACGGGTTCCCCTTCGACCGGACGATGTGGGTGCCGCAGCAGCTCGCCGGGCTCGCGAAGATCAGGACCGCCGTCGCGGTCGACCTCCGCGGCCACGGCCTCTCTGAGGTTATGAGCGGCGGCGACTTCTCGATGGATCTCTTCGCGGACGACGTCGCGAAGACGCTCGACGCGATCGGCGCCGACAAGGCAGACATCGCAGGGCTGTCGATGGGCGGCTACGTTTTGTTCTCGCTCTGGCGGCGCCACCCCGACCGCGTACGATCGCTGATCTTCATCGACACGAAAGCCGAAGCCGACTCCGACGAGGCGAAAGCGGGCCGCGAGAAGACGGCGGAGACGGTCTCCGAGCAAGGTATGCAGCCGATCTACGACTCGCTCGGTCCCAAGGTCGTAGGCTCGTCGCCGTCGATCGAGGTTCAGGACAAGCTGAAGCAGATGATGCTCGACACAGCGCCGGAAGTTGCGGCGGCAGACGCGCTTGCGATGCGCGACCGCGCGGACTCGACCGTAGACCTACCGAACATCACCGTTCCCGTGCTTTGGCTGCACGGCGAGGAAGACGCGCTCATGCCGATCGACGGTGCGCGCGCGTCTGCCGCGAAGATCCCCGGCGCAAGGTTCGTCTCCATCTCCAAAGGCGGACACGTCGCGCCGATGGAAAACCCAGACGCGACGAACGCAGCGATCGCTGACTTCCTGAAAAGCCTCTAAAGAAGAGGCCAGAGCGAAGCTCCGGCCTCGGTTCGATATCAGACGATCAGGTCGTCGTCGGCCAAGCGGCAACCCTGGGTTCGTCGAAGCCCACGGCACCAACCTTCGCGGCACCTCCGGGCGAGCCGATCCCGCCTTCCATCGTGAACCAATCCGCGTTTATCGGCGTGAATTCTTTCCAGTTATCCGGCACGTCGTCTTCGTAGAAGATCGCCTCGACCGGACACACGGGCTCGCACGCACCGCAGTCCACGCACTCGTCGGGGTGGATGTAGAGCATCCGGGGCCCCTCGTAGATGCAGTCGACCGGGCACTCTTCGACGCAGGCTTTGTCCTTCACGTCGATGCACGGCTCGGCGATCGTGTAGGTCACGCTGACAACCTCCTCAGTGGATCGGACGGCCCGATAGTACCGCAGAACCAGGGGTGTCAACGCAATCGGCCGGACGACTGCCGCGGGTATGCTCCCGACGCGATGGCGATGGAAAAGATCTCGTTCAAAAGTGCAGACGGGCACCGGCTGGAAGGGCGGCTGGCCATGCCCGAGCAGCCCGTCGGAGCCGCCGTTATCTGCCACGCGCACCCGTTGTACGGCGGCTCGATGTCGAACGCGCCGATCACGGCGATCCAGCGCGCGCTGCAGGCGGAGGGCTGGGCGAGCGTACGCTTCAACTTCCGCGGCGTGCGCCTTAGTGAAGGAATCTACGGCGGGGGCGTGCACGAGGTGAAGGACGTTGCCGGCGCGCTCGACCATGTCGCCGAGCTGCTGCCAGGCAAGCCGTTAGCCGTAACGGGGTGGTCGTTCGGCTCGCTGGTGGGGCTGTCTGCCGCGTGTCACGACGACCGCGTCGAGAGCTACGTCGCCGTCGCTCCCCCGGTCTCGACCGGTCCACGCATGGACCTGCCGGAGCTTCCTCCGCCCGAGCGGCTTTCGGTCTGGCGCGCGCGCGTGCTGGGCCTCTGCGGAGATCACGATCAGTTCTGCAAGCCCAAAGACCTAGAGCGTTGGGCACACGAGGTGTCGCCCGACGCGGTCGTGAGAGTTATCGAAGGCACCGATCACTATTTCGCCAACGCGCTGGACGAGCTCGCGAAGGCGGTCGCCGGATTCATCGCGGAGGGTGCGTAGCGTGAAGTATCGGAGCGTCGATCACATCGACAAGGAACACCAGGGACACCGCGTGACGATCAGGCGGAAGTTGCCGGAGGGTGGCTACTCGGACGTCGTCGGGATCGCCGAGCATGTGAACG
>DATGHY010000057.1:0-8351 GCA_035307625.1 Actinomycetota bacterium
TCTCCCACCGGCGACGCCGAACGAACATAACGAGAACCATCGAAACGAAGACGAACGGGTACATCAGCCGCTCGTCGAGCCGGGGTGGATGCCACCCGTGCAGCGTGTCCCAGTTACTAACCCACGGATCGCGCGTGTAGCCGTAGAACGCCGCGTCGCGGACCCAGCCCTTGATCGCCTTGAGGGGATGACTGTGCACCCACGTCAGCGCGAGCGTCCTCCATGCGCTGTCCTGCTGGATCTCGTTCAGCGATCGGATCTGCCGCGTCGTCTCGGGGATCGATCGCTCGGGGAGGATGAAGTGACCGTTCGCGAGCGGGCTGTTCACCTCCCAGAAGTTGAACCACGTGTACGACGCCACAGGCACGAAGGTGTGCACGCGAAGGTAGTTGCGAACGGTCCATGGCGCGACGACTCCGTACGAAGCAACGAGGAAGATCGCGGCGAGCGCGAGGGCGCGCTTCTTCCGTCCGAGGGCGAAGAAGATGTACACGGCGATCGCCACCGGGAGGAGAAGGATCTGCGGTCGAACAAGGATCGAGTATCCGAGGATCGCGCCCGCAGCAAGAAGCATCCGCCAGGATCGCCTGCGTAGCCCGAACATCGTCAGCGCTAACGCTCCGACGAGTGTCGTCGTCGATAACGTCTCCGACAGTGTGAACTGCGCGTACGTGGCGAGGACTGCGGTGGCCACCAGCAACGCCTCGCTGAGCAACCCGGCGACGGGGCCGAAAAGCCTCAGGGCCATCAGCCCGATCAAGAAGACGGTGAGCCCGACCATCGCGGCCTGCAACCCGCGCCGCGTCGTCGCGTTGTCTTGGTGGATGCTCTTCAGGGCGACGAGATAGAACGGATACCCAGGTGGCAGATACGTGGTGTACGGCACGGAGCGCAGCTCTTCGCGCGCAAGGCTCGAGGTCGCTGTGTCGCCGTAGAACCCGAGGTGATAAAGGTTCCCGGCCCATTGCTCGTAGCGCCGCTCATCGAACCCGAGTCCCCGCGGCGTCGGTGCGCCGGTCAACGCGGCCTGCACCGTGGCGATCACCGCGATGAGGATCATCCCTGCGATGACCCGCCTCGACGTGCGACGAACCGCAGGCTGCTCGGGCGGAGGAACGACGAGCGGCTCCGGCGGAAGCTCCGGTGCCGGAGGTGGACGCATCGTATCGATCGGGTGGCTCCTTGATATGGGCGTGCGTCCGCGCAGAGCATAAGGAGCGCACCACCGACTTCGAAGCAAGGATCTCGCTCACTACGAAGACTTGAGATGCACTGAAGGCGCACTTAGGCTTCGCGGCCGGATCCGAAGGCGGAGGAGGCTCCATGGCGAGGATCGAGTTCGACATCCCAACGTCGCTGCCGCCGGAGAAGGTGAAGGCGATGCTGATCGACTTCTCCGACCGCCGCCCCGAGACGTGGCCGGGTCTCGATGGGAACCAGTACAAGGTTTATTCGATCGGCGAGACCTCGGCCGAGATCCGCGAGGGCAACAAGCGACCGAAGGTGTGGGCGCGCGAGCGGTACGACTGGTCGCGGCCGGGCATCGTCCGTTGGGAGGTGATGGAGAGCAACTTCTCCACACCGGGGAGCTACCTCGAAGCCCACCTCACTCCGAAGGACGGCGGCGGCACGAACGTACACATCGTGTGGGATCGGACGCCGACGTCCGCGATGGGGAAGTTCGCGCTCGGGGCGATCCGCTTGACCAAAGGTGGACCGGTCAAAGCGTCGTTCAGGGCGGCGTTCAAGAAGGCAGAGTCCGCCGGCTAGGCGCCGCTCGCTTCTGTTCCGGATCCACCCAGCGTCGCGCGCACGCGCGCAGCCATCACCACGTTCCCTTTCCGTTCGTATAACGCGAGCGCCTCGCGAAGCGCACGCACAGCCTCATCGTGCTTGCCCGACGCGTGCAACACGTGGCCTTGGCGGCGCAGCGCATCACTCAGGATCATGATGAGATCTGTCGAGCGGCATGATTCGACCGCTTCGGCCGCTAAGGCTTCCGCGCCGGCAGCGTCTCCGGCCCGCGCGCGCGCAACGGCAAGCACACCGTTCGCGCGAGTCAACGGGTCAAGGTCGTCCGGAGAGGACATCTCGATCGCGCGCCGCGCCATCTGTTCCGCTTCATCGATCTTGTCTTGCTCGCACAAAGCGTCGGCGAGGATGCTCGTCACGGTCGACAGGAAGCCCGTCTCGCGCGTTTCCCGAAGCGTGTCGTAGGACTCGCGGAGACCGCGTTCGGTCGCTACGAGGTCGCCGGCAAGCAGATCGATCAAAGACAGGACGGAGGTCGCGCGCGCGAGAAGGAACGGCAGGCCCATGTCTGCGTAGATCGAGCGCGCGCGGTTCGCGAGCTGGCGCGCACCGGAAGCATCGCCCCTCAGGGCGTCGGCGTACGCGCGCGCAGTCAGTGCCGCAGCCTCGGCGATCGGGACGCCCGCATACACGGAAAGGACCGAGACGGCCCAACGCTCGATCTCGACGGCCGGGGTGGGCCCCCATATGCGCGCGGCTGCTTCAAACGTCAGGATCCCGGCCGTCAACGAGGGCTGGCCTTTCGAATGTTCGAGCGCGCGCTCCAAACCTTCGAGCGCGACCTCCGCCTCTCCCAGCCAGAATCGCACCCCCGACGCCCAGAACAGCGCAAGCGCCAGCCCATCGGTATCGCCGGTTGACTCGAAGTAGCGGGCGGCTTCGTCGGCGCGCGCAAGCACATCGCGGAGCACCGTCGCCGGCGTGACGTTAAGCGTGATCTCGTCCTGGCGGATGACAAGACGGTGCTCCGCAGCCGCGTCACCGGCGGCGCGCGCCTCCGCAAGGCCTTCTTTCGCGATAGAAGCGGCCTTGTCCAGGTCCCCGAGATCCATCAGCGCGCGCGCCAGATCGCCCTGCAGGAGCAGCCGGTCCCGATCGTCGGACGGCAGTAGGTCGATCGTCCGCGTGAGGAGGGAAACGGCGCCCGATGCGTCATGGCGTGCGAACGCGCGCCGCCCGGCCGTCTTCAGAACGGACGCAGCGCGCGCGCCCAGCGCATCGTTCCCCTCGTCGCCGGGACGAAGCTCGCTGCGCAGCCGGAAAGCTTGCTCGAGGTGATATCCGAGGATCTCGTCGTGCGCATGGGAGCGCTCCGTGGTCGCGTCGTCGACCCACCTCGCGAAACGCTCGTGCAGGTCCGCGCGAACCTTCTTCGGCATCTCCCGGTATGCGATATCGCGGATAAGCATGTGCGTGAACCGGAAGACCTCGTCGCGCGCGGGCACATGGCGGACGAGATCCCGGCGTGCGAGTGTTTCGATGATCGAGAGAAGCTCCTCGTGCTCCTCCAGAGGCGACAGAACCTCGAGATCGTCGAGGGTGAACTCCTCCCCGACGAGCGACGCGCGCTCGATGAGCGACCGCTCTTCGGAGTTAAGTCGCTCGAGTCGGGCGGACAGCACCGCCTGCACTGTCGGCGGCACGATCACGGTTTCGACCTCGCCGACCGTCTCCCATGCGTCGCCCTGACGCCGCAGCACTTGTTGATCGATCAGCATGGAAACCATCGAATGAACAAACAGCGGCAAGCCGGCTGCTGCCGAGACGATCCGCCGGCGCAATCCTTCGTCGAGACCGGGTACGAGCGACTCGACGAGAGTTTCGACGGCGGTCCCCGACAACGGCTCCAGCGTCAGCGCGTCCGATCGCTTCCGTTCGAGCTGCCATCCACTGCGGCGCTCGAGGAGCTCGGGTCGCCCGATGCACAACATCAAGATCGGAACCTCGCGCGACCACCGAGCGATATGCTCGACGAGATCGAGGAATGTTCCTTCGCCCCAGTGAACATCCTCGAAGACGACTACGAGCGGCCGGTCGCGACCGAACGCCTCGAGCAGCTTGCGGACCGCCCATTGCAGCTCCTCAGCTGTAACGGCTTCATCCGAGAAGCCGAACATCGAAGCGATGCCGCGTTCGATCCGCGTCGAAGCGTCGTTCCCTTCGAGAAGCGTCGCGATGGCGGCGCGGATCGTCTCCGGGAGAGAGTCGTCTGCGATCCCAAGAGCACCCCGCAAGACTTCGATCACCGGCCAGTAGGTGATGCCTTCCCCGTAGGGGAGGCACCGACCGAACAGTAGATTGGCTTTGCGACGGGCGAGCTCGACGAACTCTTGCGCGAGTCGCGTCTTACCCACACCCGGGCTCCCCGTGATCGTTATCTGGTGACATGAGTGGTCGGCGACGGCTGCTTCGAACACACTCTCGAGGAAGGCGAGCTCCAATCGGCGGGAGAGGAAGGGCGTTCCTTCAGGCCGGACCCACGCCTGCAGCTCCGGGATCGAGATCAATCGGTACGCCGGCACGGAGCCGCGCTTGCCTTTGAGCGAAAGTGGCTCGACCGGCTCCGCGTTGACCGATTCGCGCACCAGCTGGTACGTCGTTTCGCCGAGGAGCACCTGGCCCGGCTTCGCCGCTTGTTCGAGCCGCGCCGCCGTATTCACGGGGTCGCCCAGCACGAGAGCGTCTCGCATCGAGGAGGCGCCGGCCAGCACTTCGCCCGTGTTCACGCCCGTCCGTGTTTCCAGCTGCACGCCCAGATCGCGCAAGTCATCGTTGAGGCGTGCAAGCGCCGTCTGCATCTCCAACGCAGCTCGTAGCGCGCGCAAAGCGTCGTCCTCGTGCAGCCGCGGCACGCCGAAGACAGCCATCACCGCATCGCCGATGAACTTCTCGACCGTCCCCCCGTGGACCTCAACGGCATGCCGCATCGCGTTGTAGTACGCGGCCATCACGTTGAGGAAGGATTCGGGGTCCAGTTTCTCCCCCAGCGCGGTCGATCCGACCATGTCCGAGAAGACGACCGTCACGGTCTTGCGCAGACCCTCGTGCGTCCTCGTGTCGGCCGGCAGCTCGGCGCCGCACCTCGAGCAGAATCGCGCCTTCGGCGGATTCGGTTCCGAGCATGCCGGACAGATCGCCACGGGCGGAGTGTAACGACGGGGGTCTACCCCGGTCTATCGTCTAGTGCTTAGCGCTTCCGGCGCCGGCGGGCCGGCTTGCGCGCGCGGGTCTTGCGCTCACGTAACGGCGTGGCCGCCAGGATCAGCGAAGTCTTCGTCGACGTCACACCCGGGATCGTGTGGATCTGCTGCAGAACGGTGGTTGCAAGCTGATCGATCGAACGGGCAGCGACCTGAAGGATAAGGTCGTATTCACCAGTGACAACCGCCAGCCCGAGCAGCCCTTTCATGTCGCGCACGGCGCGGACCGTCTCGCGGGCGGACCCGGCGGCGATCTGAACGAACACGAGCGCATGGATCGTCTTCTCGTCTGCGATACGGACGAAGACCGGATGCCGCGGGACCGCGCCGCGCGCGACCGCGCCGGTGGGCACGACGACGTGCGTGCTCGAGCGCACGACGCCGGGAACTCGCTGAAGCTTGTTGAGCAGCCGGTCTTTGAGATCCGGCCAATCGACGTCGTTGACGCGCGCGAAGACGTCGGCGTCGCCGGTGATGCACAACGCACGATCGACGACCTCGGACTCGACGAGAGCGTTCATAACGGTCGTCGCGAGACCCGGCCCCGTCTGCAGCAGCACGTATGCGTCCACGGCTCCCCCTTAGCTCCAGCTCGAGGACGAAGCGTACGAAAGGGGACGGCGCGCGCGCCAGTCTCCGGGGCCGAAACGTCCGCGTCGTGTTATAGAGCCGCGAGATCGGCGACGGGTCGCAGTTAGACGTTGTTCGAGCCGGTGGTGGTCGCGCTCGTGCCGTTTGACGGGTGGTTCGGGCAGTTGTGCCGGGCGGTCCCGTTGTTCTCGGCCTTCTCTTGAGCGGCCGTCTCTTGTTTCTCGTGCGCAGCACTCTCGTTCGACTTGGGCGAGGTGCTCGCCGACGGCGCCGTGGCAACCGTCGTCCCCGTAACGGTCGTGGCCGCACCGCCGGTGGCTGCGGTCGCGGAACCTCCGGAGAGCATGGATCCACCGATGAAACCACCGGCCGCAAGCGCACTCCCAAGAGCGAGCGAAGCGATCCCTTTACCGAGTCGTCTCATCGACCGAACCTCCCCGTCTGGTCTCGATGGAATCCTGCACCCCCTAGCTGGCAGGTCCCTGTGATCTCGATAGGAGTTTCCCCGCTCCTCTTGTGGAGGAGCTCGGAGGAACCGGCGGAAGCCGTATCGAAATGACCGTGGTGACCTCCATAAGACGTCTCGTCGCGATCGTTGCCGTCTGTCTCGCCGCAGCCTCGCCGGCGCTTGCCTCCAACGGTCCGAAGCCACCAAAGGGGTTTTGGGTGGCCGGCGACCTGCACGTGCACACGATCTACGGACACGACACCTGCATCACGCCGACCCAAGCCTGGGATCCGAGCACGCCGGACCGAAGCGCGCGTACCTCATGCGGTGCCGCCTACACGGTCAGCTTCACGCCCGCGCAGCGCTTCGAGGAAGCGTTCGCGCGCGGTCTCAACTTCCTCGCCATCTCCGACCACAACAACGTCGTGAACCAAACCGATCCCGCGGAGCTCGCCTGGCTCGCTGCACACCCGTCGTTCGTCGCGATCCCTGCGTACGAGAACTCGCAGCCCGGACACGTGCAGATGCTCGGCGCGCGCGCGTGCTACTCGAACGCCGGGCCGGTCGCGGCGACCGTCGAGTGCGACCACGACGTCACCGATCAAACCGCCGCAGGCGAGACCGCGCTCGCGGATGCCTTGCGCGCAAACGGTGGCGTCTTCCAGATCAACCACCCGAGCGACATGAGCTGGCTCACGCGCTTCGGGCACTCGGTCGTTCCCGACACCGTCGAGGTTTGGAACATCGGGCCGTGGATCTACCAACATCCGTTCCCCGCGAGCAACGACAACAACTTCTCGCTTGATTGGTACGACGGATTCCTCCAAGCCGGCAACGAAGTCGGCGCGACGGGCGGAAGCGACAGCCACTGGGTGCTGACGGATGCAGCGCAAGGCGTCGGCGAACCCACGACATGGGTGTTCGTCCAAAGCCTCACCATGCAAGGCGTGCTCGACGGGATCCGCGCGCACCACACGTTCGTGTCCGCGCTTCCGCCCGTGCTCCACGGTCCACAGCTTTTCCTTGAGGCCGACGGGAACGATGACGGCGTGTTCGAAGCGATCGCGGGCTCGGAGACGAAGCCCGGTTCCACGTTCCGCGTGCGAACGGTGGGTGCGCTCCCCGGGAGCATGCTCCGCATCGTGACCGACACCGGGAAGGTCGAAGTCTCCTTAGGCGCGAGCTCGACGTACACGTTCCGGCCGGGCACGGGCGGCATCCCGGCGGCCGCGTCGTTCGTGCGCGTCGAGATGCTGATGCCGGATGCGCGCGCGCTGCGCGAGCAGACCTGTGGCCCGATCCTCGAGCAGGTTCCGAGCACGCTCTGCGACGACGACCTTCTGATGGAGGCTTTGACCTCACCGATCTTCGTGCGATGAACTTGGTCTTCGCATAGAGATCGGAGATCGAGATGGCTCAGCTCAAAGAAGGGTCGAAGGCGCCGGCGTTCTCGCTGGAAGATCAGGAAGGGAAGACGGTGAAGCTCGCGGACTTCAAGGGGCGCAAGCTGCTCGTCTACTTCTATCCGAAGGCCGACACGCCGGGGTGCACGACGCAGTCCTGTTCCGTGCGCGATTCGAAGAAAGACCTCGCGAAGCTCGGAGTCGACGTGGTCGGCATCTCACCGGACAAACCGTCGAAACAGCTCGCGTTCGATCAGAAGTACGGGCTCGGGTTCCCGCTATTGGCCGACGTCGATCACGCGGTCGCCGAGAAGTACGGCGTTTGGGGCGAGAAGGTCAACTACGGGCGCACGTACATGGGCATCATCCGCTCATCGTTCCTGATCGATGAGAACGGAAAGATCGAGCGCGCCTGGTACAAGGTCAGCCCGAAGGACACGGTCCCGAACGCGGAAGCAGCCCTCGGCTGATCACGGTGATGGGATCGAAGGCCCGGTCTTGAGATAGTCCTGCTCGCACCGAACGACGTGCGCGAGATCGATGGGAGCGTCGGGTAGCTTCGGAGCGGTCGCGAACGACGCATGACTGAAGTCGAAGAAGCCGAGCATCGGATCGGCGGCGGCATCACGATTCGTGAGAGCAGGCAATCCGTAGAGGTTCTCGATGAACCGTAGGATCGACGTGTGGTCGTCGACGACGTGCGAGACGTAGTGAGGCTTCGAATACGGTGACACCACCACGACGGGAACACGGAACCCTAAGCGGTCGAACTGCGCGTTGACGTCACCTTGCTTCAACATCGGGGGTATCGCATCGGGGATCGGCGCGCTCGGTGGCGGAACGTTGTCGTAGAAACCGCCGTCCTCATCGTAGGTCTGGAATAGAGCCGACGAGCTC
>DATGHY010000058.1:0-22829 GCA_035307625.1 Actinomycetota bacterium
ATACACGTCGTCGTGCCCGCGCAAGCGGAGGAACTCATCGGCCTCGAGCCGCTTCGATCGCTCGCTCCGTGGCGCGGCGTTCACCGGATCCGTCGGCCGCACGCCCGCCGACCACACGACGGTCTTCGCGGGGATCGTCTCCCCATCGCGGAGCGTCACCGTATCGTCGTCCGCTTTCTCGACCAGCGACCGCGTTCGCACCTCGATACCGAAGTCGACCAAAGTCTGCTCGGCGTATGTGCCCAGTCGCGGATGGAACGCAGCGAGGAGCCTGTCCAGACCCTCGAGGAGCACGATGCGCGCGTCCCCGCGTTTCAGCGACGGGTAGTCGAAACCTAAAACCAGGTCGAGCAGCTCCCCGAGCGCGCCGGCGTACTCCACGCCGGTCGGCCCGCCCCCGACGACGACGAACGTGAGCCACTTCTTTCTCTCTTCCTCGTCTCGTGCTTGCTCGGCCTCTTCGAGACATGAAAGAACGTGGTTGCGGAGGCGAAGCGCTTCGGGGAGCGACTTCAACCCGATCGAGTGCTCGGCGAGCGGCGTGTTGCCGAAGTAGTTGTTCGTCCCGCCGGTCGCCAGGACGAGTGTGTCGTACTCGATATCGTCCCCGAGATGCGTCGTGATCACGCGCCTATCGAGATCGACTCCGTTCACCATCGTCTGGCGGAACCGCACGTTGCGCGACTTCCTGAACGCGCGCCGCAGCGGGTACGCGATGTCGGACGGATCGAGCAGTGCGGTGGCCACCTGGTACAGCAGCGGCGTGAAGAGGTGATAGTTGTGCTTGTCGAGCAGCAAGACGTTTGCGTCCGAGCCGTCGAGCGCGCGCGCGCACGCCAAGCCGCCGAAGCCGCCCCCGACGATGACGACTCTGCGCGCGTCCGGCATGGACCCATTGTGATTGCCGGCCCGTGGGGAGTCCTAATCGGCTACGGTGCCCTTCGATGAACGACCCATTCGAGCAGCTCGACTTCATCTACACGCCCAGCAGCGACGTGGCCGCCGACATGAAGTACTTCACCGACGTCCTGGGCGGCACGTTGTTGTTCAGCGTCGAGGGGATGGGCGCGCGCGCGGCGCTGGTCAAGCTAACCGAGCAGCCTCCGCACGTGCTGCTGACGGATCACTTGGACGGTGAGCGGGCGATCCTCGTGTACCGCGTGACCGATCTCGATCGGTCTCTTGAAGAGCTCGAAGCGCGCGGATGGAAGCGCGAGGAGACCTTCGAGATACCTCAGGGCCCGTGCTGCTCGTTCACCGCACCGGGAGGGCATCGCGTCGCCCTATACCAGCTAGCGCGGCCCGAGGTGGGGGCTCACTTCGAGGGCAGGTTCGATTTCTGACGCGCGCGCACTCGCAGGAAAACCACAAGAGCGGCTGCGGCGCTAGCAAGAAGAAGTAGCCAGAGCGGGGTCGGCGTGTTGTGTTTCGCATCCGGCTGTGCCGCGACCACCCTCGTCGATCCCGACGGCGAGGGGGTTGGGGACGTCTTCGTGCTGGCCGGCGTCAGAGTCTTTGCAGCGACCGTGGCTGTGACGTTACGTGACGGCTTCGGGCGAGGGATGCTCGGCGTGTTGGTTGTTAGGCGTCGGGGAGGCCTGGAAGACGTGGTCTTGATCGCCGCAGAGTCGGGGGAGACCATCAGCGACGATTCGTCTACTGCTTCGAACTCGCTCGCCGGGATCGTCTTCAGCTGATCGAGCATGGTTGTGTTCCAGCCGTTCTCCGCGCTGCCTTGGAAGTACCAGTTCGAGCCGTTGTCGGCGACGATCAACCCGTACTTTTTCATCGCGCGTAAGACGGTTTGGGTGTCCGCGCGGAAGTGCGAGATGTCGTAGCTCGCCTTGAGGCGGAAGCGGGCGCCCATCGGCGGGAGGTTCGGGTTGCTTGCGGCGCCGGCTTGGTGGCGCGCGGGCCAGATGTACGAGCGGTCGGTCTGTTGCGCAGTCACGCGGATCGCGTGATCGACGTTGCCGGCATTGACCTCATCGAGACGCACCAGTCCGGGGAAGATGGGCAATCCGGCGGCGTCGGCCGACGTCCAGCCTGCGGGACGAAGGTTATTGGACGTCAGGCTCCAGATCGCGCCCGATCCGGCCGTCGAGCCGCTCGACGAGTAATGCGCGTTGTAGAGCTCGTACAGCCTGCACGTACCGGAGTCGATCATGATCGCGTGCCGGTCACCGCCCGCGCTCTGGCCACCTTCGATCTTCGTGTTCTGATCGAATGGGTACGGTCCCTTGTCGCTCTCGCTCGCGTACTGGAACGTGAGATACACCTTCGGGTGTGAGCTCGGTACGACGTCGTAGGGGATGCCGTACGGGAAGCCGCCCGACGGTCCGAAGTCTGGGTGGAGATGCGTCGACGACGCGTTCATCGATGCAAGCCATGCGCTGCTGTGCGCGTTGACCGGCAGATGCGACACGTCGGCGTGCCACACGTTGTTCGACGGGAAAACCGAGCAAGAAGGTGCTCCGGGCGGGGGGATCGCAGCTGCAGGCACGGCGACGGCGACCACCATCGCCGTCGCGGCCAGTGCGCGCGCAAACCTCCCCACGACGTAAGTATCGGCAGCGCCCCGGCAGAAGCCGAGAGGGCCTTAGTCCTCGATCTCGAGCCGGTATCCGATCCCAGGCTCGGTGATGAAATACACGGGAGAAGCCGGGTTGGGCTCCAGCTTCGCGCGGATCTGCGCCATGAAAACGCGCAGGTAGTTTGTCTCGTTCTCGTACCGCGGGCCCCAGACCTCCTGCAGCAGCTGTTTCTGGGTCACGAGCTTCCCGCGGTGCCGGAGCAGCACTTCCACAACGTGCCATTCGGTGGGCGTCAGTCGAACGGAACCGTTCGGGGTCGAGACGCGTCGCGTTGCAAGATCGATCGTGAAATGTGGCGTTTCGACCGACGGCGCGGCACCGTCGCCGGCCGATCGACGGCGCACGCTCGCGCGGAGGCGCGCGAGCAACTCGTCCATCCCGAACGGCTTCGTGACGTAGTCGTCCGCGCCCGCGTCGAGCGCTTCCACCTTGTCGCTCTCGTTCTCGCGAACAGACAGGACGATGATGGGAACCTCCGACCATCCGCGCAGGCCTTTGATCACCTCGACGCCGTCGATGCCGGGAAGGCCGAGGTCCAAGATGACGACGTCCGGATGACGGTTCGCCGCCAGTTTCAGCGCACCTTCGCCGTCCGGCGCGAGATCCACCTCGTATCCGCGCGCGCGAAGGTTAGTCCGCAGCGCGTTGCGGATCTGCGGCTCATCGTCGACGACCAGAACGCGTGTCATCGAGCGGGCGGCAACCGGACGACGACACTCAGCCCGCCGCCGGGCGTGTCGTCCAGCACCAGTTCCCCTTTCATCGCTTCGACGAAACCTTTCGCGACGGCGAGGCCGAGACCCAAGCCGCTCGGCGGCCCGACGTCGCCGCGCCGACGGAACGGCAAGAACGCGCTCTCTCTTTCCGACGAGGGGATGCCGGGACCGTGATCGACGACGCGCAGCTCAACGGCGTCGCCGGCCACGGATGCGAAGACGCGGACCGGCTGCTCGGCAGGAGACCACGTGTTCGCGTTGTCGATGATATTCGCGATCGCGCGTTCGAGCAGCGTGGGGTCGGCCATCACGCGCGGCAGGCCTTCGGGGATGTCGACGTCGAGTATGCGCTTCTTCTCGCGGATGCCTTCGAGGGCGCGCGGCACGACCTCCTCGAGCCCGAGCGGCCGCATCACCAAACGGAGCGCTTTCGCTTGCAGCCTGCTCATGTCGAGCAGGTTGCCGATAACGCTGTTAAGCCGGTCCGACTCGGTCTCGATCGTTTCGAGGAACTCCTTCACTTCCGCCGGCGACCATGCGACGTCGGTTTGACGAAGGCTGCTGACGGCCGCCTTGATCGATGACAGCGGCGTGCGCAGGTCGTGCGAAACCGCTTGCAGGATCGCGCCGCGGAGCTCGCTGACCTCGGCCGCCTCGGTGGCCGCCGCGGCATCTTTCTGGAGCTTGCGCGCGGCGAGCGCGCCGCCGAGTCCGGCAACGAACGCGTCGATCACGCGGTGGTCGCCGCGCGACAAGCGTTGTCCGACCACGACCAGCTTCGCGTCCTCTCGGATCGGGAACTCGTCGGTGCCTCCCTGCGGTCCCGGCTGGATGCGGCCGGCCGACGCTTCCTGTATCCATTCGTCGCGTTCCTTGACGAACACGGCGGCGCCCTCGAACCCGAACGTATTACGCAGGTTGCTCACCAACGCGGGCAACGGGTCTTGCTCCAATGCGAGCGCGCCGGCGAGTCGCGCAAGCGCTTCGGCTTCACCGCGGCTGCGCGCGGCCTCCGTTCTCCGTCGAGCAGCCACGTCGACGACCCAGCTGACGGCGCCGGCCACCACGATGAAGACCACGAGCGCGAGTGCGTTCTGCAGCTCTGCGATGGTGAACGTGTAGAACGGCGGCGTGAAGTACCAGTTCGCGAGCAGCGACGCGCCGACCGCGGCGATCAAAGCCGGCCACCACCCGCCGACGATCGCGACGCCGACCACGACGGCCAGGTAGAGCAGAAGGTCACTGGGCAGGCCGAGGTGGTGCCGCACGTTCGCAAGCACGAGCGTGAGCAGCGGCAGTCCTATGACGGTTAGCGCGAGACCTGTGATACGGCGAAGGAAGGAAAGGCCGCGCGCGGGACGCGTAGCCACCTTCGTGAGGCTGCGCAATCGATCGGCAGCACTGCGGCGGTCCCCGGACACGACTAGGACGTCTATCGGTCCTGAGATTCGCATCAGGCGGTGAACCGTTGAGCCACGGAATAGCTCGCTCCATCGCGATCGCTGGCTCGCGCCGATGACGATCTGGGTCGCGTTCTCTCGCTTCGCGACCGAGATGAGCTCGCGCGCGATGTCGCCGCCAGGCGTCTCGTAGAAGTTGGCGCCGAGGCTCTGCGTGAGCTCGCGCATGTTCGCCAGCTCGGGGCCTGCTTCCGACTGCAGGCCTTCCTGCGTGAGGATGTGTACCACGAGCAACTCTCCTCCGCGCCGAGCGGCTATGCGCGCAGCTCGGCGAACCATCGCATCTTCGCCGGGCCTGCCGGCGACCGCGACGAGCACCCGTTCGCGCGCCTCCCACGTCTCATCGACGTTGAGCAGCTGCCGGTACCGAAGCAGCGCCTCGTCGACGCGGTCGGCCAGCCAGAGCAACGCCATCTCGCGCAGCGCGGTGAGGTTCTCCTCCCGGAAGTAGTTGGTCAGCGCTGCGTCGATCTTCTCTGGTGGATAGATGTTCCCGTGCACCATGCGCCGGCGCAGCGACCACGGCGAGATGTCGACGAGCTCGATCTGATCCGCGTTGCGCACGACTTCGTCGGGGATCGTTTCGCGTTGCTTCACGCCGGTGATGCGTTCGATCACATCGTTAAGGGATTCGAGGTGCTGGATGTTCACCGTGGTGATCACGGTGATGCCTGCGGCAAGGAGCTCTTCGACGTCCTGCCAGCGCTTCTCGTTGCGCGAGCCGGGCACGTTCGTGTGTGCGAGCTCGTCGACGAGGGCGACCTCCGGCTTGCGTCGCAGCAGCGCGTCGATGTCCATCTCTTCGAGGGTGGTTCCGCGGTAGGAGAATTTCCGTCGCGGGACGATCGGCAGATCGCCAACGTGTGCAGCCGTCTTGGGCCGGCCGTGTGTTTCGACGAAGCCGATGACGACGTCGGTGCCGCGAGCGCGCCGGCGTTGTCCTTCGTCGAGCATCGCGAACGTCTTGCCGGCACCGGCCGCGGCGCCGAGATAGACACGAAGGTGGCCGCGCTTCATCCGACCCTCACTCGCATCCGACGAAGCAAGATCATCTCCCCTCGAACGTAGCAGCACCGAGGCGTTAGAGGCTCGTTAAGACTGCCGGACACGGCGTCAAAAGCCTGTAAAGAGGCCTTCCGCGACGTACGCTGGGTGCGATAACACGACGATGTATAGATCATGACCCAGCGACGAATGACCCCTCCTCACGCCCCATCGGCGCCAGCTCGCGAATCCGTTCCGGCCGTCGTGCGCCGCCATCGGCGGCGCACCCAGCTGGACCGAGCGATCTCATCGAGAGAAGAACCGTGGCGCGTGACCCGCGATGGATGGACGCTTCCCGGTTCCGGGTTCGAATTGATCCCAATGGGCGACAAAGTGCCGGAACACGGATATCGGGTGCTGAATCTCGGTATCCACTGGGCTTCATTCGCTTCGCCCGAAGAAGCGATCGCGTACGTCAATTGGCGCAAGGAGGGGTTCGGTTTGCAAGAGCGGCCGATCCCGTCATGAAGACGTTAAGAGCGCGCGAGCAGCCGTAAAAGAAGCGTCAAGGCGTCACGTTTCCGCAAGAACTGCTGATACACCGGCGTTGGGACGATGAAATGAAGACGCCGGTGCAACCTACGCGAGTCGATCGGGCGGCAACCAACGCCCCGAGCCTTCTCCTCGCATATGCGACGTATCTCGTCATCGCTGCCATCACGGTCTCTGCGGGAGGGCATGTTCCGCAGCTTGTCGTGTGGTCGGTGATCGCGACTGTTGCGTTTGCGACTTCGCGGTACATCACTCCGGGATGGAGTCTCTACAACGGCCTTGCCGCGGCACTGTTCTTCGCGTCCTTCGCGAGCAGGCCGTTCGGTGACGTGCACATCCATCATCTCCTCGGCTGGCTCGCAGTCGTGGCGCTCGTCTTGACCTGCTTCATCGCTTCGACCCGGCATCACGATCGGACGAGCACGCGCCGGGATCAAACGCGCGCGCGCACCAGAGCGGAACGGCTCCCGTGGATGAACGCGATCCCTCCGATCGATGCGGGCGCGATCTCCACTGATTCGATCAACAAGGAGGAAACATGGCGGACCTGATCTCGGTTCTCGGGATCATCGGTTTCTTCGGGCTTGCCGGGCTGCTCGTCAAGGTCTGCGATCACATCATCGGGCCTGAGGAGTCGGTCGTTTCGGCGGCGGAGCAGGTCGAAACCGAAAAAGAAACGGTCGCGGCATGAGTGGGACGGATGCAGTCATCGGGCTCGTGGTCTCGTTCCTCGTGACTGCGTATCTGGTCATCGCCCTGCTGTTCCCGGAGAAGCTCTAGATGACCGTAGCTTCATGGGTGCAGCTGGGCGCGCTACTCGCGCTTATCTTCATCTCCACGCCGTTGCTGGGCCGGTACATCGCGCGCGTGTACGGCGGCGGGCGCGCGCCGGGAGACAAGGTCTTCGGGCCGATCGAGCGCGTGATCTATCGCGCGACCGGCGTCGATCCCGAAGGCGAGCAGCGGTGGACCGTCTATGCGTTCTCGCTCTTGGCATTCAGCGCTGCGTGTGTGCTGTTCCTGTACGCGATGCAGCGGCTTCAGGCGCATCTGCCGCTCAACCCGGATCACATGAAGGGCGTTACGCCCGCGATCTCGTTCAACACATCGATCAGCTTCGTCACCAACACGAACTGGCAGAACTACTCCGGCGAGTCGACGATGAGCCAGTTCACGCAGATGGCCGGGCTTGCCGTCCAGAACTTCGTCTCCGCTGCCGTGGGCTTAGCTGTTGCCGTCGCGCTGGTGCGAGGGCTGCTCCGCCGGCGTTCCCGGACGATCGGGAACTTCTGGGTCGACATCACGCGCGCGACGGTTCGGATCTTGATCCCGATGGCGATCGTCTTCGCGACGATCCTCGTGTCGCAAGGCGTTATCCAGAACTTCCACGCGGAGAAGACGGTGACCACGGTAGCCGGCGCGAAGCAGACGATCCCAGGTGGGCCGATCGCATCGCAAGAAGCGATCAAAGAGATCGGTGAGAACGGCGGCGGGCCATTCAACGCGAACTCCTCGCACCCGTATGAGAACCCCAACCCGATCACGAACCTGCTGGAGATCTGGTTGCTCCTCGCGATCCCGTTCGCTCTTGCGTACGCGTTCGGCAAGATGGCGAAGGACACGCGCCAAGGTTGGGTCGTCTTCGCGGCGATGTTCGTGCTGTGGATCGGCGGCGCGCTCGTCGTCATGCCGCTCGAGGCGCGTGGCAATCCGAAGCTCACCGGAACGAACCAACAAGCGACAGCAACACAGTCCGGCGGCAATATGGAAGGCAAGGAGGTTCGATTCGGGCCTGCGGCTAGCGGCCTTTTCGCGAACGCCACGACGTCGACGTCCACAGGATCGATCGACGCGCAGCACGACAGCTTCACGCCGCTCGGCGGTGCGGTGCCTCTGGTTCAGATCATGTTCGGTGAGGTCGACCCGGGCGGAACCGGCTCGGGTTTGTACGGCATGCTGCTGTTCGCGGTCCTGAGTGTGTTCATCGCCGGCTTGATGGTCGGCCGAACACCCGAGTACTTAGGCAAGAAGATCCAATCGGCCGAGATGAAGCTCGTGGTGCTCTACATCCTCTTCGTGCCGGTGGCGATCCTCGTGTTCGCTGCGATCTCGATCGTTATGAAGTCGTCGCTCAACTCGATCGGCAATCCGGGACCTCACGGGTTGACCGAGATCACGTACGCCTACACCTCGATGGCGAACAACAACGGATCGGCGTTCGGCGGGCTCACTAGCAACACGATCTGGTTCAACTCGACCGGCGGGGCGATCATGCTCATCGGGCGCTTCTTCTTGATGGTGCCCGCCCTTGCGATCGCCGGGTCGCTCGCGCGCAAGCAGATCGTGCCGGCATCGGCCGGAACGTTCCCGACGAACACCCCGCTGTTCGCAGGGCTGCTCACCGGTGTCGTCGTCATCGTGGTCGGTCTGACGTATTTCCCGGTCGTGGCGCTGGGCCCGATCGTCGAACACCTCGTGGGGAAGTTCTGATATGGCGACGCAGACGACGACAGAGCTGGCGCCGCCGCCCGAGACGCGCCCGCCGAAGGTGCGGACCAAGCCGGGCCTGTCGATGCTCGACGGGAAGATCCTTCGGCGCGCGACCTGGGAGTCGGTCGTCAAGCTCGACCCGCGGCACATGGTCCGTAACCCCGTCATGTTCGTCGTCGAGATCGGAAGCGTTTGGACGACGATCCTATTCTTCCGCGACTTCCCGCACGCGACCACGGCCGCGAACGTGTTCGTTGGCATGGTGTCGCTGTGGCTGTGGTTCACGGTGTTGTTCGCGAACTTCGCCGAGGCGGTCGCGGAAGGGCGAGGGAAAGCGCAAGCCGACACGCTGCGCAAGACCCGGTCGGAAACGATCGCGCACGTGCGGAGGAACGGACAGCTGGTCGAAGTCGCGTCGACGCAGCTACAAGTCGGGGACGAAGTCGTGGTCTCGGCGGGTGAGCTGATCCCGGGCGACGGCGATGTCATCGAGGGGCTTGCCTCGGTCGACGAGTCGGCGATCACCGGCGAGTCCGCTCCCGTCATCCGCGAGTCCGGCGGGGACCGGTCGGCTGTCACGGGGGGCACGCGCGTGCTTTCCGACCAGATCGTCGTGCGGATCACCGCGAAGCCGGGGGAGACCTTCCTCGATCGGATGATCGCGCTCGTTGAGGGCGCGTCGCGTCAGAAGACGCCGAACGAGATCGCGCTCGACATCTTGCTTGCAGGCCTCACGATCATCTTCCTGCTGGCTACGGTGACGCTGCAGCCGTTCGCGATCTACTCGCACGCGCCGCAGTCCATCACCGTGCTCGTGGCGTTGCTCGTGTGCCTGATCCCGACGACGATCGGCGCGCTCCTGTCTGCGATCGGCATCGCCGGAATGGACCGTCTCGTGCAGCGCAACGTACTCGCGATGTCCGGGCGCGCGGTCGAGGCGGCAGGCGACGTCAACACGCTCCTGCTCGACAAGACCGGCACCATCACCTACGGCAACCGTATGGCGTCGGAGTTCCTGCCGGTCGGCGCTGTCGGCGAGGAGGAGCTCGCGGACGCCGCGCTCATCTCGAGCCTCGCCGATGAAACGCCGGAAGGACGTTCGATCGTTGCCCTCGCCGAAGAGCGCTATCAGCTCACGCCGATCGACGACCCGAGCGCAGAGTTGATCCCCTTCACTGCGCAGACCCGTATGAGCGGCGTCGACGTACAGGGCCGCTCGATCCGAAAGGGCGCGACCGACTCCGTGCGCCGCTGGGTCGAAGAGCAAGGCGGACGCATCCCCGACGATCTCCAGCCGATCGTCGAGCGCATCTCGAAAGACGGAGGCACGCCGCTTACCGTTGCCGAAGGCGCGCGCGTCCTGGGGATCATCCATCTGAAAGACACCGTGAAGTCGGGCATGGCCGCGCGTTTCGACGAGCTGCGGAAGATGGGCATCCGCACCGTGATGATCACCGGAGACAACCCCCTCACGGCGGCGGCGATCGCCCGCGAAGCCGGCGTCGACGACTTCCTCGCCGAAGCGACGCCCGAAGACAAGATGGCGCTGATCAAGCGGGAGCAGCAGGGCGGTCACCTGGTCGCGATGACCGGCGACGGAACGAACGACGCGCCTGCGCTCGCTCAGGCCGACGTCGGCGTCGCGATGAACACCGGTACGCAGGCGGCGAAAGAGGCCGGCAACATGGTCGACCTCGACTCCAACCCGACCAAGTTGATCGAGATCGTCGAGGTCGGCAAGCAGCTGCTCATCACCCGCGGCGCACTCACGACCTTCAGCGTTTCGAACGACGTCGCGAAGTACTTCGCGATCATCCCCGCAATGTTCCAAGGCGTGTTCCCGCAGCTGCGCGCGCTCAACATCATGCGGCTCAACAATCCGCACTCGGCGATCCTGTCCGCCGTGATCTTCAACGCGATCATCATCGTAATGCTGATCCCCCTGTCGCTGAAGGGCGTGAAGTTCCGCGCGATGAACGCGGCTGCGATCTTGCGCAGGAACCTGCTGATCTACGGCGTCGGCGGGATCATCGCGCCATTCATCGGGATCAAGCTCGTCGACCTCGTACTCGTCGCATTGGGGGTGCATTGAGATGAGGCGTCAGATCCCTGCAGCGATCCGGATGCTGCTCGTGATGACGATCCTCACCGGGGTCGTGTATCCGCTCGTCGTGAGCGGCATCGCGCGCGTCGCGTTCAGCTCACGCGCGAACGGTTCGTTCGTTTCGTCGAGCGGCCATGTCGTCGGTTCTTCCTTGATCGGGCAGAGCTTCAACGACGCCAAGGGCAACCCCTTGCCGCAGTACTTCCAGCCGCGCCCCTCGGCAGCGGGCAACGGCTACGACCCGACGGCGTCGGGTGGGTCGAACCTCGGTCCATCGAACCCGAAGCTGCTGACACTTGTGGCGCAGCGCTCGGCCGCGTACCGCGCCTTCAACGGGTTGCCGGCCGACGCGAAGGTGCCGATCGATGCCGTGACCGCATCTGCGTCGGGTCTGGACCCCGCAATTTCCCTCGCCAACGCGCTCGATCAGGCGCCTCGAGTGGCCCAGGCGCGCAGCCTGCCGCTGGCGCAAGTCGTCTCGCTGATCAAGTCCCATCTGCAGAACCGCGCGTGGGGATTCCTCGGTGAGAACACCGTGAACGTCTTGCTGTTGAACCTTTCGCTCGATCAGGTGAAAGCATGACGATGGCGAAGCGCGACAGGCGCGAGACCACGGAAACGAGAGCCGCGCGCGTCGTGATCGTGCTCGGCCGCAAGAAGAAGATCGATATCAAACCGTTCGTCGAGCGCGTCTGGCGCGCGCGCGTACCGTTGGTGATCATCAACCTCGGCTTTCCGCTGACCCCGTCCCAGCAGAAGGTCGTCGATGCGGCTCTCGAGGCCGCAGGCACCGGCGTCATCGCGCTCGACGCGATGATCGCGTACGACGCGCGCCAGGCGGTCTCGTTCCTGCACGACGGGGACGAGATCGTCTACGCGGCGACGCACGCAGAGCGCCGAGAGGTTGCGCGCGCGCAAGAGCTCTAGACGGCAGTGCGCTAGCAGGGCCGTGCGCTAGAAGGGCGCGCCCCAGCGTTCGGTATGTGCGACGTCTGAAACCGGCCGTCGCGTGGTCGGACCGAAGCGAGACGGCGCGCGCGGCCGCCCCAGGGCGAGCATGCTCACCGTCTCGACGTGCTCGGGATAATCGAGGATCGCGCGCACCTCAACGTCCATCAGTCGCGTGAGGTTCGTGCTGATCGCGCCGACCTCGAGCGCGCGCGCAGCGAGCAGCATGTTCTCGATCGCCGCCCACACCGCGCCGTACGCCGACGACGGCTCCAGGAGCGTCTGCAGATCCGGAGTGACCATCACGCCGAGCTTCGAGCGGTCGAGCATCGCGAAGATGAACAAGGGCGCCTCGTCGACGGCCGCCGCCAGACGGTCGGTCGCCTGCAGCAAACGTCTCTGTGACGTGTCCTCGATCGCGTTGATGTCCCCGTACACGGGCTCTTTCACGATGTTCCACACGCGGCGGTAGATCTCCGCGATCTGCGCGCGCGTCGCGGGATCGCGCACGACGATGAATGCCCACGGCTGGGAATTCTGCGGGCTCGGCGCGCGCGTCCCGGCCTCGAGGATAGACGCGATCGCCTCCTCGGGGACCGGGTCGGGTTCGAACGCCCGGATCGCGCGCAGCGAGTGGACGGCGTCGAAAACGCTGAGGTCGTCGCCCACTACATCCCTGGGATCGCGACGAACTCCAGCACTTCGATCGACGACTCACCTGGGGTGTGGAAGTGTGGGTGGTCCTTCAGCAAGCTGGCCACTTCCTCGAGCGACCCGGCTTCCAAGACCGAGTAACCGCGGATGTCGGCCGTGCTGTCGGACGCGCCGCCGGCCGTGATGTGCTTGCCTTCGCCGAGCGGCATCCCGAGATCGACGATCGAGCTCCCGGCTTTCTCGGCCCACTTCATCCAGAGATCCATGCCGGCTTGCGCTTGCTCCGGCGGGACATTCATCTGGTCTGCGGTGGAGACCGCAGCGCGATAGAGCACCAGGTACTTGCCCATGGTTCCTTCCTTTCCCGCCAACTCCGGGGCAGACGCTATCGCATCGCGCGCGCAGGGAGCCAAGCGGGAGGGCTTCTCGGCGTGGGGAAGGAATAGAGTGACGACCGCCTTCGGTTGGGTGGCTCGGGAAGGAGCAGCCGTGGACGACAAACAGATCCTCGCTCAGATCAACAAGCTTGCGGACAAGGAGCACGAGCTCTTCAAGCGCGAAGCCGCAGACGGTGTGACCGACGAAGAGCGCGCGGAGCTGCGCAAGATCGAAGTAACGCTCGACCAGTGCTGGGACCTGCTGCACCAGCGGCGCGCGCGCCGCTCGGCCGGGCTCGACCCCAACGCCGCGCAGGTACGGGATCCCGACACGGTCGAGAAGTACATGGGCTGAGAGCCGGCGCGTGGCGAACGATCGGATCTCCGACCTCTACGCGCTGGCGCTCGACGAGTTCACCGACGCGCGCAACGCGCTCGCGAAAGAGCTGTCCGCCGGCGGCGACACGGCTGCGGCGGCCGAGGTGCGCGCGCTGAAGAAGCCAAGCGTCCCGGCGTGGGCGGTGAACCAGGTCGCGCGCGCGCATCCCGACGAGCTCGAGTCGCTATTCGAAGCAGGCGCCGGTCTCCGTGCTGCGCAGACGAAGCTCATGCGAACAGGCGATGCCGGAGCGGTGAAAGACGCAACGGCCGGGGAACGGCAAGCGGTCCGGACGCTCGTCGGACGCGCGAAGAAGATCCTCGCAGACGTGGGAAACGCGGCCAACGAAGCAACGCTCGAACGCATCGCCGACACGTTCTACGCGACGACGACCGACGACGATGGACGAGAGCGGGTCCGGACTGGGACGCTGACGAAAGAGATGAAGCGAGCCGGCTTCGGCGACGTCGGCGGCTTGAGCGTCGTGCCGGCTCCGCGCGCCAAACAAGAGCACCCCGAGAAGAAGAACGCACAGTTGCAGAAGGAAGCCGCCGCGCTGCAAGCCGCGGCTGAGGGAGCCGAACAACGTGCGGCCGAAGCCGAGTCGCTCGCGAAGGAGCTGATTGAGCAAGCCGAGGATGCGCGCGCGCGCGCCGATGCGGCGAAGGAGAAGGCTCGCTTCGCGCGCCGGGAAGCGAGCGAACGAAGACGCGACGCCGACAGGGCTGCTCGCCGGTTGGATCGCCGCGGATGAAGACGCCGTTGGAGGGGAGCGTCGCGTCGATACGCCCGCTCCGGCAATCCGATGCCGAGGAGTACCTCGCGCTCCTGATGCGCAACAAAGACTTCCTTTCGCCATACGAGCCGGTCAGGCCGTCCGAGTACTGGACGCTTTCCGGGCAGCGGGACCAGCTCGCGGTCGGCGCCGCCGACTGGGACCTTGGAACCGGGTACGCGTTCGCCATCATCGACCGGTCGGACGGCGCGCTCGTGGGCCGGGTAGCGCTGGCCAACGTCGTCCGGAAGGCCTGGCAGAACGCGACGTTGGGCTATTGGCTGGACGCCGAGCACAACGGCCGCGGCCTGGCGACCGATGCCGCGCGTTTGGCCGTCCGGTTCGCGTTCGCCGACGCGTCGCTGCACCGGGTGCAGGCCGGGGTGATGCCGCGGAATACGCGCTCGATCAGGGTGCTCGAAAAGATCGGGATGCGCTACGAGGGGCTCGCGCTCCGTTATCTGTTGATCAACGGAGCCTGGGAAGACCACCGCATGTACGGGGTCACGGCCGATGAGTGGACCGGGTAAAAAAGTACCCGGAGTCCCTCGCCGTGCGTGCGGCGCGGCGAGGGATCCGAGTGGGGGAAACCATCTCAGGTGCCGCTCCGGTAAGCATGCCGGTCGGACATGAAGAAACGCCTACGGAATCGTTACAGTCGCGTGACGATTTCCGCTGCGCGTCTTACGGTTGCGGGCGAACCGAGGCGTAATCCGACGAGCCGACCGGCCGGTCGACGACACCGCCGTCCGTAGGCACGCTTACGAAGACTCCGTCGATCTGGAAGCGGATGAATGCAACGCCCTTCACCAACGTCAACGTTCGGACGACTTGCGCCACGCGGAGCATCACGCTCTGACTCGAGCCCGCGCTTTGGAACTCGCGGCTGAGATTCACCTGAACGACACTGCCGGTGACCGAAACGGTCAGAAGGCGCGTTTGCGGCGGGATCTCCGAGGTGATGCCGCGCGCATCTTCGCGTGCTGTGGGTCCGTCGAGCAGCGCGGTCAGCACCGACTCCACCGGCTGACGCTTGTCGAGCTGTCGGATCACGTCGACCATGCGGCCGCTCCGAACGAATGCCAGCGAAAACGGTGCCGTCGCCGTCACCGGCGGAGGGCTTGCGGTCGACCGTGCGAGCGAGAACGGGATCTCGTCGCTCGGGATCGCGGTCGCGCCTGCAGCACCGCCGCACGCGGTCAGCAGAAGGAGCAGCCCGGCTGCCGCGCGCCGCGTCACGATCCCTCCTCCTCGTCGACGGGTTTGCGTGGGAGCACCACGGTGAACGAGGTAGGGCCACCGCTCGGACTCGTCGCTTCGATCGTCCCGCCGAGGAGGCGCGCGTTCTCGAAGGCGATCGCGAGCCCCAGGCCGAAACCTCCGCGCGCGCGAGAGCGGCTGCGGTCGGCTTTGTAGAACCGGTCGAACAGGTGAGGGAGCGCGTCCGCAGGGATCCCCGGTCCGCCGTCGGACACGACGACGCGGCACGTTCCGTTCTGCTCGGCGATCGTCACGCGCACGTCGGCACCGCGTCCATGCTCGAACGCGTTATGCACCAGGTTGGAAACGATGCGCTCGAGGCGCGCCTTATCCGACACCGTGACCACGGCCGGGCCGTCGACCGGCGCGTGCTGGTGCAGCTTGCGCACCACCGCGCTCGCGAGCGCGCGCAGGTCCACCTCTTCCCACCGGATGATCGCTTTGCCGGCGTCGACCTCCGACACCTCCATCAGCTCCTCGACCAGCCTCCGCAAGCTGGCAACGTCGTCGGCGATCAGCTCGACGGCTTCGCGGGAGGACGCGGGGAACTCATCGCGATGCGTCTCCAGAAGCTCGCTCGCCGTTTGCAACGCCGACAGCGGCGTCCGCAGCTCGTGCGACACGTTGGCAACGAACCGTCGCTCGCGCTCGATCATGCTCTGGAACGCCGCCGCCATCTCGTTGAACGACGCCGCAAGCACGCCGACTTCATCCTCCGTCGCCGCGTGGACGCGTGTTTCGAGCAGCCCTTCGGCGACGCGCTGCGCCGCACCAGACACCTCGTGCAGCGGCCGAAGGATCCCGCTTCCGACACGCTGCGCGAGCACAGCGCTGATCAGTACAACCGCGAAGCCCGCAACGACGAGCGCGCGCAAGATGACGCTCATCGTGTTGTCGATGTCGGCGAGCGAGTAGAAGAAATAGAGCGCGGTGTTCGTGGCGGGGAGCGGGGCGCCGAAGGCGAGCTCGCGCGCGCTGCCGATCCTCGTCTGCTGGTAGCCGATCCGATCTTGCCCGACCAGTCTCTTGAGGTCTGTGGGAACCACACCAGGGGTCAGCGAGAGCGACGTCGCCAGGTATTGGTCACCCTGGATGATCATCGCGTCCAGGCCGCTGCGGGTCTGCAGCAACGACACCACGTCTTCGGTGTTGCCTCGCGCCTGCTGCAGGAACTCGCGCGCGAACAGCACGCCGAAGATCGTCTGGCGGGTCGAGGCCTTGACGCGCTGGTTCTCGAGGAATGACCGCACCGTGAAGTACGTCGCGACGGAGATGATCACTGCCAGGAGGAAGCTCGACGCAACGAACGCCAGCGTTATCCGGAACCGGAGGCTCCGGCTACGGAAGAACTTGAGCGGCGATCTCACGGCTCGCTCGACGCTTTGTACCCGAGCCCGCGCACGGTAACGATGACCGTGGGATTGGCGGCATCGGTTTCGATCTTGGCGCGCAGCCGGCGCACGTGGACGTCCACCAGCCGCGAGTCGCCGAGGTAGTCGTAGCCCCACACCCGTTCGAGCAGGGCCTCGCGACTGAATACTTGGTTCGGCCGTTCTGCCAAGCACCGAAGGAGGTTGAACTCCGTCTTGGTCAGCGAAACCTGATGGCCGTTCTTACGAACCGCGCCGCCTTCGGGATCGATCTCGACGTCCCCCAGCTGGATCCGCACCGGGCGCGGTTCGGAGCGGAACCGGCGCAGCAGCGCGCGCACGCGCGCGACCAGCTCTTTGGGCGCGAACGGTTTCGTCAGGTAGTCGTCGGCGCCGGACTCCAAACCGACGACGACGTCGACGGTGTCGGTCTTCGCGGTGAGGAAGATGATCGGGAGGTCGTTGCGCTTGCGGATCTCGCGGCACACCTCGAACCCGTCGATGTCCGGCAGCATGACGTCGAGGATCGCAAGGTCGGGCCGGCGTTCTGCGAGCAAGCGGAGGCCGCTCGAGCCATCTTCCGCTTCGAGCACTTCGTAGCCTTCGTCGGCCAGGGTAAGCGCCGTCGCGCGCCTCACCCGGCGGTCGTCCTCGACGAGCAAGATCCGCTCGGCCATCGGCTCAAACGATACCGTTGCGCTGTTGCGCTTGGGAGGGCCGCTCGCAGATGGCTGGCTGCGCTGCTAGGTTGAGCCCGGCGTACCTGAAAACAGGGGGGAACCGCAGGAGTGGAAGGCGTCACACGCGAGTCGATGCGTCCGCTCCTCGATCTTCAGCGGGTCGATAGCGGGATAGACCGCCTGAATCAGCGGAAGGCCGACCTTCCCGAGCAGCGTGAGCTCGACGAGCTGAACGAGCAGCGATCGGGGATCGCCGTCACCCACGCCGAAGCCCAAGCCAGTCTCGATGCGGTCACGCGCGAGCAAACCAAGCTCGAGACCGAGATCCAGCAGATCGACGACAAGGTCACGCACGAGCAAGGCCGGCTGTACTCAGGGCAGGTATCCAACCCGAAGGAGCTGTCGAACATCCAGGCAGAGCTCGACGCCCTGCGGCGACGCAAGTCGCACCTGGAAGATGAAGAGCTCGAAGTGATGGAGCGGCGTGAGAGCATCGAGAAAGAGCACGGCGATCTGCTCACGTCGATGACCGACATCGAAGCGAAGATCGCGGACGCGACCGCGCGCCGCGATCACGCGTCGGTTGAGATCTCTGAAGAATTGACGCGTCTTGCGTCTGAGCGCGCGCAGCTTGTGCCGACGATCAACGCCGAAGTGATCGCCCTCTACGAAGACATCCGCGCGCGCCGTGGCGGCGTAGCGGTCGGCGCGCTCGTCGATGGAACGTGCCGCGCCTGTGGGCTGCCGTTGTCTCCGGCGCAGCGCGACGAGATCAAGCGCAGCGATGACCCGATCATCCGCTGCGAGAACTGCCGCCGGCTGCTCGTCATTCCATGACACTGTGGCCGGAGCCGCCGGCCGAGCTGGTTATCAACTGCGACGGCGGCTCGCGTGGCAACCCCGGGCCTGCCGCCTACGGCGTGTCGATCCAGACGCCGGACGGCGACGAGATCGAAGGCATCGCCGAGACGATCGGCATCGCGACGAACAACGTTGCCGAGTACAGCGCAGTCATCGCGGGGCTGCGGCGTGTCGCGGAGATCGGGGCGCGCGCGGTGCACGTGCGCAGCGACTCGAAGCTTCTGATCGAGCAGCTTTCCGGACGCTACAAGGTCAAGAACTTGGTCCTTAAGGAGCTTCACACGGAAGCGATCGAGCTGGCTCGCCGCTTCGACCGCGTGACGTACGAGCACGTCAGGCGCGAGCAGAACGTGCGCGCGGACGAGCTGGTGAATCTGGCGCTGGACGGTCTGTTCTAAGCGCTACACTGATACCGGAGAGCAGGCCGGGCGACCGCGGCAGCAACCCGAAAGGGGATGCTGTCGAGGAAAGTCGGGACTCCGTAGGGCAGCGCGGTGGGTAACGCCCACCCGGGGCGACCCGGGGAAAGCGCCACAGAAAACAGACCGCCTGCAGCGATGCAGGTAAGGGTGAAACGGTGAGGTAAGAGCTCACCAGCGCGGCGGGTGACCGTCGTGGCTAGGTAAGCCCCGCGCGGAGCAAGGCCAAGCAGGGAGCGAGTAGCCCGCTCGATGCTCCCGGGTAGGCTGCATCAGGTCGTCGGCAACGGCGATCGCAGAGGGATGGTCGCCACTCCGCTTCGGCGGATGACAGGATCCCGCTTATAGGCCCGCTCGACATCGGGGGCCCCCGAAAGGGGGCCCTCCCTTATTTGGGCAACGTGGGGGTTCCCTTCCGCGCGCGCTGGGTGTAGGACTCGAAGCGAGGCGGATGTGCATCCGCCGGAGGGGAGGGGCTGTATGGCCATCTACGTCCAGCTGATGAAGTGGACGGAACAGGGACGGAAGAACGCCGACTCGGTTGCCGATCGCGTCGAGGCCGTGCAGAAGCGCGTCCAGGACATGGGCGTCAAGATCATCGGGCACTACGTGACGATGGGGCAGTACGACCAGATCGTCGTGTGCGAAGCGCCCGATGACGAGACCGTCGCGAAGGTGACGTTGATGGTCGCGGGTCGCGGGAACGTCGCGACCGAGACCTGCCGCGCTTTCACGATGGATGAGGTGCGCACGCTGATCTGAGTGGGGAGCGGAATAGAGAAGGGGCCTCACGCGGGGCCCCTTCTCTCATCGGGAACCTGCCTCCACGAGGCTGTCACCCCTCGCCCCTAGTCTGACGGCGATGGGGGAGAACCTGATCTTCGACGGCTTGAACGACGCCCAGCGCGAGGCGGTCGAGGCGGTGACCGGTCCGGTCGCGATCCTCGCCGGCGCCGGGACGGGGAAGACCACCACCATCACACGCCGCATCGCGAATCAGGTCCTGACCGGCGCGTTCATCCCCGGCGAGATCCTGGCCGTGACCTTCACGGCGAAGGCCGCAGGGGAGATGCGCGCGCGCCTCCAGGCGTTGGGCGCGACGGGCATGCGCGCCAACACCTTCCACGCCGAAGCCTTGGCGCAGTTCCGCCGTTTCTCGCCCGAGCAGCCTGAGATCCTCTCCCACAAAGGACAGGTGCTGCACCGCATCGCGCAGTCGCTTCCGATGCCGTATCGCTTCACCGCGTTGCGGGATCTGGCCGGTGAGATCGAGTGGGCGAAGAACCGCCGCATCTCCGCGCGCGACTACCTCGAACGAATCGGGTCGCACGAGTCGCCGATCCCGGCCGATCTCATGCACCGCGTGTTCGTGACCTACGAGAAGCGCAAGCGCACGGCCGCGATGATCGACTTCGAAGACCTGCTCGAGCAAACGGTGACGCTCTTGCAGGAAGACGAGCGCGCGCTCGGCGTGGTGCGCGGCCGTTACCGTGCGTTCACCGTCGACGAGTACCAGGACGTGAACCTGTTGCAGCAGACGCTGCTCGACCTGTGGGTCGGCGCGCGCGACGACGTCTGCGTGGTCGGCGACGACTACCAGAGCATCTTCGGATTCACCGGCGCCACGCCGGCGCATCTGCTGCGCTTCGCCGACCGCTGGGACCACACGACGATCGTGACGCTCGAGGAGAACTACCGCTCTACGCCGGAGATCCTCACGGTTGCGAACCGTTTGGTGCCGCGCTTGCGCGGGTCGAAGAAGACGCTTCGCGCAACGAAACAGCCGGGCGCGCGTCCCGAGCTCCGCGACTTCGAGACGGGCCGTCAAGAGATCGCGTGGATCGTGTCGGAGTGCCGGCGCCTGAACACAGAAGGCGTCCCCTACGAGGGCATGGCGGTGCTGTTCCGGATCAACGGCCGCTCGGAAGACTTCGAAGAAGCGTTCGCGCGCGCGCACATCCCGTTCCAGGTTCGCGACGGCTCGTTCCTACAGCGGCCGGCAGCGCGCAGCTTCGCCGTGAGGGCGCGCGCAGCAACGGGACCGGTCGCCATCGCGGCGGTGCGTGTGGCAACGGAGCTCGGCTACGACCCGCGCGAGAAGTACGACGGCGGCGACGAAGCCACGCGGCAGGCCGATCTCGAGCGGCTGGTGGCCCTGGCCGCCGAGTTCCCCGCCAAAGATTCACAGAGCGATATGGAGGCGTTCCTCGCCGACCTCCGCACGCGCTTCGCGTCCGAGGAAGAGGGCCGCGGTGTGCAGCTGATGACGTATCACCGCGCGAAAGGGCTTGAGTTCGACGCAGTCTTCCTTCCGCGGCTGGAGGACAAGGAACTGCCGTTCGCGCTTTCGACGTCGGACGAAGACCGCGCCGAGGAGCGGCGGCTCTTCTATGTCGGGATCACGCGCGCGAAGCGCTACCTCGCGATCTCGTTCGCGCGCGCACGCGACGGCGAACGCCGCTCGAAGCCGCGCCCGAGCCCGTTCCTGTCCGAGATCACACCGCCGTCCGAGCGCCCGGTCGCCGACCCGGTGCCCGCGCGCGCGAAGCCGGCCGCGCGCACCGGCGGTCCGCTGTTCGAGGCGCTGAAGACGTGGCGCGCCACCGCCGCGAAGGAGGCCGGTCTTCCGGCGTACGTGATCTTCCACGACGCGACGCTCGCCGAGATCGAGCGCATCCACCCAGACACGCGCGCCGCTTTGCGCGCGATCTCGGGCGTCGGCCCGCTCAAGATGCAGCGCTACGGCGAGCAGATCATGAAAATCGTCGCAAGTTTTCCCGCACCGGGGGTTCCTGTCACAGCAGCCGGTTAGTATCGACCGCGTCGAAATCGAAAGGCTGCTTACGTGCTCGGGAATATCCAACTAGCTGGGGCTTCTCTCGTCGTGGGCCCGGCCGGGTCGGGCAAGACGACCCACCTGCGGAACCGCTACCTCGACCTCGTTCGCGCGAACGAGAAGGGGATCCTGTTCCTCGTCCACAGCCGGCGCGCGGCGCGCGCGCTCTCGCAGGACATCCTGCTGGAGCTGGGCGAGTCCACGGATCAGGTCCGCGTGACGACCTGGCACTCGTACGGACTGAGCCTCCTTCGCGGCTATTTCAGGCGGCTCGGCTACCGGCGCGAGCCCGGGCTGCTCACCGGTCCCGAGCAGTTCACGCTGGTGCGTGAGATGCTCGACGACCCCGCGGAGCAGAAGCACTGGAGCGCCTTCCCCAAGCAGACGAAGCTCGCCGGCTTCGTCGAAGAGCTCCGTGAATTCGTGCTGCGCGCGCAAGACGCCTTGAAGTCGCCCGAGCAGCTTGTGGATCTCGCCCGCCAAGCGGGTCGCCCCGATCTCGAGGAAGCAGCGCGATTCTTCCGTCGCTACCTCGCCACGCTCGACGCGCGCGACGACGCCGTCGTCGACCATGCCAACGTGATCGCGCGCGCCTGGCAGCTGCTCCACGAGAACGACGACGTCGCCCAGGAGGTCCGCGCCGAAACGAAGCACCTGTTGATCGACGACTACCAAGACGTGACGCCCGCCCAGCACGAACTGCTGCGCGCGCTCTTCGTCACCGGTGGTTCGGTGACCGCGACGGTCAACCCCGACGCGCGCATCTACGGCTTCCGCGGGAGCCTGCCCGACGCCGGCGCGGCGTTCGCCAAGGCATTCGCCGGCACGCAGATGATCGAACTGTCGAGCAGCCATCGTGGGACGCCCGAAACGAAGGCGTGGCAGTTCGATCACCTCACCGAGGAGGCCGATGCGATCGCGCGCGAATGCCACCGGCTGCGCGCGCGCGAAGGGGTCGGCTGGGGCGACATCGCGATCATCGTCCGGAGGTACGGACCCGCGTCGCGCGCGATCCGGGGCGCGCTCGACCGCGAAGGCGTCCCGTTCGTGGTGGTCGGTGAGAACAGGCCGCTCGCGATGGAACCCGTGTTGATCCCGTTGCTGGAGCTTGCGCGCGCAGCGCTGCGTCCCGCCGAACGCGAAGACCGGCTGCCGAAGCTGCTCGCGTCGCCGGTGTGCGAGCTCGATCCGTACGAGGTGCGCGCGCTCCGGCGCGAAGCACATATCCGCGGCGCATCGCTTGCGGCGATGATCGACGCGCCCGCGGCGGAGCTGCCGGAGAAGGTCGTCGAGCAGCTGCACCGCTTGCGCGCGCTCATGGAGGAGATCGCCGACCTAAACATGCGCGAGCGTCCGGACGAGGTCTTCTG
>DATGHY010000059.1:0-6919 GCA_035307625.1 Actinomycetota bacterium
CGGACGGTAACGGTAACGCTGGGCTGAGGCCCCTCTCTCACAGGCAGCGCGCGCTTCTCTCGGAGCGCGCGCTGCTGCATCTACCGGCTGAGTAGCAGGTCGCGGCCCCGCATGGTGGAATGGCGCCACCCGAGCCAAGAAGGAAGGTCTGGATGCCCAGAGGAGAAGGCCCCGTCCCCGATCGGAACCTCGCTCTCGACCTCGTTCGTTGCACCGAGGCGGCCGCGCTGGCCGCGGCGCGGTGGGTCGGGCGCGGCGACAAGAACGCCGCAGACGGAGCAGCCGTCGACGCGATGCGATTGATGTTCAACACGGTCGCCGTCGACGGGATCGTCGTCATCGGCGAGGGTGAGAAGGACGAAGCGCCGATGCTCTACAACGGCGAGCACGTGGGCACCGGCGAGCCGCCGGCGGTTGACGTCGCCGTCGACCCGATCGACGGGACCCGCCTAACAGCGCGCGGAGAAGACAACGCGCTATCGGTCGTCGCCGTAGCCGAACGCGGTGCGATGTTCGACCCCGGCCCTTGCGTATACATGGAGAAGATCGCTGCGGGACCGGAGGGTGGGAAGGCGATCGACATCACCGCGTCGATCGAAGACAACATCCGTAATGTCGCGCGCGCGCGCAAGCTGCAGCCGCAGGACATCACCGTGACGATCCTCGACCGTGATCGTCATATAGAGACGATCGAACGAGTCCGGAAGATGGGCGCGCGCGTTCGCCTCATCTCCGACGGGGACGTCGCCGGCGCGATCACCGCCGCGAAAGAAGGAACCGGTGTCGACCTTCTGTATGGGATCGGGGGCACGCCGGAGGGCGTGGTCTCCGCGGCCGCGTTGAAGTGCATCGGCGGCGAGATCCAGGGACGCTTGTGGCCGCGGAACGACGAGGAGCGGAAAGCTGCGATCGATGCCGGCTACGACCTCTCGAAAGTGCTGACGACTGAAGATCTCTGCGGCGGAGAAGAGGCTTTCTTCGCCGCAACCGGCGTGACCGACGGGGTCCTCCTCCAGGGCGTCCGGTACACACCAAAAGGCGCAACCAGTCAGTCGATGGTGATGCGCGCGCGCACCGGCACGATCCGGATTATCAGCTCCGAACACCGCTTCGAGAAGCTGATGCAGATATCGAACGTGGACTACCGCAGCTAGGGCGTGGACGCGCACGCCTAAACGCGCGAGACTCCAAGTCTCATGGTGATGGTGGAGCGGGCACTCTGTCCGGTCCTTGTGGGGCGGGGGGAAGAGCTCTCGATCCTCGAGGACGCGCTCCTTGCTGCGAACCGAGGGCAAGGCAGCGTTGTCGCGCTCGCCGGCGACGCCGGTCTCGGGAAAACACGTCTCGCGACGGAATTGGAGCATCGCGCGCGCGCGGTCGGAATGGAAGTCCTTTCTGGGGGGTGCCCCGAAGCCGACCTGAGCTTGCCGTACCTGCCGCTGCTCGAGGCGATCGGCAACTTCCTCGCGTCGACCAACCTAGATGCCGTCCGCGCGCGCCTCGGTCATGCAGGACGAGAGTTGGCTCAACTGTTCCCGCAGCTCGACCCGGAGAGCACACAGACGCAAGACGCGGAAACGGCGCAGGCGAAGCTCCGCCTCTTCGAAGCGATGATCGCGCTGCTCCGCGTCCCTGCAGACGACCGCGGACTTCTGTTGATCATCGAGGACCTTCACTGGGCAGACGCGTCCACGCGTGAGCTGCTCGACTACATGACCCGCCGGATCCGTCAGACCCGCATCATGGTGCTGGGGACGTATCGGCGCGATGAGATGCATCGCAAGCACCCACTTGCGCCGATCGTCCAAGGATGGCGTCGCTCGGGCGGTGCGAAGGTGATCGAGCTCGAGCCGCTCGATGCGGTCCAGATCGGTTCCATGGTTCGCGCGATCTTCGACGTCGAGGAAGTGACCGCTGAGTTCCGTGATTTCCTGCTCGATCGGAGCGAAGGAAACCCGTTCGTCCTCGAAGAGATGCTTAAGGAAGCGATCGACCGGGGAGATCTGTATCGCTCAGAAACCGGCGAATGGGAGCGGAAGGACCTCGCGCAGCTGGCTATCCCGCAAAGCGTGTCGGACAACATCATGGCGCGCGTCGAGCGCATGGATCCCGATCATGCAGACGTGCTTCGCGCGGCGGCCGTCTTAGGCCCGAGCTTCCAATACGACGTTTTGGTCGCGCTCACGGGGCTTCCCGAGACCATCGTGCAAGCGGCGCTCGTTTCCTGTGTGCAGCAGCAGCTCATCGTCGAAGCCGAGCGCACCGCCGGCGTGTATCGCTTCCGTCACGCTCTGACGCGCGAAGCTGTTTATGAGGACTTGATCCTGCCCAAGCGGCAGCAGCTGCATGCGCGCGCCGCCGAGGTGTTGAAGGCGCGTCCCGGCACGCGCGCGGTGGAAGTCGCGAACCACCTTCTCGCAGCAGGCGATTACGAAGGCGCGATCCCTCTCTGTCTCAGTGCCGCAGAAGAGGCGATGAACGCGGTCGCCTACCCGGAAGCGTGCGCGTTGTATGAACGCGCCCTCGAGCACATGCCGGAGACCGAGGAGCGCGGCAAGGTGCTCACGTCATTGGGTCACGCGTACGCGATCGGAAGCGAGCCGTCGAAAGCGTATCGATACTTGCGTGACGCGGTGGACCTCTTCGAGCGCTTGGGAAATCGGGTCGAAGAGGCGAAGGCGCGGTTGTGGCTCGGTCGCACGTACTGGGAGCGCTCCGAGGTTGAACGTACGAAGGAGGAATACGAGCGCGCGCGCGCCATACTCGAGGAGCACGGACCGAGCGAAGATCTCGCGAATGCGTACATCAGGCTTTCAAGCCTTGCGGTTTTCAACGTCGACGGCGAAGAGGGGAGCCGACTCGCTCGCGCTGCCATCTCGACCGCGGAACAAGTGGGGGCCGACCAGCCGCGCATCTGGGCGTACAACTTCCTCGGCGTATCCATGTCATATACCGGAGCCGTCGAGGAAGGCATCGCGTATCTCAAACGCAGCTATGAAGAGGCTAACGCTCGTGGCTGGCTCTTCATCGCCTCCAATGCTCTCCATAATCTGCTGGCGACGGGTACCGATTGGGCGCTTATGGCGAAGGACATGCCCGAGTTCCTCGAGAAGCTGGATGCGATCCCCGCGACCGTCTGGCCGATCGGTCCCTCGTTCCGATGGGCGATGAACAATATCTCGCTCGGCAAGATCGATAAGGCGGTCGAAGGGCTCGAGGAGTCGCTCGCATATGCGCGGACGCTGCAGCTTCCGACCGTCGAAGGGTGGATGGAGTCGGGGTTGTGCATCGCACTGGTCGAGCAGGGTCGCATCGAGGAAGCACGAGCGTACGAGCACGAGATCCGAGCGACCACAGAACGGCAAGAGCTTTACTCCGACGTGTTGGGCCGCTTGGGCGTGCGCCGCGCGTTGAACGACTTCGACGATGCCGTGCGAACGGTTCGGGTACTTCAGGAGAGTGGTCCCTGGTACCTTGGCATCTTCCACCTGACTCGCCACTGCGTCGATGCCTTGATCGAGGCCGGATCCCTCGACGAAGCGCGAGCGTTCGCCGCTCCGCTCGTCGTTACCCACGAGCGTTCGCAGCGCCCGTACAAGGATGCGATCGATGGAGCCATGGCTCTCGCGTCGGGCGACGACAAACGCGCGCGCGACCGACTGGCGGCATCGGCGGCAGCTTTCAACGATGCAGAGTTCCGGATCGAAGAGATGATCTCGCGTCTCAAGCTGGCGGAGGCTCTTGCCGCCCTTGGGGAAACCGATGATGTGCGCGAGGAGCTCGACAAGGTCGTCCGATTCGGAACGGAGAATGGTGTGCGATTGCGCGTGGATCAGGCGCGCGCGCTGGCCGACCGCCTCGGCGTGACGCTTTCAGCCGTGCCCGAGCACGAAAGCACCATCCAGGTGCCACGGCAGGAGCAGGAGCTCATCGAAACGGGCGAGCGTCTCGTCAGCATCTTGTTCGCCGACGTGCGCGGCTATACGGCGATGACAAACGAGCGCGCGCCGGCAGACATGGTCGATCGGATCGGATCGTTCCATCGCTGGGCGCAGCAAGAGATCGACAAACACGGCGGCCTTGTCGACAAGTTCGCCGGTGATGCGGTGATGGCCACGTTCAACGTCTCCGGGCGCGCCGTCGATCACGCCGAGCGAGCGCTGGAGGCGGGCATGGCTCTCCAGGACAAGGCAGCCATGATGGGCCTGCCTGTCGGGGTCGGCATCGCCGTTGGCGCCGCGATCGTTGGGCGCTTCGCTGAAAGCGCGAACATCAGCGTGCTCGGTGAGACGACAAATCTGGCGGCGCGCCTCCAGTCCACGGCGGGCGCCGAAGAGATCGCCCTGAGCGAAGAGGCCTTCCGTCGGACGAAAGCATTCCTCGAGCAGCGTGGCCTCGTTGCCGACCAGGTCAGCGTCGAGCTGAAAGGGTTCGACGCTCCGGTTACTGCGTACGTCGTCAGGCGCGCGCGCTAAGCACTGCCGGCGAGCTCGAGCCCCGTCCACATCTCCCGCATCCGCGGCGCTAGCCGCGACAGCTCTTCGACGGTCAGGGCTCCCAGCCGCTCCAAGATCTCCTCGCCGGAACGCGTGAGCGCGAGACGCACCACGCGGTGGTCGCCCGCATCCTGGATCCTGCGCACGAGACCGGCTGCTTCCGCCCGGTCGACGAGCTCGACGACGCTGTGGTGCTTCGAGACCAAGTAGTTGGCGACGGCGCTGATCGTCGGCCCGTGCGGGTCGTCGTCACCCCGGATCGCGAGCATCAGCTGGTGCTGCAGCGGCGTGATGCCGGCCGCCTCCGCCTGCTCCTCGCTCCAGCGCAGGAAGCGCCGCAATCCGGTCCTGAATTCGAGCAGCCTGCGGTAATCGGCGTCTTTCGGTTTCGCTGGCATAGATATATCGTATCACGATATACTTGATCCATGCCCGCAGAAACCCCACCGAAGCGCCTCGTCATCCTCGCCGTCATGGCTGCCTGCCTGGGCATCGTCGGCGGAGGTGCAGCCTGGTGCCTATTGCACCTCATCGGGCTGATCACCAACTTCGCGCTGTTCCATCGCTTCGGTTGGAAGGTGCCGTCGTTCCGAAACCTACCCCGCGGACCCGGCCTGATGATCGCCGCGGTCTGCGGTGGCCTCGTTGTGTCCTTCCTCGCGAAGTGGTCGCCGGTGATCCGCGGTCACGGTATCCCCGAAGCGATGGAAGCGATCTTGACGAAGCAGAGCAGGATCTCTCCGCGGGCCGCGCTGGCCAAGCCGCTCTCCGCAGCGATCGCCATCGGCACGGGTGGACCGTTCGGAGCGGAAGGTCCGATCATCGTGACCGGCGGTGCGCTCGGTTCGCTGCTCGGTCAGATCCTCCACGTCTCGCCCGCGGAGCGGAAGATCCTGCTCGCGTGCGGCGCGGCCGCCGGCATGGCGGCGACCTTCGGCACGCCGCTCGCTGCCGTGATCCTCGCGATCGAGCTCTTGCTGTTCGAGTTCTCCGCGCGCGCCTTCGTCCCGCTCGTTGTCGCGTCGAGCCTCGCCGCCGGCATGCACGTCCTGCTCTTCGGCTCAGGCCCGCTGTTCCACGTGCCGGCGCACAGCTACGCAGGTCTCGGGAAGCTGCCTCTCTACGTCCTGCTTGGTCTCGTGTGCGGGCTCGTCGCAGTGTTCGTCACGAAAGGACTGCATCTTGTCGAAGGTGTCTATCGGCGCCTTCCCGTGAAAGAGTTCTGGCATCCGATCATTGGCGCGGTCGGGTTCGCTTCGGTTGGCTATCTCGTGCCGCGCGCGCTCGGCGTGGGCTACGACGCGATCGGCGACGTTCTGGCCGGCCGGATCGCGATCGCGGCACTCGCCGCCCTCGTCGTGGCGAAGCTGATCGCGTGGTGGGTCGCGCTTGGATCGGGCACCTCGGGCGGCACGCTCGCCCCGATCCTGCTGATCGGTGGAGGCGCGGGCAGCCTCGTCGGATCCGCGATCGCTACGGCGGCTCCAGGCTTACATGTTTCTCCGGGGGCGTTCGCGCTCGTCGCGATGGCGGCCGTGTTCGGTGCGTCCGCGCGCGCAACGTTCGCGTCCATGGTGTTCGTGTTCGAAGTCACTCGCGACTACCAGATCATCCTGCCGCTGATGCTGGCGAGCGTGGTCGCGGATATCGTCGCGAGCTCGCTGATGCGCGAGTCGCTGATGACCGAAAAGCTTTCGCGCCGCGGACTTCGAGTGCACGCTGAGTACGAGGTCGATGTGTTCCGTACGACGCCCGTCGGCGACGTCATGACGACAGACGTCGTCACACTGCCCGCGGATGCGACCGTTGCCGATGCGCGCGCGCTCTTCGACCGGGACACGCACAGCTCCTACCCGGTCGTGGACGGCCGGACTGTTGTCGGGGTCGTCTCGCGCAGCGACGCGATCCGAGAAGGCGCGGAGCCCACCGACCCCGCGTTGTCGATCGCAAGCACGGACGTGGTCACCGTGTCGCCCGACGACTCGCTGCTCGACACGTTGAACGTGATGCTGCAAGAAGAGGTCGACCATGTGCCCGTTATCGATCGTGGCGAGCAGCTTGTCGGCATCTGCACGCGCACCGACGTGTTGCGCGCACGCCGCAGGCAGCTCGAGATGGAGCAGCGGCAGCGAGGCTGGCGGCCGGCGTTCAAACGGAATGGGCAACAGACCGGGTGAGTGCGCGGGAAAGGCTCCATCGCCCGATCCGACCCCTTGCCGCGTCGATCCGGAGTCGGTTTCGAGTCACGATCCTGCTGGCGGTTCTGGTCGGCGCGCTCACCGGCCTCCTTGTGGCCGGGATCGAGGAAGCGATCAACGCCGGCACGTGGGGAAAGATCGCCACGTCGAGCAGCTGGTGGATCATCGCACTGCCCCTTGCCGGGTTGATTGTTTCGGCGCTGCTACTGGACCGCACCAAGGAAC
>DATGHY010000060.1:0-30844 GCA_035307625.1 Actinomycetota bacterium
CGCAGCCGGGTGACTATCAAACGGTGGCAGCCGATATCACAGTCGCAACGAACGACGGCAAGTACACGGTCCGCCCAGGAACGAGAGGACGCTACGTCCTGCTGTGGATCACGCGCCTGGTCCTTAATCAGAGCGATCCCACGTACCCCTACAGCGTCGAGGTCAACGAGATCCAGCCGTTCGCAGCGTGACGGGCGCCCGCGCCCGGGCAGATATGCTCATCGCGTGCGCGTGACCGTCGTTTCGCCCGGCCAAAGGGATCGCTATGACGCCGCGGTTGCCGCGTCTCCCCTCGCCGATGTGATGCAGTCATACGGCTGGGGCGAGGTGAAGCGCGCGAGCGGATGGCAGCCGCTCCGGCTGCTCGTGGAAGACGACGACGGCCGCGTACGCGCGGCTTGCTCGGTTCTGAAGACGCAACCGGCGCGGGGCATCGCTCCACTGCTCTACGCACCGCGCGGCCCTGTCCTCGATTACGGCGACGTCGCGGCGCTGCACGCATTGATCGGCGAGATCCGCCGCCGCGCGGGGAAAGGATTCATGCTCAAGTGCGACCCGCCGATCGAGGGACGCTCCGACGCGGTCGCCGCGCTGGAGAAGGCCGGGTTCCAGCGCGTCACTAGCGGTGCGTTCGGCGGTGTTCAGCCGACCGCCGTGATGATCCTGGATCTCAGCCCCGGACTGGACAAGGTATTCGAAGGCTTCAAGTCCAAGTGGCGGTACAACATCCGTCTCGCAGAGCGGAAAGGGGTGACCGTACGCGAAGCCACGCGTGACGACATCGGTGACTTCTACGCGATCCTGCAAGAGACCGCGCAGCGCGACCGCTTCACCGTGCGCGCGCGCTCCTACTTCGAGAAGCTATGGGACGAGCTTGAGCCGCGAGGGATGCTCAAGATGTTCATGGCCGAGTTCCAAGGCGGCCCGATCGCGGGGATCCTGCTGACCGCGATGGGCGAGCGCGTCATCTACAACTACGGCGCGTCGTCGAACGAGCACCGCAACGTCATGCCCAACCATTTGATCCAATGGACCGCGATCCGCTGGGCGGCCGAGAACGGCTACCGGATCTACGACTTCCGTGGCGTCTCGCCGGTGCAGGAGGGGAAGCCCGTCGAAGACCACATCGCGGGCCTGAACCGCTTCAAGGAAGGGTTCGGCGCACGCTACGTCGAGTACGCCGGCGAGTTCGACCTTGCATTGCGCTCAGGGTGGTACATGCTGTGGCGGAAGGCTGCGCCGGCGGCGATGTCGTTGCGACGCGCGCTCACCGGCGGAGGCGCGGAGGCCGACTAGATGGATCGCTCGACGTGGGTCGAGGTCGACGTCTCGGCGCTCAGGCACAACTTCGGTTTGGTGTCCGAGCACGCCGGCGTCCCGGTCTGCGCGGTGGTCAAGGCCAACGGCTACGGACACGGCCTGGTCGTCGCTGCGCGCGCGTTCGCGCGGGGCGCGGCGATGCTCGCGGTGACGCGCACGGAGGAAGCAGCGGCCTTACGCGAGGCGGGGATCGACGGCCGCATCCTCATCCTTGCGCCGGCGCCGAACCCGCAGGAGGCGATCAAGCTCGATTGCGAGATCAGCCTCGGCTCCCCCGATCAGGTCGCGAACGTTCCGATGGGTGCGCGCGCCCACCTGATCGTCGACACCGGCATGGGACGCCTCGGGGTGCAGGAGAGCGAAGTCGTGGACGCTGCGCGCGCCGTCGCATCGCGCGCAACCCTCACTTCCGTATGGACGCACTTCGCCGATGCGACCGGACGAAGCGGACCGGGACAGCTGGCGCGCTTCGGGAGCGTGGTGCGCGCGCTGCGCACCGCCGGCATCGAGGCACCGGTGCACGCATCGAACTCGGCAGCGGCGCTTGCCCTTCCGGGCGCCCGCTTCGACATGGTGCGCGTGGGGACGTTGCTGTACGGGCAGAACCCGCCGGGCGCGCGCGCGCCGTGGACGCCACGCGATCCATTCGCGTGGTACGCGCGTGTGATCGCCGTGCGAACGCTCCCCGCGGGCGCAAGCGTCGGCTACGGATCGGAGTGGCGCGCGAAGCAAGCCACTCGCGTCGCAACCATCCCCGTCGGATACGTCGACGGCTTCCTGCTCGAGCCCGCCGCGCGCACCGAGTCGGTCAAGGAGTCCGCACGCGCAGCCGCGCGTCTCGCCGCGCGCGCAACGGGCGTGAAGGAGTCTCCGCGCGCGGTGTTCTTCGGCGATCGACGCGCGCCCGTCGTGGGACGCATCGGCATGCAGCTCGTCACCGTGGAGGTCTCCACGATGCTCGACGTCGAGGTGGGCACAGTCGCGCGCATCCCCGGCCGCAGGCTGCTCGTCGATCCATCGATCGAGCGGATCACCGTCGGCGACGGATAGCACAGCGATGACCGAGGGGGAGGATCGCGAGCTCGTCGAGCGGTTCGCGCGCGGCGAGTCGCGCGCGTTCGACACGATCGTCGAAAGGTACGAGCAGCGCGTGTACGCGATCGCGCTGCGGATGACCGGTAACGTCGAGGATGCGCGCGACGCGATGCAGGACGTATTCATCAGCGCGTTGCGCGCGCTACGCTCGTTCCGAGGTGACGCACAGCTGTCGACGTGGATCCACCGGGTCACTGTGAACGCGTCCCTGGACGTGCTCCGCAAGCGCAAGCGCCACATCGCTCAGCCGCTGGAAGAAGCAGGTGAGCGCCCGAGTGACGACGTCGGACCGGAAGATGCGGCTGCGCGCGCCGCGCGCGCGGTCGAGGTGCAGCGCGCGCTGCAGAATGTCAGCGCGGAACATCGCGCGGTGCTGGTTCTCCACGATCTGCAAGACCTCGACTACGCCGAGACGGCCGCTGCGCTGGACATCCCGGTCGGAACGGTTAAGAGCCGTTTGCATCGCGCGCGAGCAGAGATGGCCACCTTGCTGGGACATCTTCGCGATCCGGAACCAAGCGAAGGCACGGAGCCTCTAAAGGAAGGACGATGAGCACGCACCCAGATCCCGAGCAGCTTTCCGCGTACATCGACGGTGAGCTGACCGGCGCCGATCGCGACGATCTCGAGCAGCATCTCACAGGCTGCTCGGAATGTTCGGCGACCCTCCGCGGATTGCGCGCAACCGTTGCGGATATGCGCGCGCTCCCGTCACCCGTTCTGTCCGAGCAAGACCACTGGGCGTTACGAAGCGCGATCTCAAAGGCGCAACGTCGGCCGGGCGAGCGCTACCGGCGTTTCCTGGTCGGGGCCGGAGGCATCGCCGCCGTCGCAGCCGCGATCGTGGGGATACTTGCGCTGAACCAGGCAACGACGAGCAGCACGTTCTCGCATACCGGTGCCGAGGTGAACAACGGAGACCAGATACCGGCGATCGCTGGGCCAACCAATTCCCCACCCAGCATCCAGACCGACAGCACGAACTACAACAGCACGTCCGCGAGGGGTCTCCTGCTCTCATTCAACGGCTCCCGGACCAGCGGTCTGCCGCAGAACGGACCGGGCCCGGCGGCGTACAGCGCCGCGAGGAAGTCGATCCCCGCGGCCGACCAGGCCGCCTACACCGATCAGATCTCGCGGTGCGAGACGGATGTCTTCTCCCACGGATCGGGTGGCGCGCGCGCGATCGCCTACATCGTCGGCCACTACGAGAGCACTCCGGCCTTCTTCCTCATCTATTCCGTCGTCGTTAGCGGAAAGACCAAGTCTGAGATGTGGGTCGTCCGGCAATCGGACTGTTACATCCGCCTGTTCCTCGCGCCTCAATAGCGGGAAGAGTCGCCCTCGGGCGCTGCGTTAGGATTGGCGCACCTCCCAGCTGCTCGGAAGGAACAGCGGATGCCCGAAAACGTCATCATCATCGGCTCGGGGCCGGCCGGCCTGACGGCTGCGCTCTACGCCGGCCGCGCCAACCTCAACCCGCTCATGATCGAGGGCGCCGCACCGTACGGGCAGCTCATGCTTACCACCGACGTCGAGAACTACCCGGGGTTCCCCGACGGCATCCTCGGTCCCGAGCTGATGGAAAGCTTCCGGAAGCAGGCCGAGAAATTCGGCGCTCGGTTCATCACCGCCGACGCATCCCGGGTCGACTTCTCGCGGACGCCGTTCGTCGTCGAGGTCGGCGAGACGAGCTACGAAGCGAACAGCATCATCGTCTCGACGGGGGCCAAGGCTCGGATGCTCGACATCCCCGGAGAACGGGAGCTCCTTGGACGAGGCGTCTCGACGTGCGCCACGTGCGACGGCTTCTTCTTCCGCGGACGCGAGCTCGTCGTCGTAGGCGGCGGAGATTCCGCGGTGGAGGAGGCGATCTTCCTCACCAAGTTCGCGACCAAGGTCACGATCATCCACCGTCGCGACGAGCTGCGCGCGTCGAAGATCATGCAAGACCGGGCGCGCGCGAACGAGAAGATCTCGTTCCTCTGGAACACCGTCGTCGACGAGGTCGCCGGCTCCGACGGAGCCGTCACCGGTCTGAAGCTGAAGAACGTGAAGACCGGCGAAGTGTCGGACTTCAAGACGGACGGTTTGTTCATCGCGATCGGGCACGACCCCAACACGCAGCTCTTCAAAGGACAGCTCGAGCTCGACGACAACGGGTACATCGTCGCACAGCACCCTCGCACGCAAACGTCGGTGGCGGGCGTGTTCGCGTGCGGCGACGTCGTCGATCACATCTACCGTCAGGCGATCACAGCGGCCGGCACGGGATGCGCTGCTGCGATCGACGCGGAACGGTTCTTAGAAGCGCTCGCTCACAAGAGCTAAGCGCCCGTGCTTTCGTGGTCCTTCTGCGCCGAGGTCTGACCCGGGCGAACGACGGTGAACCCATACCGCTTCGTGAGGTAGTCCTCGGTCGCAAGAACCGCGGCCATCGTGAAGACCCAGGCGCCCAAAGCGAGCAGCCCTCCCGCTGCGCCGTGGATCGTGTGGAGGCCCTCGGCGCGCGCGATGCCGAGGCTCACCATGTTGAAGACGAAGAAGGCCGTGACTCCGGCCGTCATGGCTGCGATCCAGCGCAGGTAACGAGGCACGGGCGCATCCTAGCGTCGGCGTGAGAGCTGCGCGAAGCTAGCCCAGGCTTTCGCCCGCGCGCACCCTCATGACAGAATCAGCCGGCGCCGAAGCCTCCGGGGGTTCCAACATGAAGATAGAACGGATCGATGCGTGGATCTGCCACTTCCCGTTCCCCGAACCGTTCAAGCCGTCCTGGGTCCCGGGTCTGGCGAGTCCCGCGAACTCATGTGTGATCTACCGACTTGTGACCGACGAAGGGCTCGAGGGCTACACCGCGTTCATCGCGTTCGCTGATGAGGCGAAGGGGCCGATCAACCTGATGCGCGCGTTCCTGATCGGCCGCGACCCGACCAAGCCGGCCGAGCTCCGGCCGATCATCGAGGCGGGCGTGCGGGTCCTCGGCTTGAAGGTCTGGTTCGTGGAAGCGGCGATCTTCGACCTCGCCGCGAAAGCGGCCGGGCTGCCTCTGTACCGGTACCTGGGAGGCGCGCGCGAGCGCATCCCCGCGTATGCGTCCTTCGGAGAGGTGCGCGAGCCGAAGCAGCGCGCCGACGACGCGCTCGCAGCGATCGAGGCCGGCTTTACCGCGATCAAGCTTCGTCCGCGGCACGACACCTTCGCGGAGGATGTCGAAGAGGTCCGCGTCGTCCGCGAGGCCGTCGGGGACCGGCTGCAGATCGCGTGCGATGCGAACCAAGGCTGGCGCGTCGATACGTTCAAGCCGGACTCGCCGCGGTGGGACTTCAAGCGCGCGCTCGCGACGGCGAAGGCGTACGAAGAATTCAACGTGATGTGGCTCGAAGAACCGCTCGACCAGTTCGACTTCGAAGGTTACCGCGCCCTGCGCACACAAACGACGACGCGTCTCGCCGGCGGCGAGCTAACGGGCGACATCTGGGCGATACGCGAGCTGATCGAGCGACGCTGCCTCGACATCATCCAACCGGACGCGATGTTCACCGGCGGCATCACGGGAGCGGTCCAGATTGCTCACATGGCGCGCATCGCAGGGCTTGAGTTCGCGCCGCACACCTGGTCGGGCAACGGCATCGGCCTGGTCGCGAACCTTCACGTCTTGGGTGCGACGCACGGCGCCTATCTCGAATATCCCTACGACCCACCGAGCTTCGTCGTGGAGACTCGAGACGCGATGCTTGCCGAACCGATAAGAATAGGACCCGATGGTACGGTCGCTTTGCCGCAGGCTCCGGGCCTCGGCATCGAGCTCGATTTCGACCGGATCGAATCCGTCGGCACACCGATCTGAACCAGCGTGCCGCGCAGGAAAAAGAAGGAGCACTTGATGGACCCAGCGCAACACCTCGGCCCTGAAGCCCTGACGCGCGAGGAGGCCAAGGTCCGCGCCGCGCTCATCAGCGACCCCGAATACACGGTCGCGCTGGACCTCACGCAAGGCGAGAAAACGTTCACGAGCGAAACGACCGTGACGTTCCGTTGCACGGAACCCGGCGCGTCTACTTTCATCGACCTTACGGCTCCCTCGGTCGCATCGATCGAGCTGAACAGTGAACCCGTCGCGCTCGACGCCCACAACGGCCACCGGATCCGGCTCGACGGTCTGCAAGCCGAGAACACGCTTCACGTCGTGGCGACGTGTGCCTTCTCCAACTCAGGCACGGGGTTGCACTTCTTCCGCGATCCGGTAGACGGGAAGCCCTATCTACACACCCAGTTCGAATCGCGCGAAGCGCACAAGGTCTACGCGAATTTCGACCAACCCAACATCAAGGGAACGTTCCAGTTCACCGTCGCGGCGCCCGAGGCCTGGCTCGTGATCAGCAACACGGAAGCGGACGAGCAGCCCTCCGGTGACGCCGCCGGTACGTGGCGGTTCGCACGCACCAAGCGCATGTCGAGCTACATCACTGCCATCGTCGCCGGGCCTTATCACGTCGTCCGCGACCGGCACAACAAGATCAACCTCGGGATCTTCTGCCGTCAGTCGCTCGCGAAGTACCTCGATCACGAAGAGATGTTCACGATCACGAAGCAGGGCTTCGATTTCTTCGAGCGTTACTTCGGCTACCCGTATGTGTTCGGCAAGTACGACCAACTGTTCGTTCCGGAGTTCAATGCCGGCGCTATGGAGAACGCGGGCTGTGTCACGTTCACCGAGGCGTACATCTTCCGGTCCCGCACGACCGACGCCGCACGCGAGAACCGCGCCGGAACGATCCTCCACGAGATGGCGCACATGTGGTTCGGCGATCTCGTGACGATGGATTGGTGGGACGACCTTTGGCTGAACGAGAGTTTCGCCACCTACATGGGAACGCTGTCCCAGGCGCGCGCAACACGTTTCACGAACGCATGGACTCGGTTCTCGCAAGGTCAGAAGCTCTGGGCGATGGTGCAGGACCAGCAGCCGACCACGCACCCGATCGTCGCCGACGCGCCCGACACGGAAACGGCACGCACGAACTTCGACGGGATCAGCTACGCGAAGGGTGCGTCGGTGTTGAAGCAGCTCGTTGCATGGGTCGGCGAGGAGCCGTTCATCGAAGGTATCCGCAACTACTTCCGTCGCTTCGAGTTCGGCAACGCAAACCTCGACGCGTTCCTCGGAGCGCTGGAGGAATCGTCGGGGCGCGATCTCGGCCAATGGTCCAAGGAATGGCTCGAGACGGCGGGCGTCAACATGTTCCGGGCCGGCCTGGGGGTGAAGGACGGCGCGTACACGGCGATCTCGCTCGAGCAGACCGCGCCACCCGAGCACCCGACGCTGCGCTCGCATCGCATCGGCGTGGGGCTGTACGACCTCGTCGACGGTTCGCTGCAGCGCCGGCGGCACGTCGAGCTCGACGCGGTCGGCGCGAGCACGCCGGTGAAGGATCTGGTCGGCGAGCGCCAGGCCGACCTCGTGCTGCCGAACGACGACGATCTTTCGTACACGAAGATCCGTCTCGACAAGCGATCGCTCGGCACGCTGACCGAGCACCTTGCCGATCTCGCCGACCCGCTGGCGCGCGCGCTCTGCTGGACGGCCGCGATCGATCAGCTCCGCGACGCCGAGCTGCCCGCGCGCGACTACGTTCGGCTCGTGGTGAACAACATCCACACCGAAACCGATCCCGGCGCGGTGCAGCAGCTACTCGGGGGCGCCGCGCAAGCGATCACGCTCTACGGCGACCCGAAGAACCGAGACGCAGCGCGGCTGCAGCTCGCGACGCGCGCGCTCGAGTCGTTGAAGGCTGCCGAACCGGGGAGCGATCTGCAGCTGCTCTGGGCGCGCGCGCTCATCTCGAATGCCCGCGTCGATGAACACGCGGCGATCGTGCGAGGGCTGCTCGACGGAACGACGTCCTTCGAAGGCTTGACCGTCGACACGGATCTGCGGTGGCTGATCGTGCATGCATTGGCGGGACTGGGCGTCGCGGATGACGCGGTGATCGACGCGGAGCTGAAGCGCGACCCCACGGACCAGGGACAGCGCTACGCCGCAGGCGCGCGCGCCGCGAGGCCGACCGCCCAGGCTAAGGCCGACGCGTGGTCGAGGATCGTTGATCACTCCGACACGCCGCTCGCAACGATCCGGGCGCTGATCGGCGGTTTCATCCGGTTCGATCAAGCGGAGCTCATCGAGCCGTACCGGAAGCCGTACTTCGACTTGATAGAACCGATGTGGGAGAGCCGGCCGGTCGAGGTCGCCGTGACGTTCGTCGACGGCATGTACCCCTTGCCGCTCATGAGCCAGGAGCTCATCGTGGAGACGCGGGAATACCTCGAGGCCCATGCCGACGCGGCCCCTCCTATCCACCGATACCTGATCGAGAACCGGGACGACGCCGCGCGCGCCCTGAAGGCCCGGGCTGTGGACGCTGCGGCCGGGGCCCCGGAATAGGCTCCCCAGGCCGCCGCGTTCATGAAAGTGCCCCTCGCGGGGTAAATTGTTTGATGACGATTGGGATCTGGAGGACAGGATGGGTAGCAACACGGCAGCCGTGACCGACTCCGAGTTCGAGCAAGAAGTGCTGAAGAGCGGAACCCCGGTTCTGGTCGACTTCTGGGCGGAATGGTGCGGTCCGTGCCACATGGTTGCTCCCGTCATCGACGAGATCGCCGGCGAGAACACGGGCAAGCTCGTCGTCCGCAAGCTCGACGTCGACAACAACCCGGAGACCACCCGCCGCTACGGCGTCCTTTCGATCCCTTCCATGCTGCTCTTCGTCGACGGCGTCGAGAAGGCCCGGATCGTCGGCGCGCGCGGCAAGGCCCAGATCCTCTCAGAGCTCTCCCAGTATCTGGCGTAAGTTCGCCCGTTCGGACTTGGCGTCCGCCCGAGAAGCGTGCGACAAAGAAGCATGCGCGTCATCCGGGAAGGAGATCGCGGCGCTCAAGTAGCCGACGTTCAGCGACGGCTTTCGGCGCTGGGCCATCCAACCCCCGATAAGGAGCTGACGGGCGTCTTCGGCTCGGACACGAAGATCCGCGTCATGGCGTTCCAGCAAGAGCGCGGCCTGAGCGTCGACGGCATCGTCGGGGACGAGACCTGGCGGCAGCTCGTCGAAGCCTCGTGGCGGCTCGGCGACCGAGTCCTCTACCTCGCGGCGCCGCACCTCCGCGGCGACGACGTCCGCGATCTTCAGGACCGTCTCGCGACGCTCGGCTTCAACTCGGGACGCACCGACGGCATCTTCGGCCCGCAGACCGAGACTGCCGTTCGCGAGTTCCAGCGCAACTACGGACTGCCGCCCGACGGCATCGTCGCCGCGCAATCGGTGCGCGCGCTCACCGGCTTGCCCCGCATGGCGAGCGACCTTCCGATCGGCGTGCTGCGCGAGCGCGAAGCGCTGCGCCGGCGAACGGCCACCGGCATCGTCGGCTTGCGCGTCGTGCTCGACCCGGGCCACGGAGGGTCGGATCCGGGCTTCGTCGGTCCGAACGGCGCGCGCGAAGCCGATGTGTGCTTCGCCGTAGCGACGGCGCTCGAGGCGGCACTCACCGCGGCGGGAACGCAAGTCTTCCTCACGCGCCGCCAAGCCGACGGGCCGTCGGACGCCGAGCGCGCGACGCTCGCGAACACGCTCGAAGCGGACCTATTCGTTGCGCTCCACGCCGGCGGCGCCGAACTGAGCGCGCGCGGCGCTGCCGCGTTCTACTTCGGTCATGAGCGATTCCACTCCGTGCTCGGGATGCGCGTCGCCGAGCTCCTGCTCGAGCACGTATGCTCGCTCGGCTTCATCGACGGCCGCACGCACGCGAAGACGTTCCCCGTCTTACGCGAGACACGGATGCCGGCCGTCGTCCTCGAGGCGGGTTACATCACGAACCCCGGCGAAGAAAGGTTGCTCGCGGATCCGTCGTTCCAACAGCAGCTCGCGACCGCGATCGCCGAGGGTTTGCGGCGTTTCGCTCGCGAACCGGCGTCCGTCTAACGAACCGCGTTCGAGCGTGCCGGCGCCTTCCCCACCGCAGGCTCATTGCTGAACAGGTTCTCCAGGAAGGCCTCGACGGCAGCTTCGACGTTCTTGCTCGCCTTCGCGAGCGAACCGAGGTCGATGCGGTACAGGGGGAAGCGAGGATGCTCGCGCTTCACGCGGAAACCGATCGCTTCGAGGAACGACGCGGGAACGATGCACGCTTCGTGCTGCCATCCGCGGTCGCCGTAGCATTCGACCGCGCGCTTCCCTTGCGACTTGGCTTCCTTCAGCACCGCGTGTACGAGCGCCTTGCCGACGCCACGTCCGGTCGCGTCGGGAAGGATGCGAAGCATCGCAAGGAAGAGCGCGTCGCGTGAGATCCGCAGTGGGAACACATCGGCGCCGCGGAACGAGTCCGGCGGCCCGCACAACGCGAACCCAACGGGACGGCCGTCCACGTACACGACCTTGCCCGCGGATCCGCGCACCAATGCAACCTCGGAGACCCACGCCTCTTTCTCGAAGTCGGCGTCGTGCGCGCCGAGCGTGAGCGCGCGATCGGCAGGCGCGTACTCCCAGAATACGCACCCACGGCACGGGCGCGGAACGTCGTCGAGTGTCGTGTTGGTCAGGTCGCGGATCTGCCGCGCCATCCCCGCCCTTTCTTTCGATCGCGACGCGCGAAGACGACTGCGATGAGACCGAGTATCGCGCCGAGCGCCGTCGCGATCAGCGCGCGCCGCCCTTCGCCGCCGGGGCTCATCCCCCGAGCGCCTTGCGGATCCCCCTCGTCGCCTGACGGATGCGATGTTCGTTCTCGACGAGTGCGAACCGCACGAAGCGATCGCCCGCACGACCGAAGCCGATGCCGGGCGACACCGCGACCTTGCTTTCCTTCAACAAGAACTTCGCGAACTCGAGTGAGCCGGTCTCGCGGTGCTCTTCGGGGATCTCAGCCCACACGAACATCGTCGCCTTCGGCGACGGGACATCCCAGCCCGCGCGCGCGAGACCTTCGATCAGCGTGTCGCGGCGCGCGCGATATGTGTCGCGGAACACTTTCGTCTCTTCCTCGCACTCGTTGAGCGCGATGATCGCGGCGATCTGGATCGGCTGGAACACGCCGTAGTCGAGATAGCTCTTCAGGCGTGTGAGCGCTTGGACCATCTGCGGGTTGCCGACGACGAACGCGATCCGCCAGCCCGCCATCGAGAACGACTTCGACATCGAGAAGATCTCGACGCCGACGTCCTTCGCACCGCGGGCCTGCAAGAAGCTCGGGGCCTGGTATTCGTCGAACGTCAGGTCGGCGTACGCGAAGTCGTGGATCACAAGCATCTCATGCTCTTTGGCGAAGTCGACAAGCTGCTCGAAGAAAGGAAGATCGACGCACGTTGTCGTCGGGTTGTGGGGGAAGCTCGTGATGATCAGGCGTGGACGCGGCCACGTTCCTTCGTATGCGTCCTTCATGTTCTCGAAGAAATCTTGATCCGGGCCGAGCGGGACCGAGCGCACGTCGGCGCCGGCCAGCGCGACCGAGAACGTGTGGATCGGATAGGTCGGCTCCGGGACCAAGCAGGTGTCCCCCGGCGCGACGAGCGTCCACGCCATGTGGCTGATCGCTTCCTTCGCACCCATGGTCGACATCGCTTCGGTCTCCGCGTCGAGCGACACGCCGTAGCGCCGGTCGTACCAATCGACGATCGCCTTGCGGAGCTTCGGGATGCCGCGGCTCGTCGAGTAGCGATGATTGCGGGGGTTCTCCGCCGCCTCGGTCAGCTTGTCCACGATGTGCGACGGCGTCGCGAGGTCGGGATTGCCCATCCCGAGGTCGATGATGTCTTCGCCCGCGCGGCGCGCGCTCGCCTTCAGGTCGTTGACGACGTTGAAGACGTACGGGGGGAGACGATCGATGCGGCGGAATTCCACTAGTGCCCGTTCCCTCCGATGTGGCGAACGATCCGGTCGAGGTCGTCGAAGTCTGCGAACTCGATCGCGATCCGCCCACGGCGGCGGCCCGATTCGACGACGACGCGCGTCCCAAGGATATCGGACAGCAGCATCTCCGCTTCCAAAATCCCGGCCGGCCGATCCTTTTTCGGATCACGCCGAGCAGCCGCGCGCTCGCGCAACGGCTCGCCGGTCCCGACCATCGTGCGGACGAGCTCTTCGGTCTGACGCACGCTGAGCGAATCGGCCACCACGCGCGCGGCTGCGCGAGCTTGCGCCGCGTGATCGGCGAGCGCGGCGATCGCACGCCCGTGCGCGGCGCTGAACGTTCCGGTGGCGATGCGTTGTTGAACGTCCGGAGATAGCTGCAACAGACGCAACGAGTTCGTCACGGCGGCTCGGCTTTTGCCCACGCGCTCGGCGATCTCCTCGTGTGTCGCGCCGAAGTCATCGACGAGCTGCCGGAATGCGGCCGCTTCATCGAGCGGGTTGAGATCGACGCGCTGCAGGTTCTCGATCAGCGCGTCGCGCAGCATCTGATCGTCCCCGGTTTCGCGGATGATCGCGGGGATCCGCGTGAGGCCGGCGAGCGTGCAGGCGCGCCAGCGTCGCTCCCCTGCCACTAGCTCGTAGCCGCCGTCTACGGGGCGGACGACGACCGGTTGCAACAAGCCGACCGACCGGATCGAGGCAGCGAGCTCGTTCAGCGCATCATCTTCTATCGCGGTCCGCGGCTGGCGCGCGTTCGGCCTGATCTCGCCGATCGCGATATCGCGCAGCTGCGGGCCGCCTGCGATCACGACTTCGTGCGGCAACAACGCGGATAATCCTCGACCCAACCCACCCTTGAGCTCGGTCATCTGCTTTCCCCTTCCGTCGTCGTTTGTGCCTGAGGGCGCGCGATCGGCCACCGCGCGCGCGCTTCGGCGGCAAGCTCTCGGTACGAGGTCGCTGCGCGCGAGCTCGAGTCGTAGCGGATGATCGGTTTCCCAAAGCCCGGCGCTTCGGAAAGGCGCACGCTGCGCGGGATGATCGACTTGAACACTGCGTCGCCGAAGTGGCGTCGTACTTCCGCGACGACTTGCTCCGCGAGCTTCGTGCGCGCGTCGAACATCGTCAGCACCACGCCGCCGACGCGCAGCGATGGGTTGAGCCCGTCGCGCACGAGATCGAGCGTGCGGATGAGCTGGCCGAGTCCTTCGAGCGCGTAGTACTCGCACTGGATCGGAACGACGACTTCGTCGCATGCCGCAAGCGCGTTCACGGTGAGCAACCCGAGCGACGGCGGCGAGTCGATCAAAACGAAGTCGTACTCGCCGCGCAAACCTGCGAGGCCTTGTCTCAATTTCGTTTCGCGCGCGAACGCGCTCACGAGCTCGACCTCGGCGCCGGCGAGATCGATCGTCGAGGGCAGCACGTCGAGCCCGGCCACGTCGGTCGCGAGGATCGCTTCGGCGCCGCCCGTTCCGCCGAGCAGCTCGTAGGTTCCCGCTTTGACCGACCCACGGTCGATCCCAACGCCCGTTGTCGCGTTGCCCTGTGGGTCGAGATCGACGAGCAGGACGCGCGCGCCTCCCTCAGCGAGGCACGCACCGAGGTTCACTGCCGTCGTGGTCTTACCTACGCCGCCCTTCTGATTGGTCAGGGCAAGGACGATACTCTTACCAGTTTCTGCCTGAGTTGACGAAGGCAAAACCTGGGCGACACCCTCTTCCACCTGCGTCGTTGTGCTTTCGTCTTCTGCCATCACGCTCCCCCACGGGCCTCGGCAATCATAAAGATGCGCCCAGGCGAGTCAACGCCGGGGCGCGCTACGTCGAGATCGTCCACCTCGGGCGGTGCGACGGCGCTGTCCCCCACCGCAAGCAGCACCGAGCCCTCCGGCTTGACCAGGGACCTCAGCGCCTCTAATGCGATGAGCGGCTCCGCGAGCGCGCGCGCCGTCGCCACGTCGAAGGACGGCTCGAGCTCGACCGCCCGCGCTGCGAGCACTTCGGTGTTCTGGAGTCCGAGCTGGTGCAGCTCGAGCTCGAGGAAGCCGGCTCGGCGTTTCTGGGGCTCGACCAGCGTGAACCGCGCATCGGGAAAGCAACAGGCGAGGACGAGACCGGGGAATCCGGCCCCAGATCCGACGTCCACCCAAGCGTCCTCAGCCAGCGGCCGTCTGGCCAACGCGAACAGGAGCGAATCGGCCGTGTGCCGGCTCACGATCGCGTCGAGCGTGCGCTCCGTCACGAGCCCGAGCCGGTCGGCATCGGTAACAACCGCCTCGGCGTGCGCGAGCAGCACCGATAGCAAGTTCTGAGGCAACGCCAACTCGCGGAGGAGTAACGAAAGCGCTGCGATCGCGCTGCTAACGGACGTCCGACGATGATCTGCATCCATGTTTCCCGAGAAACATGGTAGGCGAGGGTGCGTTTGAAGCGTTGGAGGCGCGTTGTTTCACGAGAAACAACGAAGTTGGTCGCTCAGACGGGGTAGATGACCACTTTCCGGTCGGGTTCCTCGCCTTCACTGGCCGTTCTCACACCGTCGAAGTCCGCCAAGGCCGAGTGAACGACCTTTCGCTCGAAGCTGGTCATAGGCTCGAGCTCCGCGGAGCGCCGCGTCTTCCGCACCGTGGCGGCCGTGGCGCGCGCATGCCGCTCGACGATCGAACGCTGGCGATCCCGGTACCCCTCGATATCAAGCACGAGGCGAGCGCGCGACGCTGTCTGGTGCTGGACCGCCGCTCGGGTGAGCTCCTGGAGGGCCTCCAGGGTGCTTCCATGCCGGCCGATCAGGATCCCCATGTCGGGACCGGCCACGCGGACCTCGATCGTGTCGTCGGTGATGTCGGCCTCGGCGTCGCCGTCCATGTCCAGCACGTCGAGCAGCCCGTGGATGAAGTCTTCGGCAGCATCGGCCTGGTCGTCGAGGAGGTCCTCATCCGGTTCGGCATTCTCGGTCTGCTCGCCGGCGGACGGGACCTGTTCTTGCTCGCTCACCTGCGCTTTTTCCTCTTTTTGCGCTTGCGGCTGCCCTGAGGACGGGCAGGCGGCGTCACGGCCGGCGGGGGAGTCTCGGCGACGAGCTTCTTCGCCGGCGCCTCTTCCACCTTGGGCTTGGGCTTCGGCTTCGACCCGGGCGGCCCAGCTTTCGCGTCCTGGCTGCGGTAGACCAGCGCTTGCTGGCCGATGGTCCACAGGTTGGTCGCAAGGAAGTACAGGTTCAACCCCGCCGGGAAGTTGAGCGAGATCAGACCGAAGAACAGAGGCATGATCCGCGTCATCATCTGCTGCTGTTGAGGCAGCGCCTGTCCGCTCGCCGTTACGCGCTGGTTCATCTGCCGGCTCTGGTAGTAGGTCGAGCCGATGACCAGCAGGATCAGGATGTAGTAAGGGACCGCGTGCGCCCCGCCGCCGTCGCCGGTCTTCCGGGTGCACTCGACGACGCGGGTCTTCGACGCAACCTGGGGTGCCGTGCAGCCGAGATGCATGGTCAGGAACTTGGCCTTGTCCTCGGTCAGCGCCTTGAAGAGCTTCCCGTTCCTAGGGAGGTGCCCTGTCCCAAGCTGCGACAAGCAATGGAAGTTGATCTTCGCGTTCTGCGGGCCCGCAGAGACGTCGACGAAGGGCACACAGCGCGTAATCCAGGGAGTGTTGGCTATTGCGATCTGCTGCGCCGGATACTTGTGCGAATCGACGAAATTCGCGATCTCGAAGCTCTTGATGGTCGTCTGGCTCCCCACGGTCACTTTGCAGTCGATGACCGACGGGTTCGAGCCGTTAACTGAGGGCAACTGCTGGGGAGTGCAGATGATCGACCGAAGATTCGTCGTTCCGAACGCTGTCTGGGGGTCGCTGGGGATCGTGCCGCCGCCGACCATGGTCGCGACCAGGGGAACAACGACGATCGAAGTGCGTAGGATCGAGTAGAGGGCGATGAACGCCGGCATCTGTGCTAACAACGGCAAGCACCCGCCGGCAGGGTTGACCCCGTGCTCCTTGAACAGGGCCATGATCTCTTGGTTCATCTGCTGGCGGATCTTCATAAGCTCCTGGCGGTCTTGAACCTTCGCCTGGAGCTGCTTGTATTTCTGCTGGATCTTCTTCTGCTCGGGCGCGAGCGTCTGCATCGCGGTCATCGAGCGGATCTGCTTCAGCGTCAGCGGGATCAACACCGCGCGCACGGCGACCGTGAGCAGGATGATCGCAACGCCGTACGACGGGATGACGGTGTAGATCGCGTTCAAGGCGGCGCCGAGCGCGTTCTGGACCGCGCCGAAGAACTGCGCCATTACGCGTTCACCCGCCGCGCGAACAGGTGGCGGTGCTCGTGAACGGGATCAAATCCGCCTGCGGTCCAGGGGCCGCAGCGAAGCAGGCGCCACGCCGTCTGGAAACCGCCGACGAGCAGCCCGTTCTCGCGGAACGCCTCGACGGCATATTCCGAGCAGGACGGGTAAAAGCGGCATCGGGATGGCAAATACTTGCCGATCGTGACCTGATACCCCCGAACGAGCAGCGCGGCGAGCTTGCCTAGCACGACGCGCCGGCCCGTTCGAGTGCGGTCTCGAGCGCCGCGCGTACGTCGTCGAGCGATCGTCCGACCAGCGAGGGCTTCCCGACGAGGACGACATCGCTGCCGGGCTTGATACAGGTGGCGCGCACGGCCTCACGCAACAACCGGCGCGCGCGGTTGCGCCTCACGGCATTGCCGACCTTGCCGCCGACCGCGTACCCGACGCGCGCAGGCCGCCGATCGCCCGTGGAAACGGCAACACAGAGAACCAGAGGGCTCGATCCGCGTGCACCCGAGCTGAGGACGCGCGCGAAGTCTCGCGAGGAGGTCAACCGGAGCGGCCGCGGCATCCCTGTGGCGGCGGCGCCGTCAGACGGTGAGCCGCGCGCGCCCTTTCCGGCGCCGCCGTGAAAGCACGGCGCGACCGGCGCGCGTGCGCATACGCGCGCGGAAACCGTGCACGCGCTTCCGACGCCGGGAATGGGGTTGATAGGTGCGCTTCATGGTCGTCTAGGTCGTGGCAGTGTATGCGGCGGCTTAGAAGAGCGTCAAACACATCGGTGTGGCCTGTGATCACGAACGATTCCTGCTGGTCATCCCTGTGGAAACGTGAATTCCCTCTCTTGTATCCACAGGGGTCGCTGCTTATACTCGCGCCTCGCTGGAACGCCGGTGATGCGTCGGTAACACCTTCCCGTTACGCCTTCCTCTCCGCCGCGCTCGCGGTTGTTCCTTCGGCGTGCAATGAGTTTGAGCGGCGATCCGACCGTTCGTCCACAGCTGTGGACGAGGCCTGTGGATGGGCAGTTGTGGCGCCGCTGGAAACGCTGGGAGGGTGATCATCGTGGCCGACGACGCCGAAGAGCTGTGGGGACGCACGCTTGCGACCGTTCGCGAGCGCATCATGCCCGGAGCGCGCGCATGGGTGGACAGCACGCGGCCGGTGCGCTTGCACGACGACACGATGGAGCTCGCAGCGCCGTCGGCGTTCGCAAAGGAGTGGCTCGAGAACCGGTATGCGCACACGATCACCGAAGCGTTGCGTGAAACCGCCGGCCGGGACGTTCGCCTGAAAGTGACGGTCGACCGGATGCCGCTCGACGAGATCGTCGTCGACGACGATCAACTGGAAACACCGCCGCCCGCTCCGAACCAGCCGGCCGCGGCGCCGGCGCTGAACCCCCGCTACTTGTTCGAGACGTTCGTCACCGGGCCATCGAACCGGTTCGCGCACGCCGCCGCGCAAGCCGTCGCCGAGCAGCCGGCGCGAAGCTACAACCCGCTGTTCATCTACGGCGGCGCCGGCTTGGGCAAGACGCATCTGCTGCATGCGATCGGCCACGAGGTGCACCGGCTCTATCCGCACGCGACGATCCGCTACGTCTCGAGCGAGCAGTTCATGAACGAGTTCATCCTCGGTGTGCGCGAAGAGAAGATGCCGATCTTCCGGCGTCGTTATCGTGAAGCGGATGTTCTGCTCGTCGACGACATCCAATTCCTGTCGCGGGGCGAGCAGACACAAGAAGAGTTCTTCCACACCTTCAACGCGCTGCACAACGACGGCCGGCAGATCGTGATCTCCTCCGACCGCGCGCCGAAAGAGATCCCGACCCTCGAGGACCGGTTGCGCACGCGCTTCGAGTGGGGGCTTATCACCGACGTTCAGCCTCCCGACCTCGAGACCCGCGTCGCGATCCTGCAGAAGAAGGCGGAAGCCGAAGGGTTGCGTGTTACGAACGACGTTCTGGCATTCATCGCGACGCGCGTGCAGAACAACATCAGAGAGCTCGAGGGCCGCCTGATCCGCGTCGTGTCCTATGCGTCGTTGTCGAACCTCCCGGTGACACTGGAGCTCGCGCAGGAAGTCCTGCGGCCGCTCCTTCCTCGCGACGGATCCGATGAGATCCCGGCCGATGTGATCATCGCGGAGTGCGCGGGCTACTTCGGTATCGCGCGCGAGGAGCTACTCGGTCCGGGACGATCTCGGCCGCTCGTGGCTGCTCGACAGGTCGCCATGTACCTATGCCGCGAGCTCACCCCCTTGTCGCTCCCAAAGATCGGCGATGCGTTCGGTGGGCGCGACCATACGACGGTGATGCATGCGGACTCGAAGATCCGGACATTGATGGGAGAGCGTCGACAGGTTTATTCACAGGTGCAAGAGCTGACGGAGCGTATCCGCAACAAGGTGGGATCAGGCCTGTGATCCGCACCCTCGGTACACATCTTGCACGGTTGTATTTCAGCCGCTCATACCCAGTATCAACAGTGTCCCCAGGCCCTACTACGATTACGACCATTCATATGATCTTTAAAAGCAAGCACGATCACACTGTGAACAGCGATCTCGTGGAGGTGGCGTGATGAGGATCAGTGTCGAGCGCGAACGATTCGCAGACACGATCGGTTGGGTCCTGCGATCGGTGAGCTCACGGGCAACGTTGCCGGCGCTCGGTGGGGTCTTGTTCGATGCGAACGGCCCGCAGCTCCGTCTAGCGGGAACCGATCTCGAGCTCGCCGGCGAGGCGATGATCGACGCCAAGATCGACGAGAAGGGCTCGGTCGTGCTGCCGGGCCGCGTTCTGGGGGAGATCGCGCGCAGTCTGCCGGAAGGCGCGGTGCGCATCGAGTCCTCCGGCGGCCAGGCGAAGATCACGTGCGGGTCGGCCGAATTCACGCTGCGCGCGCTGGCGCTCGAGGACTTCCCGAACCTGGCGGCGCCGGATGGGGCACCATCAGGGACGCTCGAGGCGGCGCTGTTCGCGACCGCGGTCGGTCAGGTCACACGCGCGGCTTCCCACGACGAGGCTCGTCCGGTCCTCACAGGGACGCTCGTCGACGCGACGTCCGAGAAGATCACGCTTGTGTCGACCGACAGCTATCGGCTCGCGGTCCGCGACATCCCGTGGAGCGGCCCGTCGTCCCCGATCAAGCGCGTCATCCCGGCGCGCGCACTGTCGGAAGCCGCGCGCGCATCGGACGGCGAGGGTCAGATCGAGATCACGCTCGGCGAGTCGCAAGCGTCGTTCGCCGTGGCCGGACGCCGGCTCACCACGCGTCTGATCGAAGGCGAGTTCCCGAACTGGGGCCAGCTGATCCCGCCCGACCTTCCGAACCAGCTGCGCGTCGAGCGCGAAACTTTCGCCGAAGCGGTACGCCGCGTCGGGATCCTTGCACAGTCAGGTGCACCCGTGCGCATCGACCTCGGAGCCGAAGGTGCGAAGCTCGGTGCCGGATCGCAGGATCTCGGTGAAGCATCGGAGCACGTCGACGGGAAGTTCGAAGGCGAGCCGCTCACCGTTGCGTTCAATCCGGCGTACTTGCTCGACGGCATCAATGCGGTTGAGGGAAGCGAAGTCACTCTGTCGACGCGAGATGGGCTCAAGCCGGCCGTTTTGCGCGCGCCGGAGGACACGAGCGGCTTCCTCTACCTGGTGATGCCGGTTCGCATCTGAGGCACGCATGCGGCTCGCCACGATCGAGCTCGTGACGTTTCGGTCGTGGAAGTCGTTGGCCGTACGCTTCGAGGATCGCGTCACCGCACTGATCGGTCCGAACGGATCGGGGAAAACGTCCGTCCTCGAAGGCGCGTGGTACGCCGCGTCGCTCGGTTCGCATCGCACGTCCGCCGACGCGGCGCTGGTGAAGAAGGATGAAGCGTTCGCCGTCGTGCGTGCAGAAGTCGAGCGCAATAGCAGGGTCGAACGGATCGAGCTCGAGATCGTTACGAAAGGCCGCGCGCGCGCGAAGCTCGGCGGTGCGCCGGTCGGGCGCCGTCGCGACGTGTTGGGCGTGCTGAAGGCGAGCATCTTCGCGCCGGAGCGCGTTGCCGTCGTGCGCGAGGATCCCGGCGATCGCCGCAAGTTCACCGACGAGATCCTGATCCAGCTCCACCCTCGCTATCACGGGATCATCCGCGACTACGAGCGCGCGCTCCGACAGCGGAACACGTTGCTCCGCGACCACGCGGCGGGGCGCGCGAGCATCGACGGCATCGAGGCCTGGGACGAAGCGCTTATCGGGCCGGGCGCAGAGCTGTCTGCCGGGCGCGCGAAGGCGGTTGCGATGCTCTCGCCTCGCGCACGCGACGCCTACCAAGCGGTCGGCGGCGGCGCGACGTTCGAGATCGCATACGTCCCGAATGTGCCCGAGCCAGAGCAGCGCGACGACCCCGGCGCGTGGGCCCAGTCGATGCGCGCCCGACTCTCGGAGCGGCACAGCGACGAGGTGATCCGTGGCGTCACGCTGGTGGGCCCGCACCGCGACGATCTTTCGATCGAGATCGCCGGCATGCCGGCACGCACGCACGCGTCCCACGGCGAAGGCTGGCTCGCGGCGCTGGCGCTCGTGCTCGGCGCTCACGCCGCAGTCGCGGAGGCGATCGGGGAAGAGCCCCTCCTGTTGCTCGACGACCCGTTCACGCTGCTCGACCCGGAACGGCGCGAGCGAATGGCCGGCGCGCTGCCGGAGGACGCGCAGATCGTGCTGACCGCCGCAGACCCTCGAGAGATCCCGGCCGAGCTCGGGGCGCGCGCGCTGAACGTTGAGGAGCTCCGCGCGTGACGAAGCACGGCGAAGGGGACCCCAAACCGCTCGGCGAGCTGCTCTCGAGCCTCGTCTCAGGCCGCGGCTGGGAAGAGCGGATGCGCGTCGGGAGGCTCCGCGACGAGTGGGCGTCGGTGGTCGGACCCGATGTGGCCGCGCGAAGCATGCCGGTCGCGCTGAACGCCGGGGTGCTGTCGATCCGAGCCGACGGCGCCGCCTGGGCCACGGAGCTAACGCTGCTGGCCCGGTCGATCGTCGACAAGGTCGATTCCTACCTCGGTGGAGGGGTCGTTCGTGAGGTTCGCGTGAGTGCCGGACCGCCCATCCGGTAAGGCCCCGAACACGGGCCTGCGCCGGGCTCGTCCGGCCTGCGAAAAAGTGCCTGTTCGAGCGGCCTTCCACAGGGCGAAAAACGGCCTCTAACCTGCTACAATGAGGCGAACGGAAACCCCTTCTTCCTCCCCGTTCACGACTGGGTTTCGGGCGACGAAAACCAAGCCCCTTCCGGGCATCGGTATGGGGTCGTTTCGGAGGGGGCGGAAGGGTGTTTTGCCTCCGGTCGGAGGCGCCGGACAGGAGAGCGCAGCGTGGCGAAGAGCGCCGAGTACACGAGCAAAGATATCCAGGTCCTCGAGGGGCTGGAGGCCGTCCGCAAGCGTCCCGGGATGTACATCGGGACGACCGGTTCGAGCGGCCTGCACCACCTCGTATACGAGGTCGTCGACAACGCGATCGACGAGGCGCTCGCCGGCCGCTCGACCAAGATCGATGTCGAGCTATTCGAGGACGGAAGCGTTGCGGTCACCGACGACGGCGCCGGCATCCCCGTCACACCGATCCCCGGCAACAAGGACAAGCGTCCGGCCCTCGAAGTCGTGATGACGGTGTTGCACGCCGGAGGGAAGTTCGGCGGCGGCGGCTATCAGGTTTCCGGCGGTCTGCACGGCGTCGGCGTGTCGGTCGTGAACGCGCTCTCGGAGAAGCTGGAGGTCGAGGTCCATCGCGATGGTTTCGTGTGGACCGCGTCGTTCGCGCGCGGCCGCGCCGTGAAGAAGACCACGAAGGGCAAGCCGACCAAGAAAAACGGAACGACGGTTCGCTTCTGGCCTGACCCCCAGATGTTCGAGGAGACCCTCGAGTTCAAAGCCGACATCCTCGCGCAGCGGCTGAAGGAGCTCGCGTACCTCACCCGCGGCGTCACGATCACGCTCACCGACCACCGCAAGGAACCGCCGGCCGTTCAGACCTGGAAAGCAACCGGCGGGATCGCCGACTTCGTCAAGGCGCTCAACACCGGCCGGGAGACGCTCAACAAGGTGATCTACATCGAGGCGAGCGAAGAGGGCCGCGAAGCCGACATCGCCGTGCAGTGGAACACGACCTACAACGATTCGCTGCACTCATTCGCGAACACGATCAACACCCACGAAGGCGGGATGCACGAAGAGGGCTTCAAGAAGGCGCTCACGAACGTGGTCAACCGCTACGCGCGCGAGAAGGGCCACCTCAAGGAGAAGGACGAGAACCTCCAAGGCGAGGACATCCGCGAGGGGATCGTCGCGATCGTCAGCGTGAAGCTGCGCGAGCCGCAGTTCGAGGGCCAAACGAAGACCAAGCTTGGGAACACCGAGATCCGCTCGTTCGTCGAGCGCGTCGTGAACGACCGGCTGCGCGACTGGCTGGAGGAACACCCCACCGAGGCGAACCGCATCGCACCAAGGGCGTTGCGGCGGCGCAGGCGCGTCAGGCCGCGAAGAAGGCGCGCGACATCGCGCGCAAGGGCGCGTTCGAGGGCGGCGGCTTGCCGGGCAAGCTCGCCGACTGTGCGTCGCGCGACCCCGATGCGACCGAGATCTTCATCGTCGAGGGTGACTCTGCAGGCGGTAGTGCGAAGGCTGCCCGGAACCGTGAGAACCAAGCGATCCTGCCGATCCGCGGCAAGATCCTGAACGTCGAAAAGGCGCGCATCGACAAGATGCTCGAGAACCAAGAGATACGGGCGCTCATCAACGCGATCGGGACCGGGATCGGCGAAGAGATGGACATGTCCAAGCGTCGCTACGGGAAGATCGTGATGCTCACCGACGCGGACGTCGATGGCGCCCACATCCGCACGTTGCTCCTCACGTTCTTGTTCCGCCACATGCGTCCGCTCATCGAAGGGGGATACGTGTACGCGGCGAAACCGCCGCTGTACTCGATCCGCTTCGGCGCGAGCGAGGTCCACTACGTCTTCAGCGACAAGGAGCGCGATGAGCTGATCGCGTCTAAGGGCAAGAAGCCGTCGACGCCGCCGACTCGCTTCAAAGGCTTGGGCGAGATGTTCGCCGAGGAGCTATGGGGCACGACGATGAACCCCGAGACACGGACGCTCGTGCGGGTGCAGCTCGAGGACGCCGCGCTTGCGGACCAGATCTTCAGCGTGTTGATGGGGGAAGATGTCGAAGGACGCCGCGAATTCATCCAAGAGAACGCGTCGGACGCGTTCGTCGATGCGTAAGAGGAAACGATAGATGCCTGACGTACCACTTGAACAGAACATCGAGCAGATCGAGATCGAAGAAGAGGTAAAGCGCTCGTACCTCGACTACGCGATGAGCGTGATCGTCGGGCGGGCGCTTCCCGACGTGCGCGACGGCCTCAAGCCGGTACACCGTCGCATCCTCCACTCGATGAACGAGAACGGTCTGCGGCCGACCAACCCGTACCGCAAGTCGGCGCGCGTCGTCGGTGATGTGATCGGTAAGTACCACCCGCACTCGCCGGACGCGGTATACGACGCGCTGGCACGCATGGCGCAGGATTTCGCGATGCGCGCAACGCTCGTCGATGGGCGCGGGAACTTCGGCTCGGTCGACGGCGACAAGCCGGCGGCCCAGAGATACACAGAATGCCGCCTGGCGCCGCTCGCGATGGAGCTGCTGCGCGACATCGACGAAGAGACCGTCCCGATGGTGCCGAACTACGACGGCGAGGAGCAAGAGCCGTCGGTGATGCCGGCACGCTTCCCGAACCTGCTCGTGAACGGTTCGACCGGGATCGCGGTCGGTATGGCGACGAACATCCCGCCGCACAACCTCGGCGAAGTGATCGACGCGACGGTCGCGATGATCGACAACCCGGATATCACGGCCGAGCAGCTGCTGGAACACGTGAAGGGTCCCGACTTCCCCAACGGTGGGATCATCATGGGCCGCCAAGGCGTCTACGACGCGCTTCTGACCGGGCGCGGCTCCATCAAGGTGCGCGCGCACTGCACCATCGAAGAGATGCGCGGCGACCGCCAGCGCATCGTCGTGACCGACCTCCCGTACATGGTGTCGGGGGACAGGGTGCTCGAAAAGATCGCGACTTTGGTGAAGAACAAGGTCGTTACCGGCATCCCCGCCACCCACAACGCGCTTCGGAACGAAAGCAAGAAGGAAGTCCGGCTAGTCATCGAGCTGGCGAAGGACGCGATCCCTCAGGTCGTGCTCAACAACCTGTTCAAGCACACGCAGCTGCAGGACAACTTCCCGGTGAACATGCTCGCCCTGGTCGACGGGTTGCAGCCGCGCGTGCTGAACATCCAGCAGATCCTCGGGCACTACATCGATCACCAGATCGAGGTCGTCACCAACCGCACGAAGTACCGGCTCCGCAAAGCCGAGGAGCGCGCACACATCTTGGAAGGGTTGCTCATCGCGCTGAACAACCTCGACGCGGTCATCGCGCTGATCCGGAACTCGGCGAGCGTCGAAGAAGCGCGCGAAGGCTTGATGGCGCAGTTCCACCTGACCGAGATCCAAGCGAATGCGATCCTCGACATGCAGCTGCGGCGGCTGGCCGCGCTGGAGCGCCAGAAGATCCAAGACGAATACGACGAGCTGCAGGCGCAGATCAAGGGATTCAAGGCGATCCTTGCCGACCCGAAGAAGGTGCTCTCGCTCATCAAGGAAGAGCTGAGCGAGGTCAAGGAGAAGTTCGCCGAGCCGCGACGCACGGAGATCCAGGTCGACTCCGGCGACATCGACATCGAAGACCTGATCGCCGACGACGACGTGGTCGTCACGATCACACGCTCCGGCTACATCAAGCGCGTGCCTTCGAACGTCTACCGGACACAGGGCCGGGGCGGGAAGGGCATCCGCGGCGCGCGCGCCAAGCAGGACGACATAGTCGCCCACCTGCTGACGACGTCGAACCATGCGTACGTGCTGTTCTTCTCCAACCGCGGAAAGGTGTACCGGATCAAGGCTCACGAGATCCCCGAGAAGGATCGGACCGCGCGCGGCATCTCCATCAGGAACCTGCTGCCACTGCAGAGCGACGAGTCGATCGCCGCGGTTATCGACACCCGCGACTACGAGACGCACCGCTTCCTCGTGATCGCGACGAAGCGCGGCGTGATCAAGAAGACGGCGTTCCAGGCGTATGACTCATCGCGACGCGACGGGATCATCGCGATCAAGCTTCGTCAAGACGACGAAGTCATGCAGGTGCGCGCGACGTCGGGTGAGAACGAGCTGATCATGGTCTCGCGTAAGGGACAGGCGATCATCTTCACAGAAGTCGAGGTCCGTCCTATGGGCCGCGACGCGCAAGGCGTGATCGGCATGAAGTTCAAGACGGAGGACTGGCTGGAGGCGTTCGACGTCGTCGACCCCGCCGCCGAGGTTCTCGTCGTCACCGACGCGGGGTACGGCAAGCGGACCTTGCTCAACAAGTACCCGCGTCACCACCGCGGTGGCCAAGGTGTGAAAACCGTGGAGCTGACCCCGCGCCGCGGCTTCGTTGCAGGCGCGGCGGTCGTAAAGCCTGAGAACGAGATGTTCCTTATCGCTTCGGATGGGCAGGTAATCCGCATCGCGTGCCGCGACATCTCGCGCCAAGGCAGAGCGACGACGGGCGTCCGTGTGATGAGGCTGGAGTCCGGCCAGGAACTGGTTGCCATGGCCAAGGTCATGAGCGACGAGGAAGAAGCCGAGTAGCCGGGTTGATGCCCCGCAGGCCGGGGCACTATACAGTCGTGATCGTGGATCAAGCGGGAAAGGATCCTCAGCCGGGCCCGGCCGACCCTATGGGCGGCGCGCCGACGCGCGCGCTCGTGCGCGACGACAAGCCGGCGGTACAAGTGCGCCGCTTGCGGCGAGGTCGCTTGGCGGTCCGCAAGATCGATCCGGGGTCGGTGCTGAAGTTCTCCTTGGTGTTCTACTTCTGCATGCTGCTCATCATGATGCTGGCGACCGCGATCATCTTCGCGTTCCTGAAGGCGTTCGGCGTCATCGCTAACATCGAGAAGCTGTTCCGCGATCTCGACTTCCATGTATCGATCACAGGCGGCTTCATCCTCCGGTGGTTCTTCCTCATCGGGCTCGCCGGGACGATCGTCGCGACCGCCGTCACCGTGTTCATGGCGTTCCTCTACAACCTGATCGCCGACGTCGTCGGCGGGATCGAGCTGCTCGTAACCGAGCGCGAGTAAGCGGCTGAGACCGCCCGGGGCCCCGTGGTACCCTTCCCCGCTGCGGGCGTGTAGCTCAGGCGGTTAGAGCGCAGCTCTGATAAAGCTGAGGTCGGAGGTTCAAGTCCTCCCACGCCCACTTCTTTTCTGGTCTTATCTGCCCTTGTTGCGCGCGCGCGGTGAGGACTAATATCGCTCGGGGTGACAGCCGGAGGAGAGGGGCCGCCGTGGCTAAGGACAAAGAAGGCAAGCGTTCGAAGAAGGGGATCCTCGCAGTTCTGCTCGCTGCGATCGGTGCGGCCGTGATGGTCGTCAAGCGGCGCAAGGGTGGCGAGGAAGCGGGCTGGGAAGAGGCGAAGACAGACGTCTCGTAACTCTTCCGCGAAGCGGTAGAAGCGCGCGGCGGGCCGCGCGCTTCTGCTTTGAGGGGCGATCGATGTCGAGCGGCCCGTAGAATCGTGCGCGCGGGGACGTAGCTCAGCTGGTAGAGCACCGGCTTTGCAAGCCGGGGGTCGTGGGTTCGAGTCCCATCGTCTCCACCAACGCAAGAGCGGCGCCCCGCGGGCGCCGCTCTGTCGATCTCATGAGGATCATCCCATGGGCGGCAGCAAGCCCAGCTGCGTCATCATCGACGCGGAGTCTACATAGCCCCAGTGGTCCCCGATCTTCGATCCCTTGACTTCGACGATGTCGATCCCGCCGATGTCTACGACACGCTTGCCGGTCGGCGGCATGCCCATGAACTCGCCGGTGTTCGTCCCGCTCATCGTGCTGCGGATGACGACCTTGTTCCCCTGCGCGATCACGTCGTCGACGGTGACATGCAGGTCCGGGAACGCGGTGATGAAATCGGCGAAACCGCGCTTCACCTCCGCCCGGTCGGTGCCATATCCCGGCCACGGCGTGTGCTCAACAGCGTTCGCGTCGATGAGCTCGTCGACCGCATCGACGTTCTTGTTGTCGAACACTTCCTTGACGAAACGCAGAACGAGATCCGTTTCTTCTGACGCCATACTTCCCCCTTCTCCGAAACCTTCTTCGACACTACGCCCGAGGTGCACGCGGGTTCAATGGGCTAACACAAAGCGCATACTTGAATCAGGGTGCGCGCGTTACCACAAAGGTTGACCTAGCCGACCTTGATGCTCTGGCCGCCGTCGACCGGTAAGAGGATCCCGGTGATGAACTGCGCCTCGTCGGAGGCCAAGAACAGCGCGGCGTAAGCGACGTCCCATGCGGTTCCCTGCTTCGCGCCGAGGGGGACCATCGCATCGCGTGCACGGATCACATCTTCGCGCGCGAGACCGCTCGCTTCGGTGAAACCTTCGATCGCCATCGGCGTGTTCATCAACCCGGGCAGGATGGCATTGCAGCGGATGCCGTATCTGGCGTTCCCCATCGCGATCTGCTGCGTCATCGCATTGAGCCCAGCCTTCGACACCTTGTACGCAAGCATGCCGGTGGCGGCGATCGATGCGATCGAGGAGATGTTGATGATGGAACCCGAGGTCTGCTCGCGCATCTGCGGCAACACGCTCTTGCACATGAGGAAGGCCCCGGTGAGGTTGACGTCGATGATCCTCTTCCACGCGTCAAGATCGAGGTGAGTAGCACCCGAATCGCCCGTTCCGATGCCGACGTTGTTATGCAATATGTCGATCCGCCCGAACTGCTGAACGCACGCTGCGGCCACGGCGCGGCAGTCTTCCTCACGCGTGACGTCGGCCTCGAAGGCGGCCGCCGCGCCGCCCTCCGCAGCGATCATCTTCTCGGTTTCGCGCGCGCTTTCGACGCGGCGATCAACGAGCAACACACGCGCTCCTTCGCGTGCGAACAGGATCGCGGTCGCGCGCCCGTTGCCGATGGTGTCGCCCGGCGTCTGACCCGCACCCGTGACGATCGCGACCTTGTCCTTAAGCCTCATCGTGGGAATCCGGGGACATCGGGATCCAGCTGAACGCCGAACGAGTTCAGTGCCATCGATACGAGCGTGTACTGGCCCACCGTAAACACGGCGTCCATCAACTGCTGTGTCGAGTATCGCTCCGCGAGCGCCTTCCACGTTGCATCACTGATGAAATCATCGTCGTGTAGCTCGTCGGCCGCGCGCACGAGTGTGGCATCGAAGGGTTCCCACTCGGATGCGTCCGGTCCCTCGGTGATGCGGAGGATCTCGCCGTCGGTTAGGCCGACGGCCTTTCCGATCACGACGTGCTGGCCCCACTCATACTCTGCGCGGCAACGCCAGCCCGTCCTCAAGATGAGGATCTCGCGATCGCGTGCGGGGATCGTGGCCTTGAACAGGATGTGGTTCGCGAAGACGAGCCATCTCTTGAAGAGCTTGGGATGCCGGATGAGCGTCCGGAAGATGTTCACGGCCGGACCGAGCGAGGTTGCTCCGAGCGATTCGCGCGCGTCTGGGTCGAGGCTCGACTCGTCGGTCACCGGGGGTACGCGGGGCTGGGATAGACGCACGTGCTCTGCCTCCCTCGCTTGATCGGTCCGGGCAACGGTAAGCCCACGGATCGCGGCGAGGCCAGTCGTGCCGTTGACGCACGACGCCGAACGTCGCACGCTACACGGCATGCCTCCTCAGACCAGGTATGCGCGCGCGGGTGAACTTCACATCGCGTATCAAGTCGTCGGCAACGGGCCTATCGACGTCCTTTTCGTCGATCAGTGGTGGAGCAACATCGATTCTTTGTGGCGCGTTCCGCCGTTCGCGCGTTTCGTCGAGCGGCTTGCAACGTTCGCGCGCGTGATCCTCCTGGACAAGCGCGGCACCGGTCTGTCGGATCCGGTTCCTTTCGGAGGGCTCCCAACGCTCGAGGAATGGATGGACGATCTAACCGCGGTCCTGGACGCGGTTGGGTCTCGGCAGACGGCATTGTTGTCCGGGGTCGGCGCCTCATACCTCGCTCTCTTGTTCGCAGCGACATATCCCGAGCGGACGTCGGCCCTCGCGCTGATCGATGGGTACGCGCGCCTCAGGGGTGGAGACGACTACCCGATGCCCGACGCCTTCACAGATGCCGACGTCGAGGAGATCCGCGCAGGTTGGGGTCAGGGTGTTCTTATGCGGCGACTCGCGCCCGACGAGATGGCCGACACTGCTTTGATGGAGCGCTTCGGCGAATACGAACGGCAGTCGGCGAGCCCAGGGATGGCCGCCGCGATGTTGCGGATGCTCTATGAGAGCGACGTCCGTCACGTTCTGTCTGCCATCCGTGTCCCGACGCTCGTGATGGCGCACACGTCGTCGGTACGGATCCCGCCTGGATGCAGCCGCTACCTAGCGGACCACATCGAAGGTGCGCGCGCCGTCGAGCTGCCCGGAAGCCAGAACCTCATCTGGGCGGGCGACCAGTCGGCGGTGATCGATCTTGTTCAGGAGTTCTTCACCGGCGTACGTCCAACAACGGAGCCCGACCGCGTCCTCGCAACTGTTCTGTTCAGCGACATCGTTGGTTCAACCGAGCTTGCTGCGAAACTCGGCGATCGCAGATGGAAAGAGCTGCTCGACGCGCACGACGAGCTGTCCGACCTCATCGTCGAGCGGTTCCGTGGCCGCGTCATCGACCGACAAGGCGATGGCTTTCTCGCCACGTTCGATGGGCCTGCGCGCGCCATCCGTTGCGCGCTCGAGTTGCGGAGCGGGATGACGTCACTTGGGATCCAGACGCGCACCGGTTTGCATACGGGCGAGATCGAGCGACGAGGCGCCAACATCGGTGGCATCGCCGTGCATATCGGCGCGCGCGTCTCGTCTGTAGCCGGCGCGGGTGAGGTGTTCGTCTCGCGAACCGTTGTGGACCTCGTTGCGGGATCCGACCTACGTTTCTCGGAACGCGGGGAGCACGAGCTCAAGGGCGTGCCGGGGAAGTGGGCTCTTTTCGTGGTTGAGTAGCCGCACATGTTGTGGCTCGCCCTCACTGTGTGCGACGTTTGAGTTGCAAGGCTGCTCGGGATAATCCATTTCATGGATAATCGGAAAGAGCGCCAAGCACTGAACGAGGCCGCTGCGCGC
>DATGHY010000061.1:0-5535 GCA_035307625.1 Actinomycetota bacterium
TTTCCTTCACTAGGGTCTGGACGAGCACGCCGGCCGCAGGCGGGAGCGTGCGGTCGGTGAGCCACGCGATGACGTAATCGAACTCGGCGCTGGCGCCTGCGCGCGCAAGAGGTACCGAGACCAGCTCGCCGGGGATGCGCACCGAGTCGGGGAGCACCCCGATGCCCCACGCGCGTCGCGCGAGCGAAAGCACGGCTTCGGGGCTGGCGTCGCGGAGACGTGGCTGGAGCCGCACACCGGTTCGCTCGGCGAGATCCATAACGTGGCGAGAAACCATGAACTCGGGCGCCAGCATGAGGAGCGGCTGATCCTCGAGGGCCGAGATCGGCACCGCGCGCTTTCTCGCGAACGGGTGATCGGGGCGCACCGCGAGAACGACTCGCCATCGTGCGAGCTTCCTCGAGCGGAGGCCCGGCTCGACGGCCGAGCCCGGGAGGGTGGCAAGATCGACGCGGCGCTCGCGGAGTGCGTGAACCGCCGCTTCTGCGTCGAGCGCGCGCAGCTCGACGACCACTTCAGGGTGGCGCTGCTGGAACAACGAGAGGCCCCGCGCCAACGCGGGGATGCCGCCGGCGAGGCTGCTCATCCTGATCCGCCCGGCCGCGCCCCGCGCGATCGCCATCGCGTCGGCGCGCGCGCTTTCGACCTCGTTGAGGATCGCTGCCGCAGCGCTCGCGACGGCGTCGCCGAGGGGTGTCGCGGCCGCGTGACGGGGGAGCCGGTCGAAGAGCAGGCCTCCCAGCTCGCGCTCCAGGCGCTGGATCCGCCGGGAAAGCGCAGGCTGCGCCACCTTCAAGCTGACGGCGGCGGCCGAGAAGGTTCCTTGGTGCACGACGGCTTGGACGGCCGCGAGATCCTCGAGGTCCATCGGAAAGAAGCATAACGCTAAGTTATGGATAGGTCACTGTGGAGGCATTGGACAGCATAGTTCCACGAAAGGGAGAATAGGGGAGCGATTTTGGTCCGGCGCCCGGCGCCGGAAGATACTGATCTGACGGATAGACGAGGAGGCGCACGTGCGCGCACGTCGATCGTGTTTGTCGGTCCCAGGCTCGAGCCCGAAGTTCCTGGCCAAGGCAGCCGGCCTGCCGGCCGATGAGGTCTTCTTCGACCTCGAAGACTCCGTCGCGCCGCTCGAGAAGGAGGCCGCGCGCGACAACATCATCGAAGCTCTGAAGAACAACACGTTCCAGGCGCCGACGAAGATCGTCCGTATCAATGGCGTCTATACGAAGTGGGCGTACCGCGACATCATCACGCTGGCCGAGGCGGTCGGCGACCTGATCGACGGGTTCATGATCCCCAAGGTCGAGACGGCCAACGACGTGACGTTCGTTGCCGACCTGCTGCGGATGATCGAGGAGACGACCGGCCTCAACAAGAAGCTCGGCCTGGAGGTCCAGATCGAGACGGCGCTCGGACTGCAGAACATCCGCGAGATCGCCGCCGCGTCCGATCGCACCGAGGACCTGATCCTCGGCCCGGCCGACATGAGCGCTTCGCTCGGGCTGCCGACGGTGACCGCGGGCGCGCCGATCCCCGGGTACGAGAGCCTCGACCACTGGCACTATGTGCTGACGCACATCAACATCGCGGCGCGCGCGCGCAACCTGCAGTCGATCGACGGGCCGTATCTGTTGATCCGCGACCTCGACGGGTTCCGCCAAGCCGCGATGCGCGCGCGCGCGCTCGGCTACGACGGCAAGTGGGCGTTGCACCCCGACCAGGTCACGGTCCTCAACGAGGTGTTCACGCCGACGCAGGACGAGTACGACAAGGCCGAAGCGATCCTCGAGCACTACAAGCACGTCACCGAGGTCGAGCGCAAAGGCGCCGTCATGTTCGGCAAGGAGATGATCGACGAGGCGAGCCGGAAGATGGCCGACCAGGTGGCCGCCCGCGGAGTCGCCGCAGGCATGAAACGCGAGAAAGGCGTCGAGGACTTCCTCAAGACCGAATGACCCACACCGTCTCGATCGTTCTGAACATCGCTGCCGACAAGGCCGCCGAATTCGAGCACGCCTTCGAGGAGCACGAGGTACCGATCTGGAAGGATCTCCACCAGAAGGGGATCATGCTGCGCGCGTCGCTGTCGCCGCTCGATATCTCGACGGTGACGAAGAAGGGCGCCAAGCAGTACCTCGTTCTCGCACAGTTCGAAGACTCGTCCGGCCACCACGCGCACGACAACGACCCGCGGTTCGAACGGTGGAACGAGATGGCCGACGCGTATCAACCCGAGGAGCCGTTCGTGTTCGGCGGCGACTCTCTCTACGAGGTGGGTGGCTGAGGATGTCGTACGACCTGACCGAAGACCAGAAGATGATCGTGGACGCCGTCCGCGAGTTCGTCGAGCGCGAAGTGATCCCCGTCGCGGACGGCATGGAGCATGCGGACGAGTACCCGGAGAAGATCGTCGAGCAGATGAAAGAGATGGGCCTCTTCGGGATGATGGTTCCCGAGGAGTACGGCGGCCTCGGGATGCCGCTCGTCACCTATGCATTGACGATGATCGAGCTGTCGCGCGGCTGGATGTCGCTGGCCGGCATCCTGAACACGCACACGATGGCGACGTGGCTCATCAAGACATTCGGGACCGACGACCAGAAGCAGCGTCTCCTTCCTGAGATGGTCACGGGCAATCCGCGCGCAGCCCTGCTGATGTCGGAGCCGCAGGCGGGCTCGGACGTGCAACGGATCAAGACGCGCGCGGTCCGCGATGGCGACGACTACGTCATCAACGGCCAGAAGATGTGGGCGACGAACGGTCTTCGGAGCGGCATCGCGATGACGCTGACGAAGACGGCCGATACCGATCCGCCGTACAAGGGCATGTCGATGTTCATCGTGGAGAAGGAGCCCGGCGCCCAGAAGTCCGGGGGCGTCATCGTCGGAAAGAACATAGAGAAGCTGGGCTACAAGGGCGTCGAGACGACCGAGATCGCGTTCGACGACCACCACGTTCCGGCTGCGAACCTTCTCGGTGGTGAAGAGGGCCAGGGCTTCATCCAGAACATGGCGGCTATCGAGGTCGGACGCGTCAACGTGGCCGCGCGCGCGCTCGGTGTCGCGCAGCGAGCGTTCGAGGAAGCGATCAAGTACGCGCAAGAGCGCACGACGTTCGGCAAGAAGATCGCACACCACCAGGCGATCGGATTCAAGCTTGCCGACATGGCAACCAAGATCGAAGCGGCGAAGCAGCTCATGCTGAACGCAGCCGTGATGAAGGACCGCGGGCAGCGGACCGATCTCGAGGCCGGCATGGCGAAGCTGTATTCGGCGGAGATCTGCATGGAGGTCTGCACCGAGGCGCTGCGGATCCACGGAGGCTACGGCTACTCGAAGGAATACACGGTCGAGCGGCTCTTCCGCGACGCTCCGTTCTTCTTGATCGGCGAGGGCACGTCGGAGATCCAGAAGATCGTCATCGCGAAGAGCCTCCTCGAGAAATACAAGATCTAGAGATGGCCGTCATCGACGCGCTCGCGCGCGAGGTGGGAAGCGTCGGTCAGCTGCTGCACACCCTGAAACCGGCGCAATGGGAGCAGCCCACGCGCTGCCCGCCGATGAACGTCCGGGAACTGGCGGCGCACATGCTGCGCGGCGCCGGCCGCATCCAGGAGATGCTCGACGGAGGCCCGGTCGACGCCGAGCCGGAGCGGGACGGGACCACGTACTTCCAGTCCGTCACAGTCAGCGGTGAGATCGTGAAGCGCGCGCAAGAAGCGTCGGCGTCGTTCCCGCCAGATCTTGCGAAAGCGTGGGACCTCGAGTGGACGAAGGCGCTGCAGCGCGCGCGCATGTACACGAACGAGGACCCGGTCCTTCGCAACGTGTACGGCTTGATGCGGCTCAGCGAGTACCTCAAGACACGCTGCGTCGAGGTTGTGATCCACCATATGGACCTCGACGACGCGCTCGGCCGCAAGCCGCACCCGGACGCGGGGGCCCTGGAGATCGTCGGCGACGTCTTGCGAGGGCTGCTCGGAACGGACCTTCGGCCGGTCGGCGTGGACGATGTACGCTTCGCGCTCATCGGAACTGGGCGCGCTCCATTGAACGACGACGAGCGGCAGCTGCTCGGGCCGCTCGCGGACAAGTTCCCGCTCTTTTCGTAGGAGGCATCGATGGGAGAGGCGCGCGAATTCGGCCGGTTCTTCGAAGAGTTCGAGATCGGCGATGTTTACAAGCACTGGCCGGGCAAGACGATCACGGAGTACGACGACCATCTTTTCTGTGCGATCACGTGGAACCATCATCCGCTGCACACGAACGAGCACTACGCGGAGACACAGACGCACTTCAAGAAGAACGTGGTCGTCGGGAACCTTGTCTACTCGCTCGCGCTCGGCCTGAGCGTGCCGGACGTGAGCGGGCGCGCGATCGCCAACCTAGAGGTCGAGTCGCTGCGGCACACTTCACCGATGTTCCACGGCGACACGCTCTACGCCGAGACGAAGGTGCTCGACAAGAAGGAGTCGTCGTCGAAGCCCGATCGCGGGATCGTGTCGGTCGAAACGAGGGGCTACAACCAGGACGGCGTCGAGGTTCTGTACTTCAAGCGCAAGGTGATGGTCCCGAAGCGGTCGCACTTCCCCGAGCTCCAGCCTGGCCGGCCGGAGCCCAAGAGCGAGTAAAAAGACCCACGTGAACTGGGTGGACGGGGTCATCCTCCTCGCTTTCGCGCTCGCGCTGCTGAGCGGGTACCACCGCGGCGTCGTGATTCAGCTGTTCTCGTGGGGCGGCTTCATCCTCGGGATCATCGCCGGCGCGCTGTTCGGCCCTCCGATCGTGCGCGCGATCAACCCCCACAGCGCGAACGCGCGCCGGATCGCCATCCTGGCGTCCTTCCTCGGGATCGCCTTCATGGTCGAGGCCTTGATCGCGTTCGCCGGATCACGCATCTCACGGAAGATCACCGGGCCGAAGCTGAAGCGCGTGGATCAAGTGCTCGGTGCGGTAGTCGCGGCGGTCCTGTCGCTGCTGGCGGCGTGGATGCTAAGTGTGCCTGCGCGCGGAGTTCACAGCCTTGACGCGTCGATAAGGAAATCGGTCATCCTTCGGGGCGAGTACGCGGTCCTGAGCCGTCCGCCCGACTTTCTCGCTAGCATTCTGTCGCTTCTCAGCCCGTTCCAGCAGATCTTCGCGGACCTGAATCCCTCTTTCGCCCCTGGAGTGGCCGCACCGCCAGCATCGCTTGCAAACAACTCGGCGATCCGCGCGGCTGCACAACTAACGTACAAGATTGAGGGAGACGGTTGCGAGGGGCGCGTTGACGGCAGCGGTTTCCCGGTGACTCCTCACCTCTTGATCACGGCGGCGCACGTGGTGGCGGGTACGAAAAACACCCAAGTGATCTCCCCGAACGGGGATCGCTTCCCGGCGACCGTCGTGTATTGGGATCCCAATACAGACATCGCGGTTCTACGCGTCGCGACACTGCCGCGCGGTGATCTATCGGTCGATGAGCTGATCGCGTCGGCCGGGACCGATGGTGCGGCTATTGGGTACCCGGGTGGGGGTCAGCGCACGATC
>DATGHY010000062.1:0-2052 GCA_035307625.1 Actinomycetota bacterium
CTCAACAACCTGAAGCGGATCTACGTCGATTTGCGATCGTTTCCCCAAGCCAAGGCCGCGACCGACCTTCTGCTCGTTCTCGACCCGATGATGCACGCCGAGCGACGCGATCGCGGGCTGCTCGCGTATCACCTCGACGACTATGCCGGGGCCTTACGGGATCTCGAGGACTATTTACGCTTGAACAGTTGGTCCGCTGGCAGCGAACGCGGCGAACACGACCAGATCTGGGAGCACGTCAAGACGCTCCGGCGACGCGTCGCGGCGTTCAACTAAGGGCCCGCGGACCCTCACGAGAGCCGGAGCCGGCCACGCGCAGATGGGCGGACCGGGCCCGTGTCCGACGGGCCCGACGTCGTGCAAGGCTGGTTGCGCGACCTACGCGCGAACGGGTTCCGGCTCCCTGGTGCTTAGACACCAATTAAAGGCAAATGGGGCCATTTGCTGGTCACTTCACGAAAAGCATCTCCCTATAGGTCGGGAGTGGCCACAGCGCGTGGGGGACGACGACCTCGATCTCGTCCCCCGTTTCGCGCAGGGCGGCCATCGCCGTGACGACGTTGTCGCGCACGAACCTGGCGTGTTTCTCGGCGCCGCCGCTGGAATGCTCGAGGACCTTGGCGAGCTTGTCCGTCCGGGATCGTAACTCGTCAACCAGGCCAGTGAGCCGATCGAGGACCTTCTTCGCCTCCCGCACCGAACCGCCCGCGTCGCGCACCGACTTGATCGAGTCCGCGACGTCCTTCTGATAGTGCAGGGCGGCCGGCAGGATGTAGCGGTTCGCCATGAGCACCATGAGCTGCGCCTCGACGTTCACCGTCTTCGTGTACGTCTCGAGGGCCACTTCGTAGCGGGCGTGCAGCTCGCGTTCGTCGAGGACTTTGTATCGCTCGAACGCCTTCACGACGTCCTTCTTCACCAGCTCGGGCAGGGCGTCGACGGTGTTGGTCAGGTTCAGCAGCCCGCGCTTGGTCGCTTCCTTGCGCCACTCCTCGGAGTAGCCGTTGCCGTTGAAGATGATCCGCTTGTGCTCCTTGATGATCTTCGGCAGGAGATCCTTCACGGCCGCCTCGAGCGAGCGCTTGCTCTTGATGCCCTCCTCGAGCCTGGTCGCCACGTAGTCGAGCGACTCGGTCATCGCGACATTCAGCGCGATGTTCGGGAACGCGATGCTCTGATTCGCCGACACGGCCCTGAACTCGAACTTGTTGCCCGTGAAGGCGAACGGGCTGGTCCGGTTGCGGTCGCCGGCGTCGCGCGGCAGCTTCGGGAGCACGCTCGCCCCTGTGTCGAGGATGCCGCCCCTCTTGGTCGACCGCGCCCCGCCCTTCTCGATCTGCTCGAAGATGTCGGTGAGCATGTCGCCGAGGAAGATCGACAGAATGGCCGGCGGCGCCTCGTTCGCGCCCAGCCGGTGGTCATTCCCCGCGCTGGCGATCGACATGCGCAGCAGCCCCTGCCACTTGTCCACCGCGCGCAGCATGGCGACGCAGAAGACGAGAAACTGGATGTTGTCGTGCGGCGTGTCGCCCGGACTGAAGAGGTTGTTGCCGAAGTCGTCCGACATGCTCCAGTTCACGTGCTTGCCGCTGCCGTTGACGCCGCCGAAGGGCTTCTCGTGGGTGAGGCACGCCAACCCGTACCGGGGCGCCACGCGCCGCAGCAGCTCCATCGTCATCATCTGATGGTCGGTCGCGACGTTGGCGCTCTCGAAAATCGGCGCGAGTTCGTACTGGCCGGGCGCGACCTCGTTGTGGCGCGTCTTGACTGGCACGCCGACCTTGTAGAGTTCGGTCTCCACGTCCTGCATGAAGGCCAGGACGCGCTCGGGAATCGCGCCGAAATACTGATCCTCGAGCTCCTGGCCCTTCGGGGGCTTCGCGCCGAAGAGCGTCCGTCCGGCGTTGATGAGGTCCGGCCGCGCGAAGAAGAAGTGACGATCGATGAGGAAGTATTCCTGCTCGGGTCCGCAGGTCGTGTGCACACGCGGGGACGTCGAGCCGAAGAGCTTCAGGATGCGCACGGCCTGCTTCGACAGCGCCTCGATCGATC
>DATGHY010000063.1:0-9757 GCA_035307625.1 Actinomycetota bacterium
GTCGATGTCGAAGCGCGTGTCGTCGGTCCACATCGGCCGGCCCACGTTAAACGGCAAGAACACGACCTTCTGCCGGAAGCGCGGGACGAGATGGATGCGGCTGAGGATGTGCGCCTTGAGGTCGTCGAAGAGCAAGGGCCCGTCTGGCTTCGTCGATGGATCGAGGACGGAAACGCCGCCGACATGCATGTGCGCGGTCGGGCGCTCCATGTAAAGGAACTGCGCGTCCAGTGCTGTCAGGCGGTCGGGCATCTCGTCTCCTTCGTTGTGCGTGAGCATCCCTCGTGATCGGGCGCGCGCGCAAGCCGCGGTCCCTCTCGAACGACTGGGTTCTTACCCTGCAATGATCTCGAAGCTTGGTGGGAGGAAGAGGGTTCGAACCTCTGAAGGCTGAGCCACCTGATTTACAGTCAGGCCCGTTTGGCCACTTCGGTATCCTCCCGCGCGCGCCGGTTGCCCGGCGCACGGCCCCATAGAATACACTCGCGATATGGCCAAAGATGCATCGTTTGACGTCGTCTCTGAGGTCGATCGGCAAGAGGTCGACAACGCGCTCAACCAGGCGCGCAAGGAACTTCAGCAGCGGTTCGATTTCAAGGGAACCGACGCGAAGATCGAGTGGACCGACAAGCTCAAGATCGACATCAGCGCGAACGCCGAGCACCGTGTTGAGGCTGCCCTCGACGTCTTCAAAGAGAAGATCGTGAAGCGCCATATCTCGCTGAAGGCGCTCAAGACGAGCCCCTTGAAGGAGACCGGCGGCGGCGGTTTCAAGTTCGAGGTCGAGATCAATCAAGGCATCGCCGACGAGAAGGCGCGCGAGATCGTGAAGACGGTCAAGGCGGCCAACATCAAGGGCGTCCAAGTTGCCATCCAAGGCGAGCAGCTTCGGGTGTCGGGGAAGAGCCGCGATGCGCTGCAAGAGGCGATCCAAGTCATGAAGGACAAGGACTTCGGGATCCCCTTGCAGTTCGTGAACTACCGCTGAACCGCGCGCCGCTGCGCTCGGCTGCGGGCATGCTCGCGATCATCTTCTTGGGAAGCGCGTGCGGAACCGCCATCCGTCCGTCGACTCCGCACCCGGACGCAGCCGCGATCGCCACCGTTGAGAAGCCCACTCCCGTCGCGTCCCCCTTCGGCCAGTTCCACATCACGCCCGTCTTGATCATCGGCGACTCGATCACGGTCGGCGCGCGCGATATCGGCGGGTTGCAAGGGCTGCTCGAACAAAGTGGGTGGAACCCCGAGATCGTGGCGCAGGTCGGCGCGAGCTTGCCCTGGGCGATCCAGCACGTCGAGCAGCGTCTGGTCGTGCCACGGATCGTCGTCGTCGAGATGGGCACGAACCCGAGCCCGCTCCTCGGCAACTTCGAGAGCGAGGTCGGTCAGATGATCGACGACCTGGTTGCGCGCGGCGCGCGCCACATCGTGTGGATCCCACCGGAGGGGCGCGACCCGATGAGCTACCAAGAGAAAGATGCGGTCATCACTGCGGCCGTCAGCAGTCACATGCACGTCTCCGGCTGGGCCAAGCTGCTCGAAACGAATCCGCAGTGGTTCGGGGATGAAGTGCACCTAACGGAACTGGGCTACCGGCAGCTCGCGAACTTCCTGTACCAAGAGTTGCAGCCGCTTCACGGCTGAACGACTGCAGCCACCATGCGCGCGTAGCACGCAGCGCCCGACGGCGTGGGGTGGATGCCGTCGCTCCAGAAGACGTTCCTCCCGCACTCGCGCCAGCGGTCGTGCCAGTCGAGCAGCACGGTGTTCGGGTATCGGCTTACACCTGCTGCGATCGTGAGGTTGTCCGGCGTCTCCCAACGGCGCGGGACACGAAGGTTGACGAACACGACCCGCGGGACGTTCTGCAGGACTTGCATGATGTTGTCGAAATCGGCGGTCGTGAAGGCGCCATTCGTGCCGAGGTGGATCACGACGACGTCTCCGAGACGGTTCTGGTTCCGGAGCGCGCGCAACACAGAGATCCCGCCGCGCAGATGCCGGCCGACCAGCGCGTCGACGTAGATCCCTGGGATCTGCGCGCGCAAGGCGTTCTGCGTGTCGACCATCACCGAGTCGCCCACGGCCACGACGGACAGGGGTCCGGTGGTGGCCGGAGCCGTCGGTTGCGTGTCGGGATGCTCCGTCGTCACGGGCGCGACCGCCGGGACGCCGTTGATGAGCGCAAGCTGCGACGCGCTGAGCGCCGGCGTGGGGGCGCTCACAACGCCGCCGATGATTAGGCCGAGTGCGAGAAGGAATGCGCCGCTGGCCGTTGCCCAACCGAGCTGCAAGCGGCGGCGTTGGACGCGCGCGCTACGCGCGCGCGCCGCGAACCGGCGTCCGAGGCGGCTAAGCGCACCGCGGCGGATCGGCTCTTCGAGGTAGCGGAACGAGAGCTCGGCGAGGATCAACGTCAGGCCCAGGCGGAGCACCAAGGTCGGGCCGCTCGACCAACCGATATCGATGCCCGGTCGCGTCACGACGTAGATCGGCCAGTGCCATAGATAGATCCCGTACGAACGGCGGCCGATCCATTTGAGCGGGCGCGACCCGAGGACCGCGCGCAGGCGCGTCTCCGGGTGAACCGACGCTGCTATGAGGACGGCCGATGCGAGGGCCACCAGCTGGATCCCCGGCCGGTAGGTGAACGAGCTGAACTCGTCCCACCGCCAGAAGGCCCAGACGAGGATCCCGGCCGCGCCCAGTGCGGCCAGCTCGAGCAGCCGCGGCGAGATCTTGACCTTGTACCCAGGCGTCCACGGCCGCCAGACAACCGCCAGCGCGGCGCCGATCAGCAGTCCGGCCGCGCGCGTGTCGGTTCCGTAGTAGACGCGCGAAGGATCGTTGCCGTTGTAGAGCACCCACATCGCGATCGCCGAGAGCAGAGCCGCGCCGCCGATGAAGCCGGCGACCCGCTTGGGCTTCCGCACGATCTTGAACAGCAGCATCAGCGCCAGCGGCCACAGCAGATAGAACTGCTCTTCGATCGCGAGCGACCAGAGGTGTCCGAAAGGTGACGGTCGTCCTACCGTTTGGAAGTACGAGCGGTTGACGCCGATGAGGTACCAGTTCGAGCTGTACGTGAACGCGGCCGCAACGTCGCCGCGGATAGCGGCGATCTCATGCGGCCAGCCGATCAGGAACGCTGCCAGCGTCACCAAGAGGAGGCCGAACAGTGCCGGGAGGAGCCGGCGCGCGCGCCTCCCCCAGAACCCGCGAAGCCCGAGACCGGACGTTGCGACGAGCTCAGACCAGAGAAGCGCAGTGATCAGGAAGCCGGAAAGAACGAAGAAGACTTCGACGCCGAGGAAGCCCCCGGGGATCCACAACAGATCGGCGTGGTATAGGAGAACGGCGATGACGGCGATCGCGCGGATGCCGTCCAGAGCCGGGATCGGCGGGATGTAGCCGCTCCGCTTGTTAGCGCCAGGAAATCCCATGCTCCCTCAGGCGGAAGTGTAGGAGTTCGTGGAGCGCGCGCGCTAGCAACCTCCGCAACGCTAGGCGTTGGTGCGAACTATAAGTCCTTGGCCGACAACGTCCACGTACGTTCGATCAGATTTCCCACACTGTTGAGAAAAGCAAACCGCCGGGCGCTCGGAGTCGCCCGGCGGTGCGTGTTCGATCGTCGTTAGACGCGCGCCCCGAGCTCGCGCAGCTGCGCGAGACGCTCCTCGAGCGGCGGGTGTGACATGAACAGCTTCGCAATGCCCTGGCCGCGGAACGGGCTCTGGAGGAACAGGTGCGAGACCGCCGGATTTACGTTGAGCGGCGGTGTCCGCTTCGCAGCGGCATCAACCTTGATGAGCGCCTGGGCGAGCGGCGTCGCGTCGCCGAGAAGGTGCGCCCCGGATGCGTCGGCCTGTGCTTCCCTGGACCGGGAGACCGCCATCTGGATCATGATCGCGGCGATCGGGGCCACCAGCCACAAGAACAGCGTGCTCAACCCGCCACCTCGGCGATTGCCACCCCCGCCGCCGAAGATCTCGGCGAAGAAGGCCAGGCGCGCGAGCATCATGATTCCGATCGCTCCCGTTGCCGCCACAGCCCCGATGAGGATGTCTCGGTTGCGCACGTGCGACAACTCGTGTGCCAGAACTGCCGCAAGCTCCTCATGATTCAGGACCTGAAGGATGCCTTCGGTTACCGCGACGACGGCGTGATGCTCATCTCGTCCAGTCGCGAACGCGTTCGGCTGAGCACCAGGAATGACGTAGAGCCGGGGCATGGGCATCCCGGTCTTCTGCGTCAGCTGTCGGACGATCTCATAGAGCCATGGCGCTTCCTGCTCGTTAACCGGGCGAGCATGAGTGGCGCGAAGGACGATCTTGTCGCTCCACCAATACTGCGCGAAGTTCAAAGCTACTGCGATGAACAGGAAGAAGACCATCCCTCCTGTGGCGCCGCCGAAGATGTGGAACGCGCTCCCAAGCCAGCCACCGATCAGGACGAGCAGGCCTCCGAGAGCAGCCATGAAAACAACCGTCTTCAGTGTGTTTCTCGTTGTAACCATCTAGTTGTTCCTCCCGGACACGAAGCGAGAGCATCTCGCACCGAGCCTCCAACAGATGGTAGCGCCGGGAGGAAGCCGTCGCAGACGCGAACGGTTCTTTCTCAGGAAGTTCTTAGAAAGCGAGCAGCGTGGAGCGCGGCGAGAAGTGGTTGAAGAAGTCCGGATAAACCGTTACTGCAACGATGATGATGACCATCAGGACGATGGCCGTGGCCAGCGCATACGGGACCTGGATCGGCCCGCGTTCGCGCGGTTCACGAAGGTACATCTTCGCGCCGATCGACAGGTAGTAGTACAGCCCGATCAACGTGTTCACGACCATCACCGCAGCAAGCCACAACGTGCCGGCGCCGATCGCTGAGCGGAAGACGAAGAACTTCGCCCAGAACCCGGCGGTCGGGATCATGCCCGCGAGCGAGAGCAGGAAGAACAGCATCGCGAACGCGAGCCCGGGCTCGCGGGCAGAAAGACCTTCGTAGTCCGCGATCAGGTTGTCGGGGTGCCTCCGGCTCACGGCGATGACGACCGCAAATGCGCCCAGCTGCATGAACGAGTAGATCAAGATGTACGTCAACGCCGCCGCGAATGCTTCCTTCTGTATCGAAACGCTTTTGTTCGCGACCACTGCAAGCGGGATCAGGATGTAGCCCGCCTGCGCGATCGATGAATATGCGAGCAGCCGGACGATGTTCTTCTGTTGCAGTGCGATGACATTGCCGACGGTCATCGTCAGTGCCGCGAGGATGGCGAACCCCGGCGCCCAGACCGACGAGTGAGAGCCGAACGCGACGAAGCAGATCTGGAATAGGCCGGCGAAGCCTGCGGCCTTCGACGCGACCGAAAGGAACGCGGCCACGGGGACCGGCGAGCCTTCATACGTGTCCGGCGCCCAGAAGTGGAACGGGACCGCGGAGACCTTGAACCCGAATCCGACGATGATAAGAAGGATGCTCGCGAAGACGACGGAGTCGGCGTGATGGATGGGCATCGGGTACTGCTTCGTCGAAAGGACGCGCGCGATCTCGTACAGATTCGTGGACTTCGTTACGCCGTAGATCAGCGCCATGCCGAAGAGCATGACCGCGGACGCCAGCACGCCGAAGAGGAAGAACTTCACGGCTGCTTCGTTCGAGCTGTTATCGCGCTTCTTGAAGCCCGCGATGATGAACCCTGGGACGGTGACCGTTTCGAGCGCGATGAACAACGCGATGAGGTCGCGCGAGCTCGGCATCACGAGCATACCGAGCAAGGCAGTCAGTAACAGGAAGTAGAACTCGCCTTGGATGTTGCGAACCACTTCGTTGAGGTAGTTCACCGACATGAAGATCAGCATCGCTGCGACGGCGAGGAACAGGAACTTGAACAGCATGGCGTAGTTGTCCAGCACGAACATCCCGCCGAACGTGCGGTGCGTTCCCGAGCCGATCAACGACATCAGCGCGATCGCTGCTCCGCCGACACCTGCCATCGAGATCACCGCGTTGAGGGACTTCGCGCGGTCGGGAAGGAAGAGGTCAACGACCAACACCGCGATGATGGCCGCGGTGATGATTATCTCGGGCAGGATCGCGTGAACGTCTACCGACGAGAGCGAGAAAGCGGTCTGCGCGATCATGCTAGGTGAACAACCTCGCCAGGCCGGTCACGGCCCCATTGGTGATATCGAAGATCGCGCGAGGATATATGCCGAGGGCAAGGATGCCGACCAGCAACGGCGACCACGCGAAAACCTCGGCGGGTCGCACGTCGTCGATCGACGGATCCGCCGCCCACTTCTCGCGAACAACGCCGAGGTTCAGGCGTTGGATCAGCCACAGCATGTAGCCCGCGGTGAGGATCGTGCCGATGCCGCCGAGCACCATGTAGCTGCGGAACAAGGCGACGGGCAGTCCGCGCGCGGGGTTGAACGCGGCCAGGAGAGCGATCACCTCGCCCCAGAACCCCGCCAAGCCGGGCAAGCCGAGAGATGCGATCGCGACGAAGACAAAGATCGCGCCGATCCGCGGCAGCTTCTGGAGAACACCCGGCCCGATGTCGTCGATCTGTCGCGTGTGGTACCGCTCGTACAGCGAGCCGGCGAGGAAGAACAGCATGCCGGTGATCACACCGTGCGCGACCATGCCGAACACGGCTGCGTTGATGCCCTTGTCGGTCAGGGTCGAGATGCCGAGCATCACGAACCCCATGTGACCGACCGATGAGAACGCGATAAGCCGTTTGATGTCCGTTTGAGCGAGACAGCACAGCGCGCCGTACAAGATCGAGATCACCGCGAGCCCGCCGATGTATGGCGCCCAGTCTTTCGCCGCGTGCGGGAGCAACGGCAGCGCGATCCGGATGAAGCCGTACGCTCCCATCTTCAGCAGGATGCCGGCAAGCAGCACGCTGCCCACGGTTGGTGCGTCGCCGTGCGCGTCGGGGAGCCACGTGTGGAACGGCCACATCGGAACCTTGATCGCGAACCCGAGGAACAGACCGAGGAACACGAGGTTCTGGAATCCGACCCCGCCGAAGTGTTGGCCTTGGAGACGGATCATGTCGAACGTATGGCCACCGGTGACCGGGTCCACCGATTTGAAATACATCGCCAGGAATCCGAGCAGCATGAAGACGCTGCCGAACAACGTGTAGAGGAAGAACTTGATCGCGGAGTATTCCTTCCGCTCGCTCCCCCAGACGGCGATGATGAAATACATCGGAACGAGGACCATCTCCCAGAAGACGAAGAACAGGACGAGGTCCAAGCTCGTGAACGTGCCGGCCATACCCGTCTCGAGGAGCAAGATGAGCGCGAAGAAACCCTTCACCTTGTCCTGCGGCTTCGGCATGATCTTCTGCGAGTAGATGACGCAGAGGAACGTCAACGCGACCGTCAAGACCAGCAACGGCAACGCGATCCCGTCGACGCCCATGTGGTAGCGCGCGCCGATCGAGTCGATCCATCGCGTATTGACGTTGAACTGGAACACGCGGCTCTGATGGAAGTCGAAGCGCACGAGCGCGATGATCCCGAAGACGAGCGCGGCGCCGGACGCGATCAAGGCAACCAAGCGGATCAGCGCGTGCTGCGCTTTCGGCATGGCCGCGATCACGCCGGCACCCACCAGTGGCAGGAACACCACCAGCGAGAGCAACCACTCATCAAAGGTCATGCGTTTCCCCCTATCGGAATACCAACGTGAAGAGGAGCACTAGGACCGCAACACCGCCGAACAGAACGGCCGCATAGCGCTGTATATCTCCGGACTGGATGTAGCGAAGGAACCGGCTGCCATCCTGAGTGCCGATCCCCACGGCGTTGACCGTTCCGTCGATCACCTTCTGGTCGATGTTCGCGTACACCTTTTGCGCGGCTGCTCGCGTAACTGCTGCCGCGCCGTTGACCGCGCCGTCGAAGACGTTCTGGTTCAGCCAATACATCGCCTTCGAGATCTGATCGCGGATCGGCCTGACGATGCCGTTCATGTACAGGTCGTCCAAGTAGTACTTGTTGACGAGCAGGGTGTGGAACCAACCGAGGCGCTCAAGTGGCTCTGTTGCAGGGGCCGGCAGGTACAAGCGGCGGCCCAGGTATAGGCCGGCGAGCGCGACGAGGAGGGAGATCGCGATCAGGAGATAGTTCGCCGTCGACACGGTCGTCTCGCCGCCGACGCCGATCCAGGCCGCGAAGCCGTGCGACCACCACGGGATGCCGACGAGACCGGCGACGATCGACAGCACGCCCAGGATCTGGAGCGGCGTCGTCATCGCGCGCGGCGACTCGTGCGGGTGTCCGGTGCCTCGATATTCGCCTTCGAACGTCAGGTGGACGGCGCGCGACATGTAGAAGGCTGTGAGGAACGCAGTAAGCACGCCGACGCCGTACACGAGATAGCCGACCCATGCTGTGCCGTGCGCCGCGACACTGCCGTGCCCGACGCGGAACGCCTCGGTGAGGATCTCGTCCTTCGACCAGAATCCCGCGAAGGGGAAGATGCCTGCGAGCGCCAGCGTCGCGACGACGAACGTCCAATACGTCGTCGGCATCACCTTCCGTAAGCCGCCCATCTCGCTCATGTTGTTCGTGTGACAGGCGTGGATCACGCTGCCTGCACCGAGGAACAGCAACGCCTTGAACCACGCGTGCGTGTAGAGGTGGAAGATGCCTGCGTTGCCCGCGCCGACGCCGAGCGCGGCGATCATGTAGGCGAGCTGGCTGATCGTCGAGTACGCCAGAACCTTCTTGATGTCGTCTTGCACCATCGCCAGCAGCGCCGCCATCAGCATCGTGAAGGCGCCGATGATCGCGACCACGTTCATCGCAGCGATCGAACCTTCGAAGACGGGGAACATGCGCGCGACCAAGAACACACCGGCGGTGACCATCGTTGCTGCATGGATCAGTGCGCTGACCGGCGTGGGGCCGGCCATCGCGTCGGGAAGCCAGACGTGCAGCGGGAACTGCGCGCTCTTGCCGACCGCTCCGCCGAACAAGAGGATCGCGGCGGCGGTCAGCGTGTACGTCGGGATCTGGTGCGCTTCGGCCTTCGCGATGATCTGTCCGATGTCGAACGTGTGCGTCGACGCGAACAACACGAAGATGCCGATCAAGAAGGGGATATCGCCGGTCTTCGTCGTGATGAAGGCTTTGATCGCGGCGTTCGAGTTCGCCTTCTCTTCCCACCAGAACCCGATCAGCAGGTACGAGCACACGCCGACGAGCTCCCAGCCGACGAGCAGTTGCAGCAGGTTGTTCGAGATAACGAGCAGAAGCATCGAGCCCGTGAAGAGATTGAGAGCGGTGAAGTACCACGTGAACCGCTTCTCGCCGTGCATGTAGCCGGTCGAATAGATCTGGACCATCAGCGAGACCGTCGTCACGACCGGGAACATGATGGCCGTGAGCCCGTCGATCCGGATACCAAGCCCGAGCTTCTGGCCGATCCCGAATGGGAACCATTGAAGCTGCTTCACGACGAGCGGCCCGTTCCCGCCGACGTAGTTCGCGAGCACGATGTAGGAGAGGATCGCGGCCGCGAGCATCCCGACGATGCCGATCTCCGAACCTCCGCGCGGCAAACGCTTGCCGAACCACCAGATCAGGACGACAACGATCGCGGGGATCGCGGGGATGATCCACGCGTTGCGGGTGACGACGTTAGCGGCGTGCGTCGCCGCCACCGCTTCCTGCGCGAAGATGGTCGCTACCACTTGAGCAGGTCCACTTCGTCGACGTTGATCGTCTTCCGGTTACGGAAGACC
>DATGHY010000064.1:0-11181 GCA_035307625.1 Actinomycetota bacterium
TCGCGCTGAGATCTTCGTCGATCCTGTGGTCGGTCGCTTCCCTCGGTGGTTGCGAGCGGTCGATGCCCTCCACCGGCGGCACCGCTCTCCCATCATCGTTGCGATCGATCTCTGCGTGATGTTCGCCGCCGGCGTCCTCGCGCGCATCCCACTCGAGCAGAGCGCGGCGCTTGCCGGCGCGCTCGTCTTCGGCCTGTACATCAGCGGCACGTACGCGGATCGCGGCTCGCTCGAAACGCAGGGAGTGCTCTGGCTTCTCACAGAGGTTTCGATGCCGATGGCGATCGTCACTCTCGCCGCGGCCGGTCTTTCGAAGGCGCTCGGTTGGTCGGTTGCGCTCACACTCCGCTTCGCGACCGTCGCCTTCGGCGCGCAGATCCTCATGAGCTGTTGTACCTGGTTCCTTATCGTGCAGTCCCGCAGACGGCGTTTGGGTCTTCGCCGCACGCTCGTCCTCGGTGACGGCGAAGTCGCAGACCTCGTGATGCGGAAGCTGATCTCGTATCCCGAAGCCGGCCTGGCGCCTGTCGCGACGATGAGCTTGGCCGCCGAGATCGGTGAAGAAGCGATCAACCACCTCCGCGCCGCGGCACGCCTCGCGCGCATCGTGCGCGAGGAGCGCATCGCAGAGGTCGTCCTCGCGCCGGACGGCGCAGACGGAGAGATCCTGCGCGTGGTGAAAGCGGCAGACGGCCTCAACCCCAACTTCTCGATCTTGCTTCCGCTCTCGGAGATCTTCCTCCACCCCGGCCTCGTGACCCAGGTGGGCGGACTCCCGCTGATCTCGCTGGGCCGCATAGCGCAGAGCTGCAAGTCGCTTCCGGGCAAGCGCGTGTTCGACATGGGTGTCGCAGCGTTCGCGCTGGCCGTCTTGTCTCCGCTCCTCGCACTGACGGCGCTCGCGATCAAGATCTTCGACGGCGGCCCGGTGATCTATCGCCAGCGCCGCGTCGGACAAGGCGGCAAGCCGTTCCAGCTTCTGAAGTTCCGCAGCATGGTCGTCGGCGCGGAGCGCCTGATCGTCGACCTTCGCGACCGCAACGCGAACACCGGCTTGCTGTTCAAGGTCTACGACGACCCCCGTATCACGCGGCTCGGTCGCATCGTTCGCCGCTTGTCGATCGACGAGCTGCCGCAGCTGTGGAACGTGATCCGCGGTGACATGAGCCTCGTGGGCCCACGCCCCCTGGCCGTCGAACCCGAAGCCTTCGGCCCGATCGAGAACAAGCGGCACAGCGTGCTGCCGGGCATCACCGGCTACTGGCAGATCGCAGGCTGCAACGACCTCAACTACGAAGAGATGATCAAGCTCGACTTGGCGTACATCCAGAACCGATCCTTGTTCCTGGACCTTCGGCTCCTGATGCGAACGCCGGCCGCGCTCGTTCACCGCCGCGGTCCCTTCTAGCCGCACGCGGCACCGCCTCTCGTACTATCTCTCGCCGTGAGCGACCGATGACGCCCGACACCGTCCCCCCCGACGAGCAGCACGTTGACGTCTGCGTCGTCACCTGGAACACCGCAGAGCTCACGGCCACCGCGTTGCGAACCCTCATGGACTCGAATCAAGGCTGCACCCTCAGGCTGCTCGTCAGAGACAACGCGTCGAGCGACGGTACGCCGGAGCTGCTGAAGGAGCGCGTCCCCGAAGCGGAGATCGACGCCGGTACGGAGAACCTGGGCTTCGCGGCAGGCGTGAACACGATCCTCGCGCGGTCCACGGCGCTGTGGATCCTGTTGCTGAACTCCGACGCATGGCCGGAACCTGGTGCGATCGGGCGCCTCGTCGAGGCTGCGCGCGCGCACCCGCGCGCGGCCGCAGTCGCGCCGCGTCTCGAGCGGCCGGATGGCACGCTCGAGCATTCGACGCATCCGTTCCCCTCGGTGCGCATGGCCCGGATCATGGCGTTCGGCCGGAAGCGCTTGTCGCACGAACGAGCCGACGAGCTGATGCTCGAAGACGATTGGACGCACGAGCGCGCGCGGGCCGTCGACTGGGCTGTGGGTGCGGCGCTCCTGCTGCGCCGCGAAGCGATCGACGCGATCGGAGGGCTCGACGAGCGATTCTTCATGTACGTCGAGGACCTCGAGTGGTGCTGGCGCGCGACGAAGCGCGGCTGGGAGATCTGGTTCGAGCCCCGTGCGCTCGTTCGTCACGTCGGGAACGCGTCGGGCGCGCAACGCTATGGCGCGCGCCGCACCAAGACGTATTCAGCCAACGCGTACGCGTTCTTCGAGCGCGAGCATGGGCGGCTCGCGAGCATCGCGTATCGAGGCCTCAACCTCGCGGGCTCCGGGCTCCAGTACCTGAAGGCGCGGCGTGCGCGCGACCGCGACCTCGCGGGCTACTGGCGCGGGCAGATCGCAGCGAATCTCGTTCGAAAGAACGACGCCTGATCCGCTAGAGCACGAGCGTTCGCTCGCGCACGCTCCCTTTCACAAGACCGGCGACGACGGCGACGTCGAACGCGGTTCCGAGCAAGAAGTGGTCGACGAGCTCGCTCCGCTCCAGGGAGCGCGGCCTTTGGCGCCACACGTACGGGATCGCGAGCGCGAAGGCCGGCGGCCACACCACACCGGCTGCGAGTCCCGCTGCCGCGCCGATGAGCGCCGCGTGCCGCTTCTTCGTGAACAGGTTCAGCCACAGCACCTCGTGACGCATCTCCGGGAACCGCTTGATCAGCGTCGCCCAATTCCCATGCTGTGAAGCCCACAGCAGGAAGTAACGCCGACCCGGATACGTCACCGCGTGGTAGACCACTGCGTCCGGCGCGAACACGGATCGCACGCCTTTCCGTTTCGCCGTCCACCCGAGGACCGTGTCCTCCCCGAAGAACGGCATGTTCTCATCGAACCCGTCGGCACCCTGCAGCACCTGCGTGCGATAGAAGATGTTGCACGTCTCGAATCGATTGCTGAACTCTTCGATCTGTACCGACTTCGCCCATCCTTCCATCGGGGCCGACGGATCGGGGGTCGTGCGGCCCTGCACGATGCCGACCGCGGCATCAGCAAGCTGCTCGAGCCCTGCTTCCAGCCAGCGCGGTGTCGGGAGGCAGTCGTCGTCGGTGAAAGCAACGACGGGAGCGTCGCTCAACCGCCAGCCTCGATTGCGTGTCACCGCGGGACCTCGGTTCGTCTCGTTGCTAAGAAAGCGAAGGTCGATGCGGCTGGTCGCCTTCAGCTCTTGCAGCGTGGCGGCCGTTCCATCGGGCGACGCATCGTCGACGATGACGACGTCGAACTGGTCGCGCGGCAGCGTCTGGGCCTCGAGCGCGCGCACCAAGCCCGGCAGATGCGCGACGCGGTTGTAGGTCGCGACGACGACGGTAACCCTCGGCTGCTGCGCCACGATCTCCTAGCCCTCGCCGTAGATCCGCTCGAGGCGGGGAACGATCCCCGTTCGCCAATCGTATGGCTCGGCGGCCGCTCGACAGCGGTCGGCGGTCTCGCGCTGCTCCGCCAGGGAGAGCGCCTTCTCGATCGCATCGGCGAGCGCTCCCGCTGTTGCCTGCGCGCGCGCCCCCACCCCCGGCCGGACCATCTCAGAAGCTCCCCCGTGGTCCAGGGTGACGATCGGCGTACCGCACGCGAGGGACTCGAGAGCCACCAACCCGAACGCCTCGCCCCTGGAGGGCAGCACGGTCGTCCAGGCGCGCCCGTAGAGCCCCGGGAGGTCGGCGAGCTCCCCGACGCCGAGGCGGACCACGGCGTCGCGCGCGCGGGCTGGGGCGGCGCCCAGGGCGGGCCCGGCTTCGCCGGGACCGGCGAGCCAGAGCTTGACCTGCGGCACCCGCTCACGAAGCACCCCCAGCGCGTCGAGCAGCAGAGGGAAGTTCTTCAACGGATGGTCGACGACCGACGTGAAGAGCAGCGTAGGGATCGGCTCGCGTGCGACCGCCGGGCGGAACGAGTCCAGCTGGACGCCGCCGCCGAGCACGTCGACGCGCCTGCCGTAGTCGCGACGGACACCCTCCGCCGCAGACTCGGACAGCGCGACGTATCGGTCGATCCGCTTCACGACGAGGTCGTACAACCGCCGATCGGGCCGCCGTTCGCGCCAGCTCCGCTCGGAGATGCCGAGATCGGTGTAGACGGAGCGAACGTTGCGCACGCTGCCGAGGATCGCCGAGGACGCAGCGTCGGCCGTACCGAGCGCGTGCCAGACGTCGAAGCGGCCGAGCGCGTAACGCAACCCTGCCGTCGCGCCGAACGCGACCTCAGCGCTCAGATCGCCGAAGCGCTTCGGCATGAGCTCGCGGCGCTTCAGGTACGTGACATCGACGCCCCTTATGCGCGCGCGGGACGCATGCGGCGCGGTCGAGACGATGCGCACCTCGTGTCCCGATGAAGCGAGGGCTGCTCCGACTTCGTGGAGATAGCGTTCGCCACCACGTCGCACCTCGGGCCACGCGTACACGTGGGTCAGCAGGATGCGCAGGCCCACTCAGTCCTCGGTCGACGGCGATGCAGCGAGTGAGCTCCCCCGATCGGTGCGCGCGCCGGCGTCGTCCGTCACGGTGAACGTCGCGCCGATATCCGCGACGCCGAACAGCAGGGGGTTCCGCCCATCCACGTAGAACAGGAACGATTGCGTTGTCTTGATGTCGGCTTCAGCGGTGCTCCACGAGATCTGCGCCGCCGCGCTGTACGTCCCGCTCGGGAAACGAGCAGGGAATCGCATCTCGCACAAGAGCCTCTCCCCGGCCTCGAAACGACGCCCCTCGGCCAGGATCTCACCCTCGAATGTGCCTTCTTGATAGATGAGCAGCCCTGTGTCCGAGTGGATCGTGAGCGCGAACACGGGATACGGATGGGTGAGCGCTCGAAGCGCCTCGATCTCGACCCGGAAGACGGCCTCTTCGCCGCCGGCCAGATGAACCGTCGGTCTTCCCGAGGCATCGAGCAGCTCCGCGCGGACGATCCTTATCGCAGCGTCGCGCGCGATCGCCGCATCTCCCGTCTGCTCGTCCAGGATCTCGAGGTAATGGGAGATCCCCTCTGCCGTTGAACCGACGAAGCGAGGGACCCCTCTATCGATCACCATCACGCGCGAGCAGAGCCGCCGGACAGCGTTCAGGTTGTGGCTGACGACGACGGTGCTCGTCCCCGACGCGCGGATCTCGGCGATCCGTTCGAAGCATTTGATCTGGAAGGGAAGATCGCCCACCGCGAGGACCTCGTCGACAAGCAGCACGTCGGGCCGAGCCGCGATCGCCACCGAGAACCCCAGCCGCACGAGCATCCCCGACGAATAGAACTTCACCGGCGTGTCGATGAACCGTTCGAGCTCGGCGAAGTCGACGATGCTGTCGAAGAGCCGGTCGATCTCGCGACGTGTCATGCCGAGCACAGTGCCGTTGACGTACACGTTCTCGCGTCCGGTCAGCTCCTGGTGGAAGCCAACGCCGACGGCGATCAGCGGCGAAACACGACCGCGAACTGCGACGACGCCCTCGGTCGGGGCCGTCACCCCGGCGAGCATCTGCAGCGTCGTCGTCTTGCCGGCGCCGTTGCGGCCGATGATCCCTACCGTTTCGCCGTGCGCGACCTCAAGGTCGAGGTGCCGCACCGCCCAAAGCTGGCCACGCTGGGAGCGCGCGCCGAACCGCTTCGCGAAGCCGATCAATGTTGGGACGTCCTCGTACTTCACGTATCGCTTGCCCGCGTCACCAAGACGGAGCGCGTAATCGCCGGCGGATCCGTTGTCGCTCATCACAGGAGGTCCACGAACACGCGGTCGAACCGCCGGTACAGGTAGACGGCGACGATGAACAAGCCTGCCGTCCACACGAAGGGCCAAACGAGGGCTGCTCGCCATCCGGGGTCGGCGCCTACGACCGCGGCGCGGAACAGCAGGACCATCCCCGTAGCGGGGTTGAGGTCGACCAACGGCTTCAGGTGCGGGGCTCTGTCGAGCAGCGTGAGCGGATAGAACACGGCCGACGCGTAGAACCACGGCACGACCAACGCCTGCACGATGTATTTCATATCGCGGAAGTACACCTGCAACGCAGCGGCAACCAATGAGAACGCCGTCGTCATGCCGATCATCAGAAGGGTTGCGGGGATCAGCAGGATGATGTGCCACGTCAGGTGGACCTTGAACGCGATCGCCAGGATGATCAGGAGGGGAAGACCGGGCAGGAATCCGTAAAGGCTCGACAGAACCGTCGTCATCGGGAGGACGGCGCGCGGGAAGTAGATCTTCGTCGCGAGTGCCTGTCCTTCGACGATCGAATTCGTCGTCGTCGTCAGCGTTTGGCTGAAGAAGTTCCATGCGAGCGTGCCCGTGTACACGAAGACGGCGAAGTTGACGTTGGTCTTGAACTTGACGAGGTGCGAGAGAACGACGGCAAGGACGACCGCTTGCACGAGCGGGAGCCCGACCGCCCACGCCATCCCAAGCGACGCGCGACGGTAACGTGCGACGAAGTCCTTCTTCGCAAGCATGCGAAGAAGATCGCGAGACTTCCAGACCCCCCTCGCCATGTCGGCGAGCGATCCCGGCTTTCCCGTCAGCTCGAAGCCCTGGGGCTTCACGTCCACGATGCAGTTCCTCCTCGTCGCAGGCAGGATCCGGATCGAGGCCGGCAGGGGGCCGGATCCGGGTCATCAGCATAACGATTCAGGGCGTCCCCCCAACGCGGCTGGGTTGCTGTGGCGCGCGTCCGCCTTGGGACCCCACACCATCCCCTAGAATCGGCGCGTCGATACGAGGGGGCATCGTGACAGCTTCATCCGATGAAGTCGGAAATTTCGCCTGGTACCACACCCTCGACCTGCCCGGTGGGGTCGTCACCCCCGGCATGTTCGACACGCGCCCCGCTGCCGCGAAGATCGGGATGCCTGCCTCCCTCGCCGGCAAGCGGTGCCTCGACGTGGGCACCTCCGACGGCTTCTGGGCCTTCGAGATGGAGAAACGCGGCGCCGCCGAAGTGGTCGCGATCGACTTGGGGAACGACGCTCAGGCCGACGTGACGGTCGGAGGGGCGCCGCTCCTGACCGGTGCAGCTTCACGCCAGAGCCAGACGTTCGTGCTGGCCCGCCGGCTGCTCGGATCGAACGTGAAATGGATGGACCTGTCCGTGTACGACGCATCGCCGGAAACGTTGGGGCGATTCGATTTCGTTTTCGCGAGCAGCCTGTTGATGCACCTTCAGGATCCGGTGCGCGCGCTTGCCGCGATGCATTCGGTGTGCGGCGGCGAGATGATGTCGTTCGAGCCGGTCTCGCCGATCCTCAGCCTGCTTCACCCGCGTTTGCCGGCGGCGCGCTTCCTCGGGCTCACGCGTACCGACTGGTGGGTTCCGAACATCGCCGCGCACCGGCAGTGGGTCGAAGCGGGCGGCTTCCGTATCGTCTCGAGCGGCAAAGTGGCGTTCATCAAGCGTCGAGGGCTCGGTATGCGCGTGGCGATCCGGCGCCCGTTCCGAGCAGGCCTGCTTGCAACGCTCGGGATCCCACAGCACTGGGTGTTGGCCCAACCGAGATAGCTCTCGGCGGAACGGATGCGCATCCTCGTTCTCTCGAACATGTTTCCGCCGCACCACATCGGCGGGTACGAGCTGTCGTGCAAGGACGTCATGGATCGATTGCGCGCGCGCGGTCACGAGATAACCGTGTTGACCACCACGATGAGGATCGCCGGCGTCGATGATCCGCCGGATGAGCGCGCGCACGGCATCCTGCGGGATCTCAGCTTCTATTGGGACGATCACAGACTTGTGAGCCCGCCTTTCCGAGAGCGACTCGCGCGCGAGCGAGCGAACCAGCGCGCGCTGCTGGACGCGCTCGAGCGTTCTCGCCCGGACGTCGTTTCGGTGTGGAACATGGGCGCGATGAGCCTCGGCCTGCTGGCGACGCTCGTCGAGCGAGACGTTCCGCTCGTCTTCGCGGTGTGCGACGACTGGTTGGTGTACGGACCGAAGCTCGACGCGTGGACGAGGCTGTTCAAGTGGTCGAAGAGCGCCGCGCGGGTTGCGCGTTCGCTGTTCGGAGTGCCGACTGCGATGCCCGATCTCACCGACGCAGGCACGTTCTGCTTCGTCACGGATTTTGTTCGCAGGCGCGCGCGAGACAAGGCGCGCCTCGACGCACGGCACTCGACGGTCGTCTACAGCGGCATCGATCGAGCGGACTTCCCATCGGTCGCCTCGGAGGCCAAACCATGGCGGGGCCGGCTGCTCTGTGTCGGGCGCGTGAATGAGCTGAAGGGCGTCGACGTTGCGATCGAAGCGCTCGCGCATCTCCCCGCCGACACATCGCTGGACATCTTGGGCCGGGTCGACCCGGCGTACCGCGCGCGCCTCGACGAGATCATCCGGCGGCACGGGTTAGCCGAACGCGTCCGCTTCGACGTCGTCGAGCGGTCCGAGCTCCCGGCGCGCTATCGCGCCGCCGACGCGCTGCTGTTCCCCGTGCGGTGGGAAGAGCCCTTCGGGCTCGTTCCGATCGAGGCGATGGTGTGCGGCACACCGGTCGTGGCGACCGGTCTCGGCGGGTCGGCGGAGTTCCTCGCGGACGAGACAAACTGTCTGCTCGTGCCGCCGAACGACCCAGCGGCGGTGGCGGCCGCAGTGACGCGCCTGGCCGGCGATGAAGCCTTGCGCGCGCGCCTCGTCGCCGGAGGTGAACCGCTCGCAGAAGAGCTGACCACCGACCACCTCGCCGACGCGTTCGAGGTCTGGCACCAGGCAGCGGTCGAGCATTTCGCGAACGGCGCGCCTCCCGATCGCAAGCTCCCGGTCGCGCTGGGCCGCGACGGAAAAGACGAGACCAGGCTTTAGGCTGACTGCCTCATGCCGATCCTGAGACGCAAGACGGAGACTGCCGCGCCGGAGGCTGAACCCGAAGTGATCTTGCAGCCAGCGCCCCCGAAGGGCGCGCGCAACCTGATCGTGGTGACGTTCGACAGCTTGCGGTACGACACCTGGACGGCCGCCCAGCCGCAAACCCTGAAACGCCTCGGCGCGGTCGAGCGTCGCTGGAGCTACGCCTCCTGGACGGCGCCGTCGCACTACAACCTGCTGATGGGGCTGCTCCCCCATACCAGCCCGCCGCGCGTGTACGCATCGGAGTACTACAAGCAAGATTTCCTCCGCTACAGCGAGCGCCTGGGCGTCGAAGGGATCGAGTTCAAGCGGCTGCTCCCGTCGATCTTTTTGCCGACGTACCTGCGCAACGTGCTCGGCTATAGGACGCACGCCATGGTGTCGATGCCGGTGCTGAACCGCAACACGCCGATCAACCACGACTTCGATACGTACGAGCTCATGCCGAAGCACAACGACATGGCGGCCATGCTCGATCAGATGAAGTTCGACGACGAACGCCCGTCGTTCTACTTGCTCAATGTCGGGGAAACGCATTATCCGTACGCGCTTCCCGACGAAGACCCAAGCCAGTGGCCCCGTCTCTCCGGCGTGCACGGCGTGTTCAAGCATCTGGATGACGAGCAGCCCTCCGATGAGCCCGCATTCTTCAACGACGACGTCCTTGCGGAGCTTCGCGAGCGCCAGGTGATCGCGCTGCGCTACCTCGACGGTGTGATGGCACGCCTCTTCGATCTGGTTCCGAAGAACACGTGGATCATCGTGACGTCCGATCACGGCGAGCTCTTCGGTGAGGATGGATACTTCGGTCACGGACCGATCGCGCACGACAAGGTGCTCGAAGTGCCGTTCGTCGAAGGACGCGTTCCTTAAGGCCGTTCGACTGGAGTGATCGTTTCCACGTGTTTAGTGGCGCGCGCCGGGATACCGGCCACGACGGTCCCGGGTTCGACATCGCGCGTGACGACGCTGTTCGCTGCGACGACCGCTCGATCCCCGATCCTCACCGCACCGATGATGGCCGCGTTGTTCCCGATCCACACGTTGCGACCGATGATCGTCGGGCCCTCGACGACCATCCCTTGCTGCATGATCGGAAGTGTGGGGTCGTTCGTGCGGTGGGTTGCGTTCATGATGAGGGCACCCCGGCCGATCGCGCTGAAGTCGCCGATCTCGACAAGGCCGTACGACGCGATCATCAAGTTGCCGTTCAAGTACACGTTCCGACCGATCCGGATGCGCGCGTCTGCGCTGCCGATATTGAGCCAGCAGCCCGCCTGCATCGAGACGTGGGGACCCAGCTCGAGCTGCCCCTTTTGCAGCGCCGGAAGGACGTGTCCGTACAACGGCCAGACCACATAGGCCTCGCGCCTCATCAGCAACCATTTGAGGTGTGCGCGCGTCCACGGCATAGCGTTGGGATTCAAGAACCGCGACTTCTTGTAGTACGCGCGCAGCTGCCGGGCCAGGTCTCGCATCGGGGGCGAACATATCCCACACGGACCCCCAGCGCACCCACGCTTGCCTTCGTCCGTGGAGGCACGGACGGTATGATTCTTGGCCGGGAACCTCTCCATTTCGATCGAAAGCGAACGCGGGGACCACATCGATCCGTCGGACACGTTCGGGCACTGGGTCGTCGGCGACACGGCTGTGCGCGAGTATGTTGTGGGGTCGGAAGATGTCGACCGCTTCGTGGAGCTGACCGGTGATAACAACCCGATCCACGTCGATGAGAAGTTCGCCAGCAGGATCGGTGTTGGCGGCCGCGTCGTTCACGGCATGCTCACGGCATCGTATGTCTCCACGGTCGTGGGGACCGTTCTCCCGGGACCGGGCGCGCTCATCCTTTCGCAGCGCCTGTCCTTCCGGTCACCCGTTCGCATCGACGACACGGTCAGGGTCGAGGTTACCGTCCGCCGCCTTTCGCCGGGCACGAGAGTGCTCGTCCTCGGTATCGACGTTCGGAACCAGCACGGGACCATCGTCGCCGACGGAGACGTCAACGTCATGGTCTTGGACAGGCCCGATCAGATGACGGACGAACGCCGGAAGGTCGACACCGTCGTCGTGACGGGATCGAGCCGCGGGATCGGCGCGTCGATCGCGACGCGGCTCGGCGCCGACGGCTGTCGCGTCGTCGTCAACTACCGGCGCGAGAAGGATCGCGCGAAGGAGACCGTCAAAGCGATCCAAGACGCCGGCGGCCACGCGAGCCCCTTCCAAGCCGACGTCACCGACGAGAGGGGCGTCGCTGCCCTGATGGAGTTCGCAGAGCAGACGTTCGGGCCAGTGGACGCGTTGGTCAACAACGCAGGCGCGCCGACGGACCCGCGGCCACTAAACG
>DATGHY010000065.1:0-5227 GCA_035307625.1 Actinomycetota bacterium
GGTGTGCAACGGCCCGGCAAGCGATGTGGCGGAGTGGGCGAGGGTCAAGCCACTCGCAAGCACAGCGACGATCGATGCTGCGATGAAGCCGCGACGTCGTCGCGTCATGTGCGAACCTCCCGATGGCGCGAATCCCGGAGGATAAGTTTCCGGAATCGCTCCCGTCAAAGCCGACCAGTGTCGTTCAACAACCGTTCACGTAACGCGTCACCAGCAGCGGGAAGGCGGCATGGGGGACCCAGGTCCCTCCCGTTTCCGACAGATTCTGCAGTCGGTTTCGGTTTCCTTCTGGCTTTCCACGAAAGAACTAAAGTCCCCTCCGTGTCTTTGCACAATCGCGTCACCCCTTTCGGTCAAGTAATTGCCGCCGAGGCGCGAGGCCTCGTCTACGGGAACCGCGGCTGCCTCCACGACGAAACGGGACGAATCCGACGTTCTTACAACGGGTTCAGGTGGATCGCATGCCGGTTGGAGTTCAAAGGGCGCCGGCGCCGGCCGCTGATGTCTCCGGGCAGGTTCACGGAGCTCTTCTTCTTGGACGAAGCAACGGCCTTTGCAGCAGGTCATCGGCCCTGCGCCGAATGCCGGCGAGAAGACTTCATGAACTTCACAGGATCGTGGCGCGCGACGCACCCGGACCAGACCCGTGCAGGGGCGATCGATGCGCAGCTGCAGCGAGAGCGGATCGACGAAAGCACGCACGCGCGGCGCCTCCATCATGCAGAGCTCGATGAGCTCCCCGACGGCGCGTTCATCGTGAACGAGGGGAAAGCGTGGTTGGTCCGGGGCGCCGAGCTTCTGCGGTGGACCCCATCGGGGTACACGGAAACGGAGCGCCGGCTGCGCCGGCGCTCCGTCGTCCTTCTCACGCCACCTTCGATCGTTGAGGTCTTGCGATCGGGGTGGATCTCGTCTGTCCCGTTCTTACATCCGTCTTCGATCCGTTAGTGCGGTCGCGCCTCAGTGCGGTTGCGGTTCGAACGGACCGACTTGGATCGTCGACGGCATACCGGGGCCGTTACAGGGTGGCGGGTTGATCTGATCCATGCCGTTGATTACGTCGACCGTGCCGCTGCCCGGTATCGCGACCCGCCAGAGTGGCGCGCTGCGTCCTTGCGGGCACCAGTTCGACCAGCTGAGGCGGAAGTACGCGCTGTTCGGGGACGAGCCCATCGCCTTGAGCGTGACGAGCGGCCAGCCCGAAGGCTGCGGCGAATGGTTGGCCTGCCAGGTTGCCGAAGAAGCGACGAACGAAAGGCCCGACGTGATGCGCCCGTGTGAGTCGAAGAGCTCGAGCACGGGCCTGCCGGTCAAGGTGCACGCCTTGCTCGAGTAATTCGTCAGCGTGATCCCGCCGATCCGCGAGCCGGCCGCACCCGATAGCGAGCCGAGCGCGCGCAGCTGCCCGGACGTGCATCGGGGAGTCGTCGTGGTCGCGGGCCCCGATGTCTGGAACGGAACCGTCGTCGGCTTGCTTGCAGGCGCCAGCGCGCGGACGCCGACGAACGCGCCAACTGCGAGCGCAGCGATCATCCCACCGATCGCGACGGAGTTCATCGCGAGGCGTTGCTTCGCGCGCCGTTCGATCGACGCCGGCACGCTGTGATGCGGCGGAACCTCGTCGGCCATCTGGTGCAGCAGCTCTCGGATCTTCGCGTCCTGGTTCACCGTTCCTCACTCCACTCTCTTCCGGGGATTTCTTTCCTCAATGCCTCCAGCGCGCGCGAGACGAGCGACTTCACCGTGCCCGGCCGGCACCCGATGATCTCCGCCGTCTGCGCCTCGGACAGGTCTTCGTAGAAGCGCAAGACGATCGCGGCGCGCTGGCGCTGGGGGAGTTGTCGCAACGCGCGCGCGAGCGCCTCACGGTCTTCGAACGACCGGTTGCTCGCCGCCGATTCGCCCGACGTGTGCAAGCGCATCTCGTAGTTGCGCTCGACCCGCCGGCGCCGGAAGTACGAGTTCGAAAGGTTCACGACCGTCTTCCGGAGATACGCCTCGAACGCGTTCGGGTCGCGCAGGTGAAGCAGCCGCCCGGCCAGGCGAACGAACGCGTCTTGGACCAGATCCTCCGCGACGTCCCGATCGCCGGTGAGGAGGTACGCCAGGCGCACCGCGGCGTCGGCATGACCGAGGTACAGCTCGCCGATCAGGCCGTGATCGGCCATCTCGATCTGCCTAACGTCTGCGCTCAGCATCTCATCATCACCGCCTCCAAGACGCACAGGTCCTGGATCCGGTTCCTTCCGAGGTGCTCGGCGCGCGCGCGAAACTCTCACCTCTCTTCAGAAAGGGTGCTCGAGCAGCCGCACCCGGGCAGCGCAAGCAACGCCTCGATGGTACGGCCGTGGATGACGCGCGCGGGGAGGCGCGCTAGTTCTTCGCGAGACCGGCGAGGACCGGCATGCCGGCCGGCGTTGGCTCGTAGGTGGAGCCCATCGAAGCGACGAGACCGTACATGCCGTTGGTACCGCCGTCCCATACGAATGCGTCCCAGCCCCATCCGCGGTACTCGGCGACTGCGATCACGTTGCGGTCGAAGGTGGGATCGTCCGCCGTCGGCCAGCCGAACTCCGTCACCATCACCGGCTGGGTCTGGCCAAGCGTCGCCCACTTATTGAGGATGTACGTCGGGTTGTAGTAGTCGGGCGTTTGGCACCCAGGCGGCGGTCCGTCGCCGCACGTGTACGCGTGGACCGCGTTCACGATGTTGGTTCCGCTGACGAGCTTCGCGGTTGGCTGTACGGCGTACTTGTTCCCACTGATGAAGATCAGGTTCTGCGCGCCTTGCTGCCGGACGATGTTGTACAGCTGCTGCATGCCCACCGTCTTGAACATCGTGTTGTTAGTCACGGTTCCGCCGTTCAGCCAGACGGCGTCCGTGATGTCGTGCGGCTCGTTGTAAAGATCGAACGCGACGTAGGGGTTCGACTTGTAGCGCGCCGCAACTTGCGCCCAGAACGTCGGGGCGTATTGCGCATCGGCCATCGGCTGCATCGCGGCAGACCCGCAGGGCCTTGCCACGCTTTCGTGGAGGTCCAGCAGCGCGACCATCCCGCGGGACGTGATCTGCTTCACTTCTTGATCGATCGCGCCCGGGTACCACCACTGGTTCGTCGCGCGCCGGTCGCACGTGTTCACCCACAACGATTCGTTCAGCGGCACGCGGATGAAGTTCGCGCCCCACGCGCGCGCTTGCCCGATCTCGGCGTCGGTCGGGAACACCGGATACGGCTTCTGCGATCCGTCACGGTGGATCCCTCGGAACACGACACGTTTGCCGTCGGCGCCGTAGATACCGTTCCCCGAGACGTGGAACGGCGCTTGGATCGGTGTGTTGTTCGCCGTCGTGTAGGTGACCGACGCCGAATCGAGGTAGTGGACCTCACCGTTATCCGCGTCGTGGATGAGGAATCCGAGCGCAACGTAAGCCGTCCCCGCCGGCGAGAGGCCGGTGACATCACCGGCGGGCGTCCACGCACCCACTGCGTCGGTGACCGGTCGGCCGAACACGTCTCCGACCTTCGATCCGTTGGCGTCGTAGAAGACCTCCAAAGGCACGATCGAGCGGCCGATGGTGCCGGCCTGAAGGTACGCGGTCGCCGTGTAACGCAGTCCCGGCGTCGCCTTTATCCAAGTACTCGGTCCTTGTCCCGAGCTCACCGCGACGGTGATTGGCGCTAGTCCTTGGGCTGTGATCTCCAGTGCGCCTGATCCGGCTTGGACGGGCGAAGCGGTGTCCGACACCACTGCCGCAGAGGGAGCGCCCCAGCTGCCCGCCCCGCCGTCGAAGGAGGCGTTATCTCCGGTGAGCAGGTTGGGAGACGTCGTGAGCTGAGAGAAGGCGGGCTGCGGCTTGAGAGCCGACGTGCAACCCAAAGGAAGAAGGACGGCAACGAACACAACAATGATCCGACGCAGCAACCAACTCTCCCAAGATCCGGCCGCGGGGAATGCAGGACGACTGATGGCTATATCGGCACGATGTTGGTCGCGGCTTACTGCGCGACGACCTTCCGTGCGATCCGACAAGGCGACCGGGAGATGCTCACTCATGGCTGCGTCTCTACAGAACGTACCGAACGGCCGCTCCCTCGGGCCGAAGTCGTGATCCCCGATCTTGATGATGGGACAAATGGAGGATTGCGGACATCTCCGCCGAATGTCTCGGTACCGATCACGGAGGCCCGGAGCGATGCGCAATCGGCGAATGATCGCCGCCGCAAGTTTCTTGCTCCTCATCCTGCTACCCGTTCAAAGCCGGGCATCGAAGATCCGTCCGACAGAGGACGTTGCCGGGACGGTGACGACCACTCGCTACCTATTCAGTAGCTGGACATCGTCTTTCCTTCTCGCCGGTGCGCCGGGAACTCCCCAGGCCCACGTCGTCACCGGCGGTGGAAGCGTGAAAGTCAACCCCTTCTCTCCCGGCGTGGACCAGTTCTTCATGACGGTTACCGCTTCGGTCTGTTGTACGGTCCATGCCTTCGTCTTAGGTCCGTGGACGGGGACTTGGAGCATGAACGGGTTCAACGGCGACACTCTTTATGGCACGGCCACCGGGGGGATCACTGCGGTGTGCGTCAGCCTCGATGGCTTCTGTGATACCCCGTCGATCATCGGCCCCTCCGCAAGTTTCACCCTCATCATCACCGGTGGCACCGGCATCTACGCCGGGGCGTACGGCGCCGGCACGCTCTCCGGCGCGCAAACGATCGAGGACGCGTACGACATCAACCCGATACCGCCGGCCGTATTCGTAGGGGGGCTCCGGTTGTACATCGGGTGAGCGTGGAAGGGGCCGCAGCTTCGTTCGGATGCGAGCCTCAGCCGGTAGTCGCGTCATCGCACGGATCATCCACGCTCGCGCGTAGGTGGGCACGTGCCCTCGGCAGGATTCGAACCTGCGGCCTACTGCTCCGGAGGCAGTCGCTCTATCCCCTGAGCTACGAGGGCCGGGAGATGCGCAATCGTAGCATCGGAGCGGAATCGCCCTTCCCTCGTTGCCTCGGCCGCTATCATTACGCGAGCGTAAGGAGGAGTGGGTCTGGCCAGGGTTTTGGTTGTCGACGACGACCGCGTTATCCAGCAGCTGCTCGAAGTGAATCTGGAGCTGGAAGGGTACGAGGTCAAGCGTGCCGGTAACGGCGATGAAGCGCTGAAGCTCGTGCGCTCGTTCAAGCCGGACATCGTGCTGCTCGACGTCATGATGCCCAAGCTGGACGGG
>DATGHY010000066.1:0-2556 GCA_035307625.1 Actinomycetota bacterium
AACGGCAGGCCGTGCGGCGGATGGATGGCGGCAGTCTGAGCGATGAGGAGGTTGAGCGCGTCGGACTCGCGCTGATGAAGCTCGAGGAGAAAATCCACGAGCTCGCGGACCATTTCGGGTTGCGCCCGGGCGATCTCAACATCAACCTCGGACCGCTCGGCGATCTTCTGTGACCCTTGAGCCGCGTCGGGCCTATCAGGGAACAAACCTCGTTGACATTCTCGACCGCATTCTCGACAAGGGCCTGGTCGTGGCCGGCGACGTGCGCATCTCGCTGGCCAACGTCGAGTTGCTCACCATCCGCATCCGACTGCTCGTCTGTTCCATCGACAAGGCCGAGCAAATCGGTCTCAACTGGTGGCGCTACGACCGCTTTCTCTCCACTTCCGAATCCGAGGACACCATCACCCGCCTCGAGCAACGCATCGCCGAACTCGAGCGCGAGCTGGCAGCGCGCGAGCCGCCAATTCCGCCATCTGTCACTGAGTAAATCGACCACGAAAGAGGTGAACCAACCGCATGCCCCCAGTTGAACGAGCCCCAGGCGGCACCAGCCTCATCGACGTCCTCGATCGTGTCCTCGACAAAGGCATCGTCGTCGACGCGTGGGTTCGCGTCTCGCTGGTGGGCATTGACCTGATCACCGTCGAAGCCCGCGTCGTGGTCGCTTCGATCGATACCTATCTGCGCTACGCTGAAGCGATGGGCATCACGGCTCCGATTGCGCGCCCACCCGCACTCGCGTCCACTCGCGAGGAGCTTGCGCCTGGAGAGACCAGTACCGAGCGAACGGTCGAGCGTACCGTGGAGCGCGGCACCTGACGCTGTTTGGACCATTCCGGAGGGATCTTGGCCGCCGCAACTGAGCTCCGCAGCTCAGCCCCTCAGACCACCACTACTGGCGCCGCGGGTCAGGTTCCACTTGGCCCGCAATCTGTCCAGAGCGCCGTCGTCCAGCTCGTCGATCCCCGCGAGACGCTGCTGCCTTTGCTGGAAGGGCTCTCCCGCGCGCTCGGCTACCGACGCGCGGCCGTCGCCCTGTACGACCCTGCCCGAAGTGCGCTGCGCGGCACCGTCGGGCTGAATGTACCCGACGCGCTCGTCGAATCCATCGAGATCCCACTCGACGAATCAGACAACCCGATGGTCATCGCCGTTCGCGAGGGTGTCCCTGTGCGCGTCGACGATACGCGCACGCAGTCGCATCTCCGCGATGACGCGCAGCGCCTTCTGCTCGAGATGGACTTCACGAGCTTTGTCGTCGTGCCACTGCGCAGCAACTCGGAACAGTTCGACCTGGCGACCTGGCAGGGCCGCGATGTGCCATCAGTTGGCGTCGTCATCTTGAACAAGGTCGACACGATCACCGACGCCGATATCGAGCGACTGATGCCGTTTGCCACACAGGCAGGCACGGCGCTGGTGCGCGCCAGTGACGTCGAGCGCTTGCGCGACTCGAGCGAGCAGCACGCCATCGAAAAGGAATGGCTGCACTGGATGATCAACGGGTTCGCCGACCCGGTAGTGCTGACCAACGCCGACAACGACATCCTCCTCCAGAACCTGCGGGCCGAAACGTTGTTCAAATCCAATCCAGACGACAGCGAAGGCAAACGCCGCGCGATCTGGATGAACAATTTTCTCTTCACGGCGGCGCTCAGCACTTCCGTCCTGGAACAAAACACGGCGGGCAGAGGCACACACGACCTCACGCTGGTCGATCCGATCGAAGGTACCGAGCTCCTGTTCGAGATGCGCACGCTGCCAGCCACCAACTACTTCAACGGCGCGCGCGGCACCGTCGCGGTTCTGACGAACATCACCGACTTGCGGTACGCCACCGAGCAGGTCACCCAGAACGTCCACCGCCTGCAGTCAGCCGAAGAAGAGATCCGTCAGGAACGCGACCGCCTGAACCTCGTGCTGCGCAGTGTGCCCAACCCGATCATCCTGTTGGACATCATCAATCAGCCGATTCTTATGAATCATGAGGCGTTGCGACTCTTTCAGGCGTCGCCCATCGACAGCAACCGCAGCCGACGCGCCCAGATCTGCGTTCTCAATGAGGCCAAGTTCACCTCGTTCATCTCGCAGCTGCGCCTTGATCCAGCGCAAGGCATGACCGGCGAGCTCGTGCTGACGGACCCAGACACCCGCGAGGGGCTCACCATGGCTGTGACATCGACCGAGGTCCGCGACGATCTGGGCGCAGTCGTCGCCACCGTCTCGGTGATGCAGGATGTCTCGCGCTTGCGCGAGCTCGAGCGGCGCCGCATCGAGCAGATCCTGTTCGATTCGGAGAAGCTCGCCGCCACCGGCCGCCTCGCGGCGTCGATCGCTCACGAGATCAACAACCCGCTCGAGGCGATCAAAAACGCGCTCTATCTGCTGACCAACAAGATCGCCCCTGACGATCCGAACGCCAAGTTCCTGCAGATCGCCACCAAAGAGACGGACCGCGTTTCACGCATCCTGCGCCAGATGCTCGGCTTCTATCGGCCGCCCAAGATGGAGCCCACCGATATCAATCGGCTGATCGAAGATTCAGAGGGCCTG
>DATGHY010000067.1:0-5764 GCA_035307625.1 Actinomycetota bacterium
CGAATGGCGCACATCCGAGGTCGAGCAGTCCTATGTTCTGGTCGAGCGCGCGGTTGCCGGTCTGCAGGTAGAAACTCGACTGCATCAACTTGGCCGCGTGCTGCTGGGCCATCGTGCGCGTCCAGCTATAGGTGATGCCACGCTGCAGCGCGCATGAGATGACCATCGAACGGATCGCAACGCCGTGTTGGGACCACGACCAGATGGACGGGGGGTTGCTCTGCGGGTTCTTCGAGTACCAGCTCTGTAACAGAGCGACGTAGCGGTCCTTGTACTTGGCTTGGCCGGTGGTGACATACGCGTACCAGAGCGGCTCGGTCCAATACATCTGATGCAACTTCAATGCCCAGCTCGGGTTGTGGAAAGGATCCTCCTTCCACGTGAGGTTCGCGGGCAGTGTCGCGGTGGGGAAGCCGCTGAAGGCGTACTTATTTGCGAGCAGCTGGTCGGCCTGCGCCACGGTCGGCGAAGTGCTGTCGGCTGAATCGCACAGCGTGAAGGAGGTTGCGCCCGCCGCCATCGGAGCCAGCAACGGCAAAGCAACGGCCATGACGGCCGCAGCTGCAAACATCCGGTATCGCGCGCGCATCTAGTCCGTTCGCCTTATGTATCTCGACCAGGGAGAACATCCCTCCCGCATTAGGAATCGACGACGCGCGGCAGACCTTTAGGAACCGGGCGAAACGGGCTGGAAAGGCCGTGGCGAGCTGGTTGAAGGTGAACCACCGTTTATAGAGGTTTGACCCTTTGGGTGTGTAACGCGCCGTCGAAATATTGCAGGACGCCGATACCGGTCTCGAAGCCCTGGAGTAGGCCCAGTGTGGGCGGGACCGGCGACCCGATGATCGGGCTTGAATCGGTGACCTGTTTCGTTCCTGCGCATGGTCCGGTCATGGGAACCTCCGCGAACACGAAGAGATTCGAGGCCTCGTTTCGTCCGCCTCCTGCCTCACCTCCGGCAATGTGCGCACACCGTGGGATCGTCACGATCAGATCGACGAAGTTGTGATCGACGCAAGGATGGCCCACAACCGGGCAGCGTTGCGTTGCGGCGGAGACGATCTTCCAGGGTGCGGATATCTGGTACGTGGCCGCGCTGGCGAACGGACCGCTTGTGCCGCCACACGCTGCCCCGAAGCTCTGATATGTGACGCCTTCGTCGCTCCCGTCGGCTGCGATCAGCTCGATAAGGGTGGGAGCCGGAATGATCCGAGTTGCGTGACTGGGGGCGGCCGATAGCCTCCCGCACTCTGTGGGGCCGGCGAAAACCCACATGATTACCCAAGCGGGTCGATCCTCGAAGTGAGGTGCCTGTGCGTCGGTCTGCACTCTCTTTGGCAGACCTCGGACGGTCGCGCGGGCGAAGAAGACATCGACGCCGGCAACCACTTGATAGCCGCCCCCGCGCGACTGCCAGAGCTCGAGTGCGTGCGCCTCGGAGATCAGGGGGTCTTCATGAGCCGGCGTGAGCCGAAGTGATCCATTGTCGAAGACGAGCGTTCGGGTTAGGTGCGCGCCGGCGATGAGGCTCCGCGTCTTCTTGCTGCTAGCAAAAGTCACCGGCCCGGCAGACTGCAGTGCGAGCGAGAGCGCGATCAACGCGAGCCCCAGGATCACGCCGCGTCGCATGATGGTCTGAGCGTAACGCCGCGCCCGCATGCTGTAACCACCCCTGAAGGATCAGACGGGGCGAGACGGAGCGCGTTCCGGGCCGGTCCTACTAGGCGTTACGGACGCGGATGCCGTCGAAGGACACGATGCCCGGTTGGCTCGACATCACGGCCTGGATGGTTACGTTCGTGAACGCTTTCGTGGTTGTGAAAGCGCTCTCCGCATACATCCAGCCGTGTGGAGACCGCAGGAACGGCACCGAGTACCAGCTCACACTGCCGTCCTGGTTCTGAACCCGCAGCGTCAGGTCGATCCGCCCGCCGCTCGACGATGTCCCTAGCGTCTTCGCCCAGCCCGACACGATGAGCGTCCGGCCTGGATTGCCTGCCAAGTTGAGCGGCTGCTGCTCGACCTCGAAGCCGTTGCCCGTCAGCTGGAGCGCGTGCGAACCCTCCGACGCGCTCGACGAGCTAACGGTGCCGGGTCCGGACCAGCTGCTCGAACCATTTTCGAAGGATGGGTTGAGCGTCCAGCTACGCGAGACGCGCAGATCGTCGAACCAGAAGGTGCCGGTCTGGTTCGCGACCGTCGCGGCCAGGGTCGCGCTGGTGAAGCCGACGCTGGAAGAGAAGCTCGCTTCACCGAGGGTCCATCCGTGTGCGGCCTTATCGAATGGAATGGTGACGAACTGGGCCGTTCCATCGGTGCGGTGCAACGTCAGCGACAGAGACAGCGCGCCACCGGAGGTCGATGACCCCGTCGATGCGTTCCAGCCGCTCAGCACGAAGCGCTCGTAGCGCGCGCCGGTCAGCGGGAAGGTCTGCGAGACGGTCTTGGTGCTCGACGCGCCTTGGATAAGGAGGGACGTCGCACCGTCGATCTTGTTCGATGTCTGCGCGCCTTCTCCGGCGCCGAGACCACTGCCGATCCATCCGCTCATACCGCTCTCGAACGACGGGTTCGCAATCGGCGTCTCCTGCAGGCGGAGCGCGTCGAAGTACGCGTCGCCGGTTTGATTCGCGAACGTCGCCGCAACAGTGATGGAGGACAGCGACTTCGGGGCAGTGGTGAAGGGCTGCTCGGCGTAGGCCCACGAGTGTGTGTTTCGCGCGAACGGGACGTGCCAGGTCGACGTGGATCCGTCCGCATACTTCGCCGTGGCCGTTAGCTCGATCGGACCTCCGCTGGTCGTTGCTCCGTTGGCGCGGCTCCATCCGCCGAGGACGAACGAGCGCGCGCTCCCCCCGCCGAAGCTGATGGTCTGCGAGATCGACTTCTGGCCCCCGGCGGTGAAGTGGAACGAACGGGCTCCGTCGCGCGCGAACGCCGTGGAGACGACATCGCTCGCCGAGAGGTTGTTCAGCTTCCAGGCGTACGTGTTCGGCTCGAACGAGCCATTCGTCAGCAGGTTCGGTGCTTCCTCGACCCACGGCGAAAGCACCTGGATGCCCACGGTGAACGCGAGGCTCGTCACCGACTGGTTGTCGGCGATCAAGGCGAACCGCTGCGAGTAGTTGCCCGGCTTCATGTTCGCTGCGGAAAGCTGGACGTTGAACTCGGCCACCTGGCCGGGACCGACCGAGGACTTCGACGGGTCCGTCACGTTGCGCGCGACCGACGCCGGACGCGTCGAGCTGATCCACGAGTTGGTCGCGAACGAGCTCGCCGAGTACGTCGCGAGGTGCACGTTCCCGCCGACCGCCCACGGCGCTGTGCCCGTGTTGGTGATCCGCACCGTCATGGTCTTGGACTCGCCCGCGTACATCGTGACGGCCGAAGGGACGCTCTGGGTCGCGCCGCGCCAGTACAGCGGCGTGAACCAGTTCCCTTGCAAGCCGTTCGAGCGGCCCGGCCACGCAAAGGCGTCCATGAAACCGTAGCCGGTTACGGTCGTCGTCCCGTTCGTGCCGACGATGTTCATCTGCAACACGCGGCCGCCCCACTCGCCGTATCCGTTGCGCTGCGTCACCGTCAGGTCGACGAGACGGCCGATCGACGGCCACTGCGCTTCGATCTCCGAAACCGTCATCGACGCGGTCCAATCGTGGTGGGGGCTGACCGAGTCGGTTGGGTCCGGCACGGCCTTCTGATAGGGGAGCGAGCTTGCCGCCGTGTATCCGCCCGTCGACGAGGAGTACTCGGCGAGGATCGGCGAGCCTCCGTACGTCAGGATCTTGCCTGCGGTCCCGTCGATGGCGTTGTTCGTGCTCTGAGACTCGAGCACCGTGACCGACGATGTCGGGCTGGACTTGGTGCCGTACCCGCCGTAGCTCTGACACGAGCTTGTGATGCAGATGTCGTAGCTGTTGTGAGCGGCGCGCGACGAATCCTTCCGGCGCGCAGCGTAGGTGCGCGCGGCTACGGCTTGGGCCTTCAGCTCTTCCGCCGGCCAGCTCGCCGGAGATTCGCGAGGCACCACACCGTACAGGTATTGCTGCATCAGCAAGATGTTGAGCGCGTTGATCGACGAGCCGCTCTGATGCGCTTCGATGAAGCCGCGATACACGTGGATGCTTCCGCCGTTCGTGTACAGCTGGATCATGCCGGTCCCAGGCTTGAATTGGATGATCGACGTGGTCGTCTTCAGCAGCGTCCAGCTGCCGTTCCACGCCGTCGACTTGTAGAGGTGGTAGTTCGTGCCGTCCCACGTGGCCTTGAAGTAGCGGTACGTTGAGTCACTCGTCGCGATGATCGTGCCGTTGACGAACCGCGCGGTGAACGTCTGGTCGGACGAGACGATGACGTCCGACGACGTCTCGACGAGCACCCGGATGTCCTCGGTCGCAGAGCGCGTGCCGAGCGTTGTGCCCGGGTAATACGTCGACAAGATCTGCGTGTACGTCTTGCCCTGATCGGCGAGACCCTTCGCGCCCCACTGGCCCATGCCGCGCCCGTGACCCCACCCGTGACCGGGAAGGAAGATGCGCGCGCCTTCGGGGAGCGGTGGTTGCTGCGCGTGCGCCTCCATGACCGGGAAAAGCCCGGTCAACGCGAAGACGGCGACGACGGCGACGCAACGACGAACGATGGGGCTCTCCCTCCCGAGGACCTGCTCACGACGGTCGAAACAACCGTCACGAGGGAGCCTCGGAGGAAGAGAAAGCGTTCTTTAGCACTCAGAGTGACAGTGCTCTCAATGGTTGACGATACGCAACAGAAGTTAACAGACAGACGAATTACAGCGTTGTTATTTAGATGGTGACGACGTTATCGTCGCGGAGACCACGTTTGCCGAGCGCATTGCGCGTGTCGACTACCAGCTGCGCGCTGCGCGCGATCAGCGCGAAGTCGAACGCGTCGTGGTCGGCCAGGATCAGCACGCAGTCGGCCTCGCGGAGCGTCTTCTCATCGAGCGCAATCGATTCGAGCTCGATCCCTTCCTCGCGCAGCGACGGAACATGCGGATCGGAATACGTCACGACGGCGCCGTGCTGCTGCAGGCCGGCGAGTGTCTCCTTCGCCGGCGATTCACGGAAGTCGCGAACGTTCTTCTTATAGGCGACGCCGAGCACGAGGACGTTCGAACCGCGAAGCGCCTTCGCATGCTCGTTCAGTGCGTCCTGCACGCGCGATACGACGACTTGTGGCATGCGCGAGTTGATCGCTTCGGCAAGCTCGACGAACCGCGTGCCTTCGCCCGTCACGCGCGCGGCCCATTGCAGATAGAAAGGGTCGAGCGGGATGCAGTGCCCGCCGACACCGGGGCCGGGATAGAACGGCATGAAGCCGAACGGCTTGGTCGCAGCCGCGTCCACGACCTCCCAGATATCCACGCCGATCGCGCGCGCGATCGTCGACATCTCATTGACCAGCGCGATGTTCACCCAACGGAACGTGTTTTCGAGCAGCTTCGCCATCTCCGCGGTGCGCGCGTTCGATACGGGATGCACCTTCTCGATGAAGCGTCGGTACACGAGCTCGGCCGCTTGCGTGCTCCGCGGAGTCGCACCGCCGACGACGCGGGGGATGTTCGCCGTGCGGAACGACGCGTTCGCCGGGTCGACACGCTCCGGCGCATACGCAAGGAGGAAGTCCTCTTCGAGCTTGAGCCCGCTCTTCTCGAGGATCGGACGCAGCGTGTCCTCGGTTGTCCCCGGATAGGTGGTCGATTCCAAGATAACGAGCTGCCCTCGGCGAAGGCTGGCGGCGATCG
>DATGHY010000068.1:0-4321 GCA_035307625.1 Actinomycetota bacterium
ACGAGAACGTCGAGCCCTTCGCCAGCACGCTCTCAACCCCGATGTGGCCGCCGAGCGCGTCGGCCAGCGTGCGGCACACGTACAGCCCGATGCCTGTGCCGCCGGCCTCGCGCGTGCTCGTGGAGTCGATCTGGGTGAACGGGTCGAAGATCCGCTCAAGGTCGCCGGAGTAGATGCCCACGCCGGCGTCGATCACGTCGATGCGGACGGTGTGCTCGTCTGGGACGATCCGCACGCGCACGTCGGTGTCGTCGGTGGAGTACTTCACCGCGTTCTCGATCAGGTGCGTGAGGATCTGCTCGACCTTCACGCGGTCCGTATAGATCGGAAGATCGTTGCCCGGACCTTGGATCAGGATCGAGCGGCCCTCGTTACGGCGCGCTGAGGCACCGACGACGTCCGCCGACACGGCGACGATGTCGTCCCACGCGAGATGCAACGGCGGCCGGTGGTTCTCCACGCGCGACACGTAGAGCAGGTCTTCGACCAGCCGCTCGAGCCGATTGCTGTTCTGAAGGATCGATTGCGCGGCGTCGTCGCGCATCTCTTGACGCAGGCGCGCGCCGTGATTCGCGAGCGTCGACGCGAAGCCCTTGATGTTCGTGAGCGGCGTGCGGAGCTCGTGGCCGATAACAGCGAGGAAGTCGGCCTTGCGTCGCTCAAGCTCGCGCTGCGATGAGACGTCGGTGCAGACGAGCACGCGTCCGCCGGGACCGCGTCCGGTCGCGACGGTCGCTGCGGTCACGTGGAGCACCCGTTCCTCGGACCCAACAGCAACGGCGATCTCCACATCGACGCCCTCTCCCGTTCCGAGCAGCAGCTCCTCGATCTCTTCCGGCAGCTTCCCGGCTGCAGGCTGGCCGAGCTCGAACTCAGGGGAAAGGCGGAACGTCAGCGCGGCGGCGGGATTGATCGACCGGAAACGATCGTCTTCGTCGATCATGATGATCGGCAGGTCCATGCTCGTGATGATGGTCGTCAGCTCTTCCTCGCGGCCGGCCACCGTCCGGTAGAGCAACGCGTTCGAAAGCGCCAGCCCTGCTTGGAGGCCGAACGCGATGAGCAACTCGCGGATCTCCGGGTCGGCGTCTTCCTCCAGCGCCACGCCGAGCATCCCACCCGAGCGGCCGTCGGCCGTGCGTAGCGGGATGAGCGCGAGCGCGCGCGACCCGAGGTTGCGCGCGAGCGGCGAGAGAGCGGGATCGGCCGATACGTCGGCGACGACCTTCATCCCCGCCGGCGGCGTGAAGCGGCGAAAGCCGGGGGCGGCAAGCACGGATCGAAGCGCGTCACGGGACACGCCCGAGTAACGCGCGAGCTCCAGCGGCCCCGAGTCTCCGTCGGTCACGCAGATGAACGCCGTGTCGGTGCCGGCGATGGTCATGGTTTCCTTGAGGATCGTCGCCGCGACCTCTTCAACGTCGAGCGAGCCCGCGAGCCGGACCGTCGCGCCGCGGAGCAACTCGACCTCGACCGAGCGGCGAGCCGCCTCGGCCACGTGTCGCGCGTTGACGATCGCGAGCGTCGCGGTCTCCGCGAACAAGGTCGCGACGCGCAGGTCGTTGTCGTCGAAGGCCGTGCCCGGGCGCATCTTGTTCGCGCTCATGACGCCGATGGTTTCCGAACCGGTGCGGAGCGGAACGCAGATCGCGCTGTAGATCTTGCGCGACTTGGGGACGTGGCCCGAGAAGCGGCCGATGTCGACGGCGCCGGGCAGCAGCAAGCTTTGTCCGGTGACCGCCACTGTGCCGGCGATCCCGTGGCCGAGCGAAAGTACCTCGCGCTTCTGCTCGGGCTCGAGCCCGCGCGACGCCACGATCACGAGCGTTATCGTGGCCGGGTCGATCAGCTGGATCGATCCCTCGTCGCCTCCCAGCAACCCGAGGGCTGCGTCGAGGATGGCTTCTAGCGATGCATCGAGCTCGGTCTGGGCTGCGGCTGCGCGTGTCGCGATCAGGAGCGCGTCGATCTCGTCGTGCCGCGGCTGTTCGGGCTGGCGCCGCGCGAGTCTCATACGGCGTGTGCGGTCTCGCGGGCCTGGGCGACCGGCAACGTGAAGCTGAACGTGGACCCTTCTCCGGGCGAGCTGTCGACCCAGACACGCCCGCCGTGCGCGACGACGAAGCCCTTCACGATGTAGAGGCCCAATCCTGTGCCGGGGATCTCGGAGGTGGACGGGGACGCGATCCGAGCGAACTTCTGGAACAGGTTCGGGATCTCCTCGGCCGGTATGCCCTCGCCGTGATCGCGGACCGACACCTTCACGTCGGGTCCGTGGCCCCCGATCGACACTTCCACGCGCGAGCCGGCGGCCGAATACTTCACCGCGTTGTCGATCAGGTTGATCAGGATCTCTTCGAGCTTGTGCGGATCGGCGAAGACGAGCGCGATATCGTGGTCTTGCTTCACGACGATCTCGCGCGTGGCCCACTTCGTGCGGAACTGTTCGAGCAGCTCTGCGAGCGTATCGCCCACGTCGAGCGCGCGCGGATCCAGCGTGACGCGTCCCGCGTCGATGCGCGACACCTGCATCAGGTCCTCGACGAGATGTGCGAGGCGGTTCGACTGTTCGTTCACCATCGACAGGTATTCGAGCCGCCGTTCGTCGCTCAGCATGTCGGCCTTGAGCATCAGCGTGCGTGTGAACCCCTTGATCGCGGTGAGCGGGTTACGGAGCTCGTGCGCCGCCATCGACACGAAGTCCCGATGCATGCGCTCTTGCTCTTTCTGCTCGGCGATGTCGCGCAAGTTGACGAGGATGGCGCTCGCTCCGTCGGCGTCGAGGATCGGACTGAACGTTCCGCTGACCCACTGCTCCTTGTCTTCACCGACGAGCAGCCGGAGCTCGAGGCCTGCTCGTGCGATCCCGTCCATCGCTGTTACGCGGATCGGATGCAGCGCACCTTCGAGTGGCGATCCTTCGGGCGTAGCGAAACGGAAGATGGCTTCGGCGCGCTCGCCGAGTGCGTCGGTCTCGGCCAGCGCGCACAGCTTTTGCATCGATCGGTTGAACCGGATGATGGAGAAGTCTTTGTCGATGACGGCGATGCCGTCGGCAGACCCGTCGAGCAAGGCGGCATTGGTGTCGCGCTCGCGTGTCAGCTCGTGCAGATACTTCAGGCGCAAGCTCATCTGTTCGGCATCGACCTGCTCGCGCAGCAAGCGCTCGGACAGCCGGTGGAGATGCCGCTCGCGATCGATCGCGTACATCGTGAACGCGGTGATGAGGCCGCCGAGCGCTATGGCCAGGAGCGCGCGCGACGGCAGGAAGGTGACCTTCGACGCAGGCGCGGTGCTGGTCGCCATAAAGATCAGGGCACCGGCCAGCCCGCAGATGATGATGAAGGCAACGGCCCACAGCTGCCATTGCGCCCGTACGACGTCGTTCCGATCCCGCACCCGCATGCCTCCTCGTCCCAGGTGATGTATCGGCCGGAAAAGGGCCTGGTTGAAGCATCCGGGGGGCCTGTTGACCGGGTTGCCTGATGTGCCGGTGGCGGCCGCCTAGTCCCAAACGTCCATAGCTGGTCAGACCCCAATGGGGGACTTTGGCCGCGACCCCGTTCTGACGCTAAAGCAGCCGTTTGCCGTGCCGATACTCGGGTCAGATGGCACACAGGGAAAAGCCGGAGGCGAAAGTGACGACGATACGGGCGACGTGCCCTACGTGCGGTGAGGTTGAGCTCACGCCGGACGACATCGAGCTCCGCGTCTGCACGCACGCGCCGGCCTCCTACTACCAGTTCGAGTGCCCGCTGTGCTCCGACGAGATCCAGAAGCCCGCCGACGACCGGGTCGTTCAGCTGCTCATCTCCGGCGGCGTCCCTGCGACGGTTTGGGAGCTCCCGCAGGAGGTGCGCGAGTCCCACGACGGGCCGCCCCTCACGACCGACGATCTCCTCGACTTCCATCTTCTGCTCGAGCAGCCCGACTGGTTCGACAGCCTTCTCCGCGTCGCCACGCGCTCCTAAGCGTCGTTCGGCTCCGCACCGCCCACTGGATAGGATGCCTCTATGGCGTTCTTCGCCCTGGGCACCCCCGCGTACCTGATCCTGACGTTCTTCCTGTTGTTCGCGCTCTGTGTTGTGGTCACGTACACGTTCTCGTTGGTGCGGCACGCCAAGGGGCTCGCGAAAGACGCAAAAGCGGCTGCCGAGCGACTGAACGACGCTGCGCGCGCCGTCGAAGCGCAGGTGCAAGCCGTCGCCGAGCACGCCGACGGTCTGGGGGCGCGCGCGAAGCCCTCCAGGCGCCGGGGCCGGGTGTAGGATTCGGCCATGCTTGCGGAGATCGGTCCACTCGAGATCGGCGGGATCGTTCT
>DATGHY010000069.1:0-10497 GCA_035307625.1 Actinomycetota bacterium
TGGATCGGGAGCCCGATCGTGTCGATGAGAAGCAGGATGAAAAGTCCGATGTAGAAGTGGTTCTGGAAGCTCTCGACGAAGTGCGTCATCGGGCGGCATCCTACCGACCGACCACCCCCGAAGTTGCGCAGGGTGCGTGCTACGCTCGCTTAACCCGATGGCTACGGGACCCTCGCAACCTCCCCAGCGGGAGTACGTCGCCCCCTCCGAGCGACCCTCCAGCCTTCTCGTTCTTCTCAAACGCAGGTACTTCCGCCGACTGTGGACGGTCACCACCGTCTCCAGCCTGGGCGACTGGCTGGGCGTCTTTGCTCTCGTGCAGTACGTCGCACGGCTGCAGAACCCAACCGGAGCGCCTACGGGGAAGGCCGCGTTTGCGGTCGGAGGCGTACTCCTTTTCCGAGTGGTGCCGGGGCTGTTCTTCGGTCCGTTCGCCGGCGTGCTCGCCGATCGGTTCGACCGTCGAAGGCTGATGGTGACGGCGGACATCATGCGAGCCGCGTTGATCGCCTCGATCCCGTGGATGCACAGCTTGTGGGAGCTGTACCTCGTATCGGCGGCGATGGAGATGCTGGGTCAGGCGTGGGTCCCGGCGAAGGACGCGACCCTTCCCAACCTCGTCGACCGTGACCAGCTCATGATGGCGAACCAACTCTCGTTGGTTTCGACGTACGCATCCTTCCCACTCGCCGGCGCATTGGTCTCACTTGCCGTTATCCCCGCGCATTTCTTGAAGGGGATATCCCCATGGGTGTACGCGAATCCGGTGACGCTGGCCTTCTTCTTCGACGCGGCGACCTTCCTATATTCGGCGTCGCGAGTGGCAACGTTCCCACGCGAGCTCATGCAAACGAAACGAGCTCGTATTCCGGGCGCGGGCTGGAATCCTTTCGCCGACCTCCTCGAAGGTTTTCGTTTCATCCGCAAACAGCCGATCGTACGAACGCTCGTGGTGGGCGCATGGACCGCGTTCTCTGGAGGTAGCGCGATCATCTCGCTGGGGCCTATCTTCGCGGGGAAGCTTGTTCAGAGCGCCCAGGGTGGGACGGCGGCGTGGGGGACGCTGATCGTTGCGGTCGGCTTAGGTCTGGTCGGTGGCATGGCCGGAGCCGGCTGGCTCTCGAGATCGATCTCTTGGGAGAAGCTGTTCCCGATCGGTTTGATGGTCGGCGGTCTGGCCGCGGTCGGCGTATCGCTCATGACATCGCTTCCAGCTGCCCTCCCCCTGACGTTCCTTGCGGGATTCGGTTCTGGAACCGCATGGGTAACCGCCTTCACGCAGTTGCAAGGGATGACCGAAGATCGTTTGCGAGGCCGTACGTTCGCAACGCTCTACACGGGGATCCAGCTATCTCTGTTCATCGGCCTCGCGGGCTGGCCGCTCCTTGCGGGTCTCATCGGCGACCACGCAGTGACGGTTGGGCGGTATGCGTTTGACCTGTCGGGCACCCGTCTCGCGATGTTGGGTGGAGGAGGTTTCCTGTTCTTCTCCGGCATCGAGGCCGCGCGAGGCATCGCCACCGCACGCGGCGAGCGAAAGCGCGCGCGCAAGCGGGGCCTTCGCTTCAAGACGCCCGCTGTCGCGGGGGGCGCGCGCAAAGGCCTCTTCATCACATTCGAAGGCGTTGAGGGTGCAGGGAAGTCGACGCAGCTGAAGCTGCTCTACGACTGGCTGACGAAGGAGCAAGGCAAAGACGTCGTCGTCACGCGCGAGCCGGGTGGCGCGCCCATCGCCGAACGCATCCGTCACATCCTTCTCGATACCACGAACAAAGGCATGGATCCGAAGACGGAAGCGCTGCTCTATGCGGCCGGCCGCGCGCAGCACGTCTCGGAAACCGTCAGGCCCGCGCTCGAGCGGGATGCGGTCGTCATATGCGACCGATACATTGATTCCTCGCTCGCGTATCAAGGCCTGGCGCGCGGGCTGGGAGAGGACGACGTGCTGCACCTGAACGAATGGGCGACCGACGAGCTGCTGCCCGACCTCGTTATCCTGCTTCATCTCGAAGCCGAACGCGGGCTCGAGCGGCTCGAAGGAGATCCAGACCGCATGGAATCGGAAGACGTCTCGTTCCACCGCAAAGTGGGCGAGGCGTATATACATCTCGCGCGCGAGTATCCCAGTCGCTTCGCAGTTGTGGACGCCTCAGGTACGAAGGAACAGGTTCACACGCAGGTGCGGGCGGCCGTGCTCCCGTTCCTCGCTGCCGATCGCGTGGAGTCGTGACCACGAAGAACGAGCCCGCGATGTGGTCGCGGCTCGTCGGCCAGGAGACCGCGGTTCGCATCCTGCGTGATGCGGTTTCCAGCGGCGCACCCGGGCACGCCTACCTCTTCGTCGGCCCGCAAGGCGTCGGTCGCGAGCTGGCGGCGATGGCCCTGGCAGCCTCGCTCAACTGTCCGAACGGCGGCTGCGGAGAGTGCGACGTATGCGCGCGCGTCCTCCGCCGCGCGTATCCCGACGTCTACACGATCGCGCCGGAGGGCGCGCAGATCCTCGTTGACCAAGTTCGCGCCGTCCGCGAGAACGCGTACCTCTCGCCGTACGAAGGCCGGGTCAAGGTGTTCTTGTTCGAAGACGCACACCGGCTGAACCCCGCCGCGTCGAACGCGTTGCTGAAGGTGCTCGAAGAGCCACCGGGCGACGTCGTTTTCGTCCTCGTCACGGAATCTCCGGAAGACTTGCTTCCAACCGTCGTGTCGCGCTGCCGGCGCGTGGACTTCTTCCCGCTGGGTCCGGCTGAGATCGAACGCGTCTTGATCGAGCAGCATGCAACGGAGCCTTCGCTTGCTTCTTGGGCCGCGCGTACGGGCGGCGATCTTTCGACCGCGCTCCGGTTCGTGAAGGACCCGGCGGCGCCGGATCGCCACCGCGCGCACCTCGACATCCCGGGCCGCCTCGTTCGCAACGGCCCATCGGAATCGGTGCGGATCGCGGCAGAGCTGGCCGAAGAAGCCGCGTCGGCGGTCTCTGCCCTCGGGAAGCGCCAGAAGGACGAGCTCGCAAAGCATCTGGAAGCGTTCGGTGACGCGCGTGCAACAGGCGCGGCCCGCAAACGGATGGAAGATCGCCACAAGCGTGAGTCGCGGCGGATCGAGACCGAGGTTTACGACTCGGCGCTTCGGGACGTCGCTTCATTCTTCCGAGACGTGCTCCTCGCCGGCGCCGGCGTTCCGGATGAGGCGTTGGTTAACACCGAGATCGCGGACCGTCTCCGTCGTGCCGCGGCCGTGGCCGATCCGGCCTGGCTGGTCGGCGCGCTCGAACGGATCGAAGACACGAGGCGCGCGCTGGCGCGCAACGTTCAGGCGGTCCTCGCGCTGGAAGCCATCTTCATGGAGCTCGGCACCCCGCGCGCACGCGCAGGCGCGCGGTAGGAGGAAACGGACAAAAGGCGTCGAACGCTCCGCCATGACGAAGAGCGTTTCCCTGGGGGTGGCGGAGCGCACGCGCGCACTGACCCGGATGCCCGTGCTCGATGGATGTCCGCCGGCCGAGGTCGAGCAGATCGCCGCGCGAGCCCACGTGATGCTCTTCGACAGTGGCGAGGTGATCGTCCCAGAGGGTGAAGAAGGGCTCGGCTTCTACTTCATCACCCAGGGCCGCGTCCGGGTTCTGCGGAACGGCGATGAGATCGCGACGCTTGGCGCGGGGGACTTCTTCGGCGAGGTATCGCTTCTTGAGGGAACCGTCCGGAACGCGACGGTCGTCGCCGACGGAGCGGCCATGTGCATCGGGATCTTGCGCTCGTTCTTCCGCCCGTTGCTTGCGCGGAATCCGCGTCTCGCTCTTCGGATCCTGGACATCGAAACTCAGCGTTTCGCCGAGGAACAAGACGGGGATCGAGCGGGCTGAGGGCTGAATGTCCCCTGCTAAACTGCCGGCTTCGTGCCGGAGTAGCTCAGTGGCAGAGCTTTCGATTCGTAATCGAAGGGTCGGGGGTTCGAATCCCCCCTCCGGCTCCGCTCTTAAGTTCTAGACAGCGTCTTGCAGCGCCTTCGCCAGCACACGCTGGGCGACGCCGCGACGGAACATGTCTTGCCGCTCTTTCTCGGTCACGCCGCCCCAGACGCCGTAGCGTTCACGGTTCGCGAGCGAGAAGACCAAGCAAGATTCACGGACGTTGCACGCCGCGCAGATCTCTTTCGCGCGCCATGCGTCCTCTTCCGAGATAGGGAAGAACACCTCGGGTTCGACGCCTCGACACAGGCCCCGGGCCTGCCAGTCGAACCGTTCGTCGTCCATTTGTGAACCTCCTCACAATCGCTTGCAGAAGTTTATCATCCTGGATGCAAGAGTTACACCCCGCACAAAAGATTCCTTGCGGAAAGTGCGAATTTCTTCGTGAAAAAGGGGGTTGTTGCAATCGCACAAGCAGGTATTTGTGTCGCTCGGGACGGCTGTTCGCCTGTGCTACGATTCGCTCATGGGACGATTTCGTGCGTTGATTCGCGCCTCGATCGCAGCCGCCGGCCTCGTTCTGGTCCTCACAACCCCCGCATTCGCGCAGGTCAGCCCCTCGCCGCCACCAAAAGGCGGATATTGCGCCCCGTGGCATCACTGTCTGGCGTATCTGACGCTCGGAGTCGTCCTTCTGTACCTGCTGCTGACGGCAGGGATGTACGCGTGGCAGCGGCGGGGTTTCAACAAGGTCGAGCATCGTCAAGGAAACCCAGAAGGCGTTCCCACGAAAGAAGAGTGACGCGCTCTTCTAGACAGGTCCGGAAGTGAGCACGACCCCCGATCTCGTCGATTGGTCTCTCGCCGTTCGCGTTGCTTCTTCGGTAGCCGGTCGCGGACCCGATACGACACCGACGCTGCGCGCTGAGGTTAGGAAAGACTTCAAGCGATTCACACGTCAGTCGGACGACCTCGTTCGCGAGTTCACCGGTCTCGTTCCGCCCCAACCTGCGCCTGATCCGATCGTCCTCGATCGTCCTGCGTGGGTGCGCGCGAACATCGACAGCTTCCAGGGCTTGATGCGGCCGCTCGCAGAACGTCTTTCCGGTTCGATCAGCCTTCGCGGTCCGATGCGGCGCATCACGTCCGGCGCGCTCGGCATCCAGATCGGTGTGCTCCTCGGATACCTGTCGTCCAAGGTGCTCGGGCAATACGACCTCGTCTTGGCGACCGAAGGCGGTGGGCGCGTGTATTTCGTCGGCCCAAACGTCGTCGACGCCGAGCAGCGTCTTGCATTCGTGCCGAGCGATTTCCGATTCTGGATCACGATCCACGAGATCACGCATCGGACGCAGTTCACCGGCGTTCCGTGGCTGCGCGATCGAGTGCGTGCGCTGATCGAGAAAGCGATCGGACGGATGGAGCTCGATCCGTCGACGGTGAAGAGGATCTTGGAGCGCGGCAAAGATCTCTTGCTGAAAGGCCCCAGCGCATGGCGGACCGCGTCGCTGATGTCGATCCTCATGTCCGACGAGCAACTTGTGCTCCTGGATGAGATGCAGGCATTGATGTGCGTCGTCGAGGGACACGGAACCTTCGTCATGAACCGCCTCGGCGCCCAGCTGATCCCGACGTTCGAGACGATGCGCGCGGCCATCGAAGGCCGCCGTGGCGCAGCGACCGGCGCTGAGCGCACGCTGCAGCGCGCGATCGGCATGGATATGAAGTACGACCAGTACGCGATGGGCGAACGATTCTTCAACATCGTTGCCGAGCGCGCCGGTCTCGACGCGGTCAACAAGGTTTGGGAAAGCGAAGCCACGATGCCGACGCTCGATGAGATGCGCGCGCCGGAGACGTGGCTGTCCCGCGTCGGCGTATGAGCCAAGAGCCGCGCGCGGTCCGCGATCTCGTCGCGACGGTGCGGCGAACGATCCAAGAGCGAGGTCTCTTCAAAGGCGGCGAGCGCACGCTGCTCGCCGTGTCGGGCGGTCCGGATTCGTTGGCGATGCTCCACGTGTTCGCGCGCCTCGCCGATCAGTTCGATTGGGATCTTCACGTCGCGCACTTCGATCACCGCTTGCGTGACGGATCCGGAGCGGACGCGGCGTTCGTCGCGCGCCAGGCTGCGGCGCTGGGCCTGCCTGCAACCGTGCGCGCGGCCGAGGAGACGGCACCGATCCCGGGCCGCTCGCCGGAAGAAACCGCGCGCGACCGGCGCCAATCGTTCCTGCAGGAAGTCGCGGAAGGTATCGGCGCCGTCCGGATCGCAACCGCGCACACGATGGACGACCAGGCCGAAACGATCCTCATGCGGATGCTCTTCGGAACGGGGCCCCGCGGGCTCGGCGGCATCACGCCGCTCCGGTGGTGGTACGTCCGTCCGCTGATCGATTCGCGGCATGCGCAGACGGTCGCCTTCTGCCGCGCTCTCCGGCTCCGCCCTCGAATCGACCCCACGAACGAGGACCCAGCGTTCCGCCGCAACGTGATCCGCAACGAGACGATCCCGTTCCTGCGCTCGACGCTGAACGCCGGCCTGACCGAGTCGATCGCGCGCCTCGGCGACATCCTCCGCGACGAGGACCACTACCTCCACGGGCTGGCGTTGTCGCAAGCCCCCCCGGAGCCCAACCCCGGCGGCGGCAGCAGGCTCCCCGTCGAAGCGATCCGCCGGCTTCCGGTCCCCATCCAGCGGCGTGCGATCCGATACCTGTTCAGCGTCGAAGGGTACGAAGCGGGCGCCGCTCAGACCGAAGCCGTGCGACGGCTCGTCGTCTCGGACAGGACTTCCGGCAGCGTCGATCTTGCCGGACCTTTGAGTGCGCGCCTCGAATATGGTTTCTTAGTCGTGAGCCGCGCGCCTTCCCCCGCCGGCTCAGCCACGTCCGTCGAGCTGGCGGTCCCCGGAGAGACAGAACTTCCCACGTGGGGTGCGCGCGCGCGGACGTGGATCAGCTCGGAACAGCCGGCGAGCTTGCCGGACGGGACGAGGGAGTGCGTGGTGGACGCGGACCGAGTGATTTTCCCCCTCCGCGTTCGGCGATGGCGCTCGGGCGACCGCTTCAGGCCGCTCGGGATGAGTCGCCAGAAGAAGGTCGGCGACTTCTTCACGGACCAGAAGGTGTCGAGGACGATGCGCGGCGAGGTTCCCCTGGTCGTCGGCGATGACGGCACGATCTCCTGGGTCGTAGGTCATCGCATCGACGACCGCGTGAAAGTCTCGTCGCGCACCACGCGGTTCCTGTGGATCGAGTTCGAGGGGGAGTAGTCGTGAGCGAGCTCAACCCTGACATCGAGCAAGTGATCCTGACCGAAGACGACATCCAGTCCAAGGTCGCCTTGATGGGCAAGCAGATCTCGGAGGACTACCGAGACGACGACCTGCTGCTCGTCGGTGTCTTGAAGGGCGCATTCGTGATGATGGCCGACATCGCGCGCGCGATCAGCATCCCGGCCGAGTTCGACTTCATGGCGGTCTCGAGCTACGGGTCGTCCACGCGGACGAGTGGCATCGTCCGGATCCTGAAGGACCTCGACCTCGACCTTCACGACCGCAACGTCCTGATCATCGAGGACATCGTGGACTCGGGGCTCACGCTTTCCTATCTCCTCAAGAACCTCAGAGGTCGCAAGCCTCGGAGCCTCCAGATCTGCGCCCTCATGACCAAACCCGAGGTCCAAGAGGTCACCCTGGACATCCGATACCACGGATTCGCGATCCCGCCGACCTTCGTCGTTGGCTATGGGCTGGACTATCACCAGCGCTACCGCAATCTTCCCTACGTCGGTACACTCAAGCCCCACATTTACGAGGACTAGCGGAGGCAGCTTGGCACGGACGTTCCGCGCGACCCTGTCGCTTTCGATGCAGGGGAAGACCGCGTACGGCAAGGTGCCCATCGACGAAACAGTGGTCGAAGAGCTCGGCTTGCGCCCCGGCGAAACCCTCCGCGCGAGCATGCGGGGCACCCAGTTCACAGGGAAGGTCCATGGCTCGATGAAGTCGCCCGGGCTGCTCGTGCCGATCGACGTCGTTCGGTCCCTCGGCCTCAGGGAAGGCCAAGGGGTCCGCGTGACGGTCCACGGCAGGACCTAGCATTTCGCCAGGTCACACCGTTCCCGTTTGCGTTCGAGCAGCCCGGCAGAGATCGGCGCCGCTGCGCGTTGCACCGACCGGACGGGTAGAGTCCTTGAAGAAGAGGAAGAGAATCAGCTAAATGCCACCGCTCGGGAACCGTCGAAACCAGCAGCAGCCCCAACGCCCGCAGACGCCCTTCGGGCGCGTCACCCGTGGGCCGGTCATCTACATCATCGTCCTTCTCATCCTTGCCTACATCCTCCTGACCACCCTCGCGGGGGCCAAGACGGTCAAGGAGCTCAGTCTTACCGACTATCTGTCGCAGATCGATAGCGGCCAGGTGCAGTCGGCGGAGATCTTGAATCGCGATCAACGAGTGCAAGGGAAGCTTAAGGACGGCACCGCGTACACCGTGGCGTACCCGACCGATTACGCGGACGACATCACGAATCACCTGACCGACGCGAAGGTACCGGTGACGGTCAAAACCCAGCAGGGGAACGCGATCCTCAGCACGATCTTTCAGTTCCTGCCGTTCCTGCTTCTGATCGGCTTCTTCTTCTGGATCATGAACAACTCGCAAGCCGGCGGGAACCGTGTGATGAACTTCGGCAAGACGCGCGCGAAGATGGTCTCGAAGGAAGCGCCGAAGGTTACGTTCAAGGACGTCGCCGGCGTCGATGAAGCGGTCGAGGAGCTCGTCGAGATCAAGGACTTCCTCGAGAATCCGGCCAAATTCCAATCTGTCGGCGCGAAGATCCCGAAGGGCGTGTTGCTGTACGGGCCGCCGGGATCCGGCAAGACCCTGCTCGCTCGCGCAGTTGCGGGGGAAGCGGGTGTTCCGTTCCTTTCGATCTCGGGTTCCGACTTCGTCGAGATGTTCGTCGGTGTGGGTGCTGCGCGCGTGCGCGACCTGTTCGAGCAAGCGAAGAACAACGCGCCCGCGATCGTGTTCGTGGACGAGATCGACGCGGTTGGGCGTCAGCGTGGCGCAGGCCTCGGCGGCGGACACGATGAACGCGAGCAGACGCTGAACCAGCTGCTCGTCGAGATGGACGGTTTCGACGTTCGCAGCGGCGTGATCATGATCGCCGCGACCAACCGGCCCGACATCCTCGACCCGGCGTTGCTCCGCCCCGGTCGTTTCGACCGGCAGATCGTCGTCGACCGCCCCGACCTGAAGGGGCGGCTCGCGATCTTGAACGTTCACGCGCGCGGCAAGCCGCTCGACGATGGTGTCGAGCTGGAGATCCTCGCACGACGCACGCCGGGCTTCACAGGAGCGGACTTGGCGAACGTTATGAACGAAGCGGCGTTGCTTTCTGCGCGGCGCGGCTTGAAGCAGATCACGATGAACGAGATGGAAGAGTCGATCGATCGCGTGATCGCAGGCCCGCAGCGCAAGAGCCGTGTGATCAGCGACAAGGAGAAGCGCGTGATCGCGTATCACGAGGCGGGCCATGCGCTCGTCGGTCACGCGCTGCCGAACGCCGACCCGGTGCACAAGATCTCGATCATCCCGCGGGGGCGCGCGCTCGGCTACACGCTTTCGCTGCCGACGGAAGACAGATTCCTCGTCACACGCAGCGAGATGATCGACGAGCTCGCGATGTTCTTGGGTGGCCGCGTCGCGGAAGAGCTCGTATTCGAAGACCCGACGACAGGCGCGCAAGACGACATCGATCGCGCGACGAAGATGGCGCGCCAGATGGTGACTGAGTACGGCATGAGCGCCAAGCTCGGGCCGATGGCGCTCGGTCAGAAGAGCGAGCAGGTTTTCCTAGGGCGCGACTTCGCGTCGCATCCCGACTACTCCGAGAACATCGCGTTCGAGATCGACAAAGAGATCCGCAGGCTGCTCGACGAATCGTTCGCTGAGGCGCGCGCGATCCTGGTCCAGTACAGGCCGGTGCTCGACAAGATCGTGGACGCATTGATCGAGCACGAGACGGTCGAGAAGGATCTGTTGCAGAAGCTGCTCGAGCCGGTTAAGAAACGGCCGCCGCGCGATGCGAACGGCAAAGCCGAGCTGTCGATCTCCCCGGCGCCGCGCAAGGCGCCGAGCTCGCCACGCAAGAACGCGCGCCGCAACGGTAGCTGAACGCCTCACGGGATCCCGCGGTTGTCGTTGTTGGTGCCGGCGTGTCCGGACTGACGTGCGGCGTGCGGCTGCTCGAAGAGGGGTACGACGTCGAGATCTGGGCGCGTGACCGTACGCCGAACACGACGTCCGATGTTGCCGCCGCGACGTGGTACCCACTTCGCGGCGAGAGGGACGCGCGGATCGATCCGTGGCTACCCGTCTCGCTTGAGCGCTTCACCGCTCTCGCGACGAAGCCAGAGACCGGCGTCCTCCTGCGCGACGGCGTCGAACTCTTCCGCACGCCGGCGGACGACACGTGGTGGCGCGACATCCTTCCCGGGTTCCGCCGCGCGCGCGCGGACGAGTTGCCTTCGGGCTTCGTGGATGCCTTCGTTGCGGCCGGCATCCCGGTGATCGAGATGCCGATCT
>DATGHY010000070.1:0-2753 GCA_035307625.1 Actinomycetota bacterium
GCGAAGGCATCGGCGAGCGGTTGCAGCGCGCGCGACCAGCGCGCCGAATCAGCGCCGGCTGCGCTATGCAGCTCGGCCGCGAGCTTCAGAAGCCATGCCCAGCCGTAAGGGCGCTCGAACGAGCCGCTGTCCGGACGCGCGAGATAGGCCAATTCCGCGGCGATCGCGTCGGGTGCGAAATGAAGGTCGAAAAGCGCGTCGACCGCGGATCGATCGGGCAAATCTGGGAAGCGACGGCGCAGCCGCGCGAGCAGCCAATGCATGTGCACGCACGAATGCCAGTCGTAGCTGCCGTGGAAGGCCGGATGAAGCCGGCGCGGCGCGAGCGCATCGGCGCCGGTCGCCATGACGTGATCGAGCTTGTGCGGATACTCGCGCATGATATTCGCGAGCGCCATTTCCGCGAGGCGCGCTGCGACTGCGCGATCGAGCGTAATCACCGAACCGCGCGACAACTTCAGGCCGCTTCGCGGCTCGCGCGCTTCCGCTCGTGTTCCTTGAGGTAGCGCTTGCGGATGCGGATCGACTTCGGCGTGATCTCGACGAGTTCGTCGTCGGCGATGAACTCGACCGCGTATTCGAGCGTCAGCGCGATCGGCGGCGTCAGCATGATCGCATCGTCCTTGCCGGAGGCGCGAACGTTGGTGAGCTGCTTGCCCTTGATCGGATTGACGACGAGATCGTTGTCGCGGCTGTGGATGCCGATCACCATGCCTTCGTAGAGCTTCTCCCCGGGCGACACGAACATCCGCCCGCGCTCCTGGAGCTTCCACAACGCGTAGGCGACCGCGTCGCCGTCTTCCTGCGAAATCAGCACGCCGTTGCGCCGCTCGGGAAGGTCGCCCTTCATCGGCGCGAACGCGTCGAAGACGTGGCTCATGAGCCCCGTCCCGCGCGTCAGGTTCATGAACTCGCCCTGGAACCCGATCAATCCGCGCGCCGGAATCCGGTACTCGAGCCGCGCGCGCCCGAGCGAATCGGACTCCATGTTCGTGAGGTCGCCGCGGCGCACGCCGAGCGCTTCCATCACCGCGCCCTGGTGCGGTACCTCGACGTCGACGGACAACAGCTCGTAGGGCTCGCAGGTTTCGCCGGCGATTTCCTTCAGCACCACGCGCGGCCGCGACACAGCGAGCTCGTAGCCTTCGCGGCGCATGTTCTCGAGCAGGATCGTGAGGTGCAGCTCGCCGCGGCCCGAGACGAGAAACGCGTCGGTGTCGCCGGTATCTTCGACGCGCAGCGCCATGTTCGTCAGCAGCTCGCGCGCAAGCCGATCGCGGAGATTGCGCGACGTCACGTACTTGCCTTCGCGACCCGCGAGCGGCGACGTGTTGACCTGGAAGTACATCGATAGCGTCGGCTCGTCCACCGAAATCGGCGGCAGCGCCTGCGGCTGGTCGACTGCGGCGAGCGTCGTGCCGATCGTGAGGTCGTCGATGCCGGTGACGAGCACGATGTCGCCGGCTCCGGCGCGTTCGACGGGAACGCGGTTGAGCCCCTCGAACATGAATACCTGGCCCACGCGTCCGCGCATCGGGAGTTCGCCGTTCGCGAGCGGATGATTGAGGATTGCGACTTCCTGTCCGGGAGACACGCTGCCGCGACGGATGCGACCGATGCCGAGCCGTCCGACGTAGCTCGAATAGTCGAGCGCGCTCACCTGGAACTGCAACGGCGCATCGATTTCGCCCGCCGGTGCGGGAACGTGCGCGAGAATGGTCTCGAACAGCGGGCGCATGTCGCCGCCCTGCTCGCCGCCCTTCGCGACATTCACATCGAGCGTCGACCAGCCCTGGAGCGCCGACGCATAAACCACCGGGAAATCGAGCTGTGCATCGGTGGCACCCAACCGATCGAAGAGCTCGAACGTCTGGTTGACGACCCATTCGGGCCGCGCGCCGACCCGGTCGACCTTGTTCACGACGACGATCGGTTGCAGCCCCTTCGCCAGCGCCTTCATCGTGACAAAACGCGTCTGCGGCATCGGCCCTTCGACGGCATCGACGAGCAACAGCACGCCGTCGACCATGCCGAGCACGCGCTCGACCTCGCCGCCGAAGTCCGCGTGGCCGGGCGTATCGACGATGTTGATGTGGACGATCTTGCCGTTCCGGAGATAACGGACCGCGCAGTTCTTCGAGAAGATCGTGATGCCGCGCTCACGCTCGATGTCGTTGTTGTCCATCATCCGCTCGCCCACGTGAAAGTGCTTGGCGAACGTCCCGGCCTGCACCAGCAGCTTGTCGACGAGCGTCGTCTTCCCGTGGTCGACGTGGGCGATGATCGCGATGTTTCGAAGGTCGTTGCGGACGGCGGGCATGGCTTGATCTCGATGTCGCGCCAGGCGCGCGCGGCAAAACAGTCAATTATAGCCTTTCGAGGACCCTCTCGACCGAAAAATTTTGGAAAATCCGGTGCTTAGGCTATAATGCGTCCTCGGGCGGCCGTTCCGGTCACCGCCCATCCCGCCCAGAGCCCGAACGCCTCCGCAGTCGAGCCGCAAGCGACCCCACGCAAACGACATTCCGCTGCCTGGACCGGAAACCGCCTTCGCGGTAGGCCGCGCACCAGGAGCATGCATGCACGCAACGAGCTTTGACGAGCTCGGCTTGCGACCCGAGATCCTGCGGGCCGTGACCGAGTCCGGCTACACCACGCCCACGCCTATCCAGGCGCAGGCCATCCCCGAAATCCTTGCCGGCCACGACATCATGGGTGGCGCGCAGACCGGCACCGGCAAGACCGCGGGCTTC
>DATGHY010000071.1:0-8308 GCA_035307625.1 Actinomycetota bacterium
TGTAGTTCGCGTCCACGCTCGCCGTCCTATTCGGCTGGATGAAGGAACCTTTCTTGGTCGATGGCCCAATTCGAGTGGCGACTAGGGCGCCGGATCCAATGAAGAGAGCAGCGACGACTACCGCCACCAGTGCCCTCGCACGCAAAACACGTGCCCGATGAAGAACTATGGGCAACGAAACGCCTTCAGCGGGCTCGAACGCGTCAGCGGAGCGCTGAAGCTGTTCCTTGATCCTGTCGTCCAAGTCATGCATCTCGATCACCTTGTTCTGCGAGGGGGCGCAATTCTCGTTCGAGCTTCTCTCTGGCTTTCGATAGCTGTGACTTAACTGTGCCGACGGAGCACTTGAGCACGTCGGCGATCTCGGCCTCTGAGCGATCTTCGTAATAACGGAGAATGACGCACGCGCGTTGACGGACGGGCAGCTCGAGCACCGCGCGCGTTATCGAGGGCTCCGGTGGGGAAGTAGCCGGAACCTCCAGACGCTGCGCAGCCGCGCGCGCGTTTGCCCGCCGCTCGATCCCACGACGTTTGATGTTCGACGAGCAGAGGTTCACGACGATGCGTCGCAAGTACAGGTCGGGCCGGTCCATCGAGCCGATCCGGCGCCAGCTCGCGAGCGCGCGCGCGAACGCCTCCATCACGAGCTCCTCCGCCGTCGAGCGGTCGTCGGTCAGCAGGAACGCCAGGCGGGCAAGACCCGCGTACTCGTGAATGAAGAGGGCGTCGATCCCGGCGGGCCGGTCGCTCGGAAGCTCTTCGATCTCTCCAACCCCAGTCGTGAAGGCCATCACGACTCTAAGACGAACGAGGAGGCTGCGGGGTTGTCTAGAGCTCCGTCATCGGTTCGACCCACTGCGCGCGCCAGGCGGGCGGCTCCCATGGGTCCATGATGTAGATGGTCTCGTGCATGACCTTCTCACCGTCCATCTTCCAGATGCTGATCGTATTCTTCGGAGCGCTGTCGTCGTAGCTGATGTGCCCTTCGTGGATCCACGTGTCGCCGGCGAACGTTGTGCGCCAGATCTTCACCGTAACCTTGGCCGGATAAACGGTGCGGAACGCATGGATGTTCGCTTTGCCTCGGATCCGTTCGCGCCCCTGTGGGAATTCCAAGACCGCGTCTTCCGTGTAGATCGATTGGACCTTTACCTCATCGACACCGGCGTTCCCGAAGTGCTCCGCGATCAGTTCCTGCATCCTGGCTTCGTCCATCGCCCCTCCAGTCTCGATGGAAATCTAGAACCGGAAGCGACCCTCAGGGAGAGGGCTACCACCCCTCATAGGAGAGGGCTAACCACCCTCAGACGTGGACGCGGCGTATCGCCGCAGAGCCAGCACGCACCAGATCGCTTCGATCACTCCGAATGGCCACGCATTCGCCAAGAAGCCGTAGATCGAAGACAGCAGGCACCCGAGGGCGAACAGCAACACGAATTGCCGGCCGCGCGCTTCCAGCGCGTACATCACCATCATGAAGGTCAGCGCGCAGACGCCGTAGGCCGTGAGCACTTAGTCGCGGATCAGCAAGTGCGCCGCCGCGGCCAAGTCGTCGGCCATCTCCGTTCCGCCGCTCCACCCGCGCACCCAGAACACCAACACTGCGAACCACATCTGGCCGATGACGCGCATCAGCGTGTCCTGGTCTTCGATCGTGTCGCCGTCCATCGCGATGCCGATCATCTCGCTCATCGTCCCGTAGACCTGGGCCGCGCGCTCGATCGATCCGGGCTCTTCGGCGTTCATGGACGACAGGGCAGTAACGAATGCAGCCGACAGCTTCGGTTGCTTCTCCAAGCCGCGAACCGTGGTGCGCAACACCGTGGCGACCCGATCGGCCTTGGTCGCGCCACGCGGCGGGCGCGCGCGCAGCTTGTCGCGCATGTCCTCGGCCCACTCGTTCAAGGCTGCAACCAGAAGTTGGTCCTTCGAAGGGAAGTAGCGATACAGGGTGCCAAGCGCCACGCGAGCCGACGTTGCGACATCGCGCATCTGCACGGCGTCATACCCGCCCTTCGTCGCCAAAGAGATCGCAGACTGGATCACCCGGCGTCGCCGGTCCGACTGTTTCGGAGTCAGTGCGTTCTCGTCGGGCGCGCGCCCGTTGCCGGAAGCGCTGCGCGCGGCTGCTCGACGTAAAGAGACCTTGCCCGTTGTGCCGGCCATGAGCCAACCGTAACCCGGAGTAGAACCTGTTGCAATATTTTCGGGGGGAGTCTTATAGTTGCCGCCTCATGGACCTCGAGCTTGCCCCCGAAGACGACCCTCGACGGCTCGAAGTCCGCGCCTGGATCGAGGCGCATCCCAACCCCAGCGGCAAGGAGCTCGCGGAAGCCGGCTACGTCGTTCCGCATTGGCCGAAGCCGTGGGGCCTGGACGCGGACCCGATGACGCAACTCGTCATCGACGACGAGCTGCGGCGCGCGAAGATACAGCGGCCGATCAACCCGATCGGCATCGGGCACTGCGGGCCGATCCTGGTGAAGGCCGGGACCGAAGAGCAGAAGAACCGTTACATCATGCCGATGCTGTCGGCCGACGAGATCTGGTGCCAGCTCTTCAGCGAGCCCGAAGCCGGCAGCGACCTCGCTGGCCTCTCGACGCGCGCGATCAAAGAGGGCGATCACTACATCGTGAACGGCCAGAAGATCTGGACGTCGCTCGCGCACGCGGCGAAGTTCGGGATCCTCATCGCGCGCACCAACCCCGACGCGCCGAAGCATGCGGGTCTGTCCTACTTCATCATCCCGATGGACCTTCCCGGCGTCGAGATCACGCCGATCGTTGAGATGACCGGCATGCATCTGTTCAACCAAGTCTTCTTCACCGACGTTCGCTTGCCGGCAGAGAACCTGATCGGTGAAGAGAACCGCGGCTGGGATCTCGCGAAGGACACGCTCGCGAACGAGCGCGTCACGCTTGCGCGCGAAGGCGCGCAGTGGGGCTGGGGCCCGGCGGCGCGCGATCTCGTCAACCTGGTGAAGGAGCGCGGCGGCACGACCGACCCCGTTATGCGCCAGCGCCTCGCGCAGCTCTACTCCGAAGGGGAGATCCTTCGCGTTCACTCATTGCGCATGGTTGCCGATCGACTTGCCGGCAAGCCGCTCGGACCGGAATCGTCGGTTCGCAAAGCGTTGAGCGATCCGCACGGCCAGCACATCTTCCAGCTCGCGCGCGATCTGTCTGGACCGGCAGGGTTGCTCGCCGATGTCGGTCCGATGGGCGCGGATCCGATGTGGTGGGCGAACGGGTTCCTTTTTGCACCAGCCCTGACGATCGGCGGCGGAACGTCAGAAGTGCTGCGCAACGTCATCGGAGAACGAATCCTTGGACTCCCGCGGGAACCAGACCCCGACGCAGGCAGGCCTTGGACGGAAACGCGTCGAACAAAAGGGGCTCAAGCGAAGTAGGGCCTGGCGGCCGTTTGCGGGCGCTGGTTAGGCTGGACGAGCATTTTCTTCTGGGAGCCAACGGGTGAAGGCACACTCCAGAACTTTCGTAGCGATCGTTTTTTCTCTTTCGTTGCTTGCCAGCGCGTGTGGCGCGCGCCTGACGGCCGATCAGCGAGCAGCCGGCATCGGCGCCCTCACGAAGGGCGGCTCGACTACAGGATCGACGACGGGTGGAACGACGGGCGCGACGACCGGCGCGACAACCGGGGGAACGACCGGCGGCACGACGGGCACCGGTACCACCGGCGGTACGACCGGCGGCACGACCGGCACGACCGGCGCGGCCTGCAGCGGTGGCGGCGCATCCGACACCGGCGTCACGGCGAATCAGGTCACGCTCGCAACCGTCGCGGACGTGAGCGGCGTGCAGCCGGGGTTGTTCAAGTCGGCGTGGCAAGCGATGCAAGCGTTCGCCGCGTATGCGAACAGCCAGGGCGGCATCTGCGGGCGCCAGGTGAAGAACTTGCTGCTCGACTCGCAAGCCGACTCCACCCAGAACCGCGCGGCAGTCCAACAGGCCTGCACCTCATCCTTCGCCCTCGTCGGTTCGATGTCGGCGTTCGATGACGGCGGTGCTTCCGTGGGGCAGCAGTGCGGGATCCCCGATATCTCGGCGATCACGGTGAACGCCTCGCGGTCGACTGCTTCAAATGTCTACCCCGCCTACCCGGTCGGACCGAACTACATCAACACGTCGTGGGGTCTGCAGATCAAGCAACGCTATCCCGACGCGATCAAGAAGTCGGCGTTCATCACGTTGAACGCGGGCGCGTCGGTGCAGAACGGCAATCAACGCATCCAGGCCTTGACGAAGATGGGGTACACGTTCGTCTACACGACGCAGGTGCAGGTCGTTGAGTCGAACTACAGCCCGTACGTGCAAGCGATGCAGCAGAAAGGCGTCGAGTTCATCGACATGCTCGCCGACTACCAGAGCATCGTCCGTTTGCAGAAGGCGATGCAGCAGGCGAGCTGGTTCCCGCAGGTACGTGTTTGGGACTCCGTGGCTTACTCGCCGAACTATCTGTCGCAAGGTGAGACTGCGGTGCAGTCGCAGCCTCCGGGATGCAACGACGTTCTGAAGAGCGTGCCCTGTCCCGCCTACGTCTTCCTGAACACGGCGCTGTTCGCGGAGGCATCGGCCAACCCGGAGATGCAGCTGTACGAATCATGGCTGCAGCGTGTTGCTCCCGGGGCGCAGCCCGACTACTTCGGCATGTATGCGTGGTCTGCCGGCCGCTTGTTCCAGAAAGCGGCAACGATGGTGGGGGCAAAGCTCACACGGAAGGCGCTCTTCGCGGCTCTTCAGGGGATCCATTCGTGGAGCGACTACGGCATGCACACACCGCACGACATCGGTGCGAAGCGCGAAGGGAACTGCACGCTCTACGTGGAGATCAAGAGCGGCGGATTCGTTCGAGCGTTCCCCGCGTCGGGTTGGACGTGCACCGGGAGTCTGATGAAGACGTCGTGACTGCATTCCTGACTTTCACGATCTTCGGCATCGTGACCGGTGCCATCTACGCGGTCGCCGCGACGGGCCTCGTCGTCACCTACTCCACATCGGGCATCTTCAATATCGCGCACGGCGCCATCGGCATGGTGATGGCGTTCTTGTACTGGGAGCTCCGGGTCAACCACCATTGGCCCACGCCGATCGCGATCATCGTCGTCGTCTTTATCGCTGCACCGCTGCTTGGTGCAGTGATCGAGCGAACGTTGATGCGTCGCTTACGAGGCGCGTCGGTTGCCCAATCGCTTGTTGTGACCGTCGGTCTGCTGGTGCTGCTCCTGGGGCTCGGCGAAGCGATATGGAAGCCGACCACGGCACGCGAGCTGCCCCCGTTCTTCGACCCGAAGAAGTTCAAGGTCTTCGGCGCGTTCGTGAGCTGGCACAACGCGATCACGATCCTCGTCGGTATCGCCGTTGCGGTCTTTCTCTGGTTCCTGCTCTCCCGCACCCGCATCGGGATCGCGATGCGCGCGGTCGTAGACGACCGCAACTTGCTGTCGCTGAACGGCGCGCGCCCGGATCGCGTGAGCATGCTGGCATGGGCGATCGGAGCGTCGTTGGCGGCGGTCGCCGGCATCTTGCTCGCCCCATTGCTCCAGCTCAACCACATCGTGCTCACGCTGCTCGTGGTGAACGCGTACGCGGCGGCGATGGTTGGACGTCTCCGAAGCTTGCCACTCACGTATGTAGGCGCACTGATCTTGGGCCTGGCCCAGTCCTATTACGTTGGCTATGTCCATCTCCAAAGCACATGGTGGATCGGCCTCGGTCCGTCGATCCCTACCATTCTCCTCTTCGCCGTCCTGTTGCTGCTCCCGGAGTCGAGATTGCGAGCTGCGCGACTCGCCGGTGCCGTTGCTCCGCGCGTCCCCAGCCGTCGGATGTCGGCGACGGGCGCAGTCACTCTCGTCGTCGTCGCCTTAGTGGTGTCGCGATTCCTCGGCTCCGGAGACATCATCCGCGTGGGTCAGGGTCTCGCGTTCGCGCTCATCATGCTCTCGCTGGTTCCACTGACCGGCTACGGGGGGCAGGTTTCGCTGTGCCAGATGACCTTCGCCGGATTGGGCGCGTTCGCGATGGCGAAGCTTGGGGTGAACGGCTCCATCGTTGGGCTGATCGTTGCAGCTGCGCTCGCCGCAGGCGTGGGAGCCTTGATCGCTCTGCCGGCGTTGCGATTGCAAGGCTTGTACCTCGCGCTGAGCACGATGGCGTTCGCTGCTCTCATGGACTTCATGTTCTTCACGAACCAACACGTATTCGGGAATGGCGGGACGCTCGCTGTTGCACGTCTCAAGATCTTCGGGCTGCACTTCACCAGCGAGCGGAGCTATTTCGTCTTACTAGCCGCTGCTTTCGGCGGCCTGTCGATGCTCGTGATGTGGATGCGCCGCGGTCAGTTCGGACGTCGGCTGGCGGCGATGCGGGACAGCCAGGTCGCTTGCGCGACGCTCGGCATGAGCTTGGCGCGGACGAAGCTGATGGTCTTCATGTTTTCAGCTGCGATGGCGGGGCTCGCCGGCGCGTTGTATGGGGGACTGAAAGGATCAGCCGGACCGATCGACTTCCAGATGTTCCAGAGCTTGCCGATCTTGCTGCTCGCGGTCCTCGGCGGCATCACAACCGCGAGCGGCGCACTGATCGGCGGTCTCGCCTTTTCGTTCCTCGGCGTCCTCCAAGCCCATTTCCCATCGATCGGCGGATTGACGTATCTCCTTACCGGCCTCGGCGCCATCAGCATCGGGCGAAACCCGAACGGCCTTTCGTTCGCGATCAGCCAGCGGTTCCGCCAGCTCTTCCCGCGCTTCTCTCCTGCGACCACCGCTCGTCCGGAGCCCGTCTTCGAAGAGGAGGTCGAGCGCGTTGCCGCTTCTGCAGGTTGACTCGGTCGGCGTGCGTTTCGGAGGACTGCTCGCCCTCCAAGACGTGAACCTCGAGGCAGACGAAGGTTCGATCACGGGACTGATCGGGCCGAACGGCGCCGGCAAAACGACGTTGTTCAATGTGATCACCGGTCTCCAGGAGCCCACGGGCGGCCGCGTGACGTTCGACGACGCGGAGTTGCAGAAGGAGAAGCCCCATCAGCGCGCGCGCCGCGGAATCGCGCGCACGTTCCAACGTCTCGAGGTGTTCGGCTCGCTGACGGCGCGCGAGAACATCTTGGTGGCCGCGGAGATCCGCTCGGGCTGGTCGAAAGATAAGGTCGACGCGCGCGCGGTGACCGACGAGATCCTCGACACAGTCGGGCTCGAACGCCAGGCCGATCAGCGCGTCGACACGATGCCGACGGGGCTCGCGCGTTTAGTCGAGCTCGGGCGCGCGCTCGCGACGGCGCCGCGTCTGCTGCTGCTCGACGAAGCGTCGTCCGGCCTCACCTCGACGGAGACCGACTTCATGGCCGGGCTGCTCCGCAGATTGTCGGCCGCAGGTCTGGCCGTGTTGCTCGTCGAACACGACATCGAGTTCGTGATGAGCTTGTGCACCAAGATCCACGTGCTCGACTTCGGTCGGCTGATCGCCGTGGGCAAGCCGAAGGAGATCCAGAAGAACGAAGCGGTCCAGGCGGCGTACCTCGGCTCGGAAGGTGATGCGGCATGAGCACGCCGGTCCTCGAGCTTCGCGACGTGAAGGCGGCTTACGGGCGCATCGAAGTGCTGCACGGCGTCGATCTCGTCGTCCCGCAAGATTGCGTCGTCGCGTTGCTCGGTCCGAACGGCGCAGGGAAGACGACGACGTTGAAGGTCGCGAGCGGGCAGCTCCGTCCGACCAGCGGTCACGTTCACATCGCCGGTCGTCACGTGAACGGGGCGACCGCCGATGAGCTTGCGCGCGCAGGCGTGTGCGCGATCCCCGAAGGCCGCGGCATCTTTCCTAACCTGACCGTCGTCGAGAACCTGCAGATGGTGACGTTCGGCGGCGTTTCGTTCAAACAGGTCGAAGAGCGGACATATGCGCAGTTTCCACGCTTGAAGGAACGCCGGACACAGCTCGCCGGCACGCTGTCGGGCGGGGAGCAGCAGATGCTCGCCATCGCGCGCGCCCTGATGTCCCGCCCCGAGGTGCTGCTTCTCGACGAGCCGTCGCTGGGACTCTCGCCAATCATGGTGCAGACCATTTTCGAGGCCATCGAGAACATCAACCGCGAAGGGGCCTCGGTGCTCCTGGTCGAGCAGAACGCCAACGCGGCGCTCAAACACAGCCACCGCGCCTACGTGCTCGAGACCGGCCGGGTGGTCAAGGCCGCGCCTGCGGCCGAGCTCCTCGCCGACGAGAGCGTCCGCAACGCGTATCTCGGCGGCAACACCCAGGACTAGGGGCCTCCGTCGCAGAATCGCCAGCCGTCACG
>DATGHY010000072.1:0-5945 GCA_035307625.1 Actinomycetota bacterium
CACATCTCCTGTGTCTGGCCGCGCGGCCATATCCACCCCACGATCGATACGAGAGAAGCGAAGCCGCCAAGCGCTGCGAGCAAACCGATCCGCGTCAGCGCTCCGTAGAAGAAGGCCATCAAGCCGACGGTCAGGAAGAACGGCCACAACGACTCGTGCGGCATGTCGACGACCGCTTCCGGCTTCGCGTCCAGCAACGACGTCGCCAGCACGCGGTGTCCATGCGCGAGCGGCCGTCCGCCCATCTCCGGCGGTTGCGCACCGCCCTTCAGCTCGGGCTGATCCCACAGCGGGTGCAGCGAGCGCACCTCCGGGATCGTCTCGAAGTCGTAATCGGCCGGGGGAGAGGTGGTCGCCCACTCGAGCGTGTCCGCATGCCACGGGTCGTTGCCCGCCGGTTCTCCGCGGCGCGTGCTACGCACCAGATTGATGATCGTGATCAGGATCCCGACGCCCATGATGAACGTGCCGATCGTTTCGGTCAGGTTCCAGCTATCCCAGCCGAGGTGCGACGCGTACGTGTACGTTCGACGCGGCATCCCGAGCACGCCGAGGATGTGCATCGGGAAGAACGCAAGGTTGAACCCGATGAACGTGAGCCAGAACGAGATCTTCCCCCACCGTTCGTCGAGCAGCCGGCCGAACATCTTCGGCCCCCAGTAATACAGAGCAGCAAGGGTCGGGAAGAGCGCGACGCCGCCCATGATGTAGTGGAAGTGCGCGACCACGAAGTACGAGTCGGTCACCGTCTGGTCGAGCGGGACCGACGCGGTCATCACCCCGCTTACCCCGCCGATCACGAAGATCAAGATGAACCCGAGCACGTAGAGCATCGGCGTGCTCAGCTTCGGTTTCCCCGTGACGAGCGTCGCCAGGTACGCGAAGACCTGGATCCCCGATGGGATCGCCACAAGGAAGCTCGATAACGAAACGAAGCTGAGCGCGAGCGACGGCAGGCCCGTCGCGAACATGTGGTGCACCCACACGCCGAAGCCGATGAATGCGGTGGCCATCTCGGCGAGGACGACCCACGTGTAGCCGACCATCGGTCTGCGCGCGAACGTCGGCAAGATCGTCGCGACGATGCCGAGCCCCGGCAGCAGCACGATGTACACGAGCGGGTGGCCGAAGATCCAGAACAGGTGCTGCCACAGCAGGGCGTCGCCGCCGGCGCCGGGATCGAAGAAGTGCCAGTGCCAGTGGCGCTGCAGCATCAGCATCACCGTCGCGAGCGTCAGGGCCGGCTGCGCGAACAGGATCGAGACCTGCATCGCGAGCTCGCCCCACACGAAGATCGGCATCCGGTTCAGCGTCATGCCGGGCGCGCGCATCTTGAGGATCGTCGTTATGAAGTTGATCGCGGCGCCCGTGGACGCGAGACCTAAGAAGATGAGCCCGAGCGCGTAGAAGTCGATGTTCGGCCCAGGGGAGAACGACTGGCTGGTCAGCGGCGGGTAGTTGAACCACCCGCCATCGGGAGCCCTGCCGATCAAGAACGACGAGTACATGAAGATCCCGGCGGCGACGAACCCCCAGTACGTGAACGCGTTCAGCCGCGGGAACGCCATCTCGCGGCTGCCGATCATCAACGGGATCATGTAGACGCCGAACCCGCTGAACACCGGCACGGCGAACAGGAAGATCATCGTGATGCCGTGCATCGTGAAGAGCTGGTTGTAGGTCTCGGGATCGAGCAGCTTGAGGTTCGAGTGCGCGAGCTGCAGCCGCATCACCGACGCCTCGATCCCGCCGAGGATCAGGAACGTGATCGCCGTGTAGAGGTACTTCTTCGCGAGCCGCTTGTGGTCGACGGTGCTGAGCCACGTGCCGAGGCCGGGCTCTTCCGCCCACAGCTGCTCAAGCCGCTCGGAAGGACGATCCGCCAGCGTTGTCATTGCGGCGAGAACCCCAGAGACAGCAGGTACGTAACCAAGGCGTTCAGGTCCTTAGTGGTCAGCGTCGTCGGCGGCATCGTCACGCCCGGCTTGAACGTGTCGGGGTTCTGGATCCACGCGGCCAACGTGCTCGCGTTCAGCGGGATCGTTCCGGCGCCCAGCGTCGTGCGCGTCGCCATGTGTGTCAGATCTGGTCCGAGCAGCCCGTTGGCCTGCGTCCCTTTGATCGCGTGACACCCGATGCATGTGTTCGTCATGAAGACGTTCTGGCCTTGCGTCGCGAGCGCCGACGATGGCGCCGTCGCCGGCTTCGCCGTGTCTGCCATCCACGTCGCGAAGTCGGCCGGCGGATCGGCGATCACGAAGAACGCCATGTGTGCGTGCTGCAAGCCGCAGTATTCGGCGCACTGCCCGCGGTACTCGCCGGGTTGATCAGCTTCGAACCACGTGTGCGTCGTGCGGCCGGGGATGAGGTCGATCTTCGGGCCGAGCTGCGGCACCCAGAGGCTGTGGATCACGTCGGCCGAAACGAGCGAGATGTTCACGCGCTGCCCGGCCGGGATATGGATCTCGTTGGCTGTGATGGCGCCGTTCGGATACCGGATCTCCCACCACCAGTCGTGCCCGATCACGGTGATCTCCAAGCCCGGCCGCGCGCGCGCGAGCGTCTCTGCGCGAGCAAGAGAGAACACGAAGAACCCGAGCAAGATCACACCGCTGACGCCGAGCCCCGCGATCAAGATGAAGCGATCGCCCCACGGCACGTCGCGGCGGATGTCCTCTTCGCGTATGCGTCGGCCGTGAACGACGCCGTATGCGCCCATGACGACGACGAAGACCGTGACGACCGCCGACACCCACACCATCGGCCACCAGATGTTGCTCGCCGTTCGTTCTGCCGGCCCCTTCGCGTCGAGGATCGACGGGGACTTGGCCGCGCACCCGGCAAGCGCGATGAGGAGGAGCACCGAGAAGCGTCGCAGGTATGCGCGCTCCCCCTTCACCGAAGCCGACCTCCAATTGACGAGCGCAATCAGGGTGCGGGGAAGGACGGTGCACCCCAAACCTAGATAGCCGGGTACCGATTTGTCTAAACCCCCTACCAGGGAGGCGCGCGGGCGCCGTCGAATCAGAGAGGCGATGCGTCGCATCCTTCTCGTCCTGTGCCTCCTCGCCTTTGCCTGCGCTGCCCCGGCGACCGGCGCAACCACGTCGCGCGCGGGCTGCTCGTCTTCAAGGCGCGCGATCGCAACCGACGCGGCTGGGCACGTCCTGCGGCCCCAGCCGGGCGGGGCGCCGATCCCTTGCAGCACCACGACCGGCTTCGGCGCGGGGGAGACCAGGATCTTCGCCACGAAGGACGCGGTGATCTACGCGCCGGCCATCTTCACGCCGGGGCCGGCGGGTCTCGGCTACGGCGCGCAGCTGCCAGGCCCGCGGTTCCAGTTCATCGCCAGCCCGGGAGGTGTCGCCGTCACGAAGAACAACGGCGCGACCTGGAAAGCCGTGCTCCCGATGGGCATGACGTGGCAGCCGTCGGACGAGCAGGAGTATGTGGACCGGACGACCGGTCGCTTCTTCTTCTACAACTTCGGTGGGAACCCGTTCCCGCAGACGGCCGCGGCGGCTACGGCGCCCGACACGCTGTTGTTCCCCGGCATGGAAGCGCATCTCATGTGGACCGGCGACGACGGTGCAACGTGGCACCATTCGACGGCGTGCTGCCCGTTGCTCAGCGAGAACCCTCGGTTCGTCGCCGCGCGCGCGCCACGCGGGGCCGCGCAACCGCATGGCTACCCGAACGTCGTCTACTTCTGCGCGAACTCAAACATCGTGCTGACGTTGCCCGGGATCGCCCGCGTGTGCTCGCGCTCGCTCGACGGCGGCTCGAGCTGGTCGACCGCATCGGTGTTGTTCACGTACCCCGTGCCGCAACACAGCGAGTGCGGTTCGAGCGGCGAAAACTTCGGAGCCGGCGACGGCAACTATCCGCAAGCGCTCCCGGACGGCAGCTTGGTCGTGATGGTCGCCTGCGGGAGCCACCGGTTCCTCGCGCGCAGCACGGACGAAGGCGCGACGTGGCCGGTGATGAAGTCGAGCGGCCGGCCGCTCGAGATCCCGGCGTTCGACGAGCTTCGAACCGACACCACCGGCAATCTCTACGGCTTCAGAGCAGCCGGCGGCGCGATCAGCATGCGCGTGTCGCACAGTGGCGTCACGTGGAGCACGCCGATCCGCATGAGCGTGCCCGGCGTCGCGCAGGTCGATGCATGGAACCCGGCCGTGCGCGCGCCCGGCGCTGCGGCCGTCTCGTACTACGGCCAGCGCCCCGGCCAGACCACGACCGACGGTTACTTCTCGGCGACGCGCTCGGCACTCGCACGGAACCCCAGCGTGTGGCACGTGATGCTGAACGATCCACGCACGCCGATGCTCACCGCCACCGGCACGCGACCCCCGCCGGGCGACGTCGCCTATCTCGACTTCAACGGCTCGGATATCGCACCCGACGGATCGATGTGGGCGAGCTTCGTTCAAGACTGTCCGCCCGGCGATGTGACCTTCCCCTGCGGCGACGGCCACACGCGCGCGATGTACGGCGTGCGCGGCTTCGCCGGCCGGCTGCTCTGGCCCTAGCGAACCTGAACGACCACGCTGCGGACGGCTTTGTCGTGCAGCGTCTGCTTCTTCGAGTCCCATAACGGGAACAGCAAGTCGATGATCCCAGGGATGTAGATGACGACCCAGAGGATGTAGCCGACCAGCCAACGTCCGAAGGCGCGCGCGTAGCCGATGGAGCCGCCGTCGTCCAGATCCTTGACCGCGATACCCATAGCCATCTTGCCGACGGTCTGGCCGCGCTCGGATCCTTCCATGATCGTGCGGTACAAGATCCCGATGCCGAATGCGATGAGCGCGCCGAACGCAAAGTGACGCACGGCGGAAGCGTTCAACGTTTGGTTGCCGAACTCGTCCGTCGTGGTGAGCTTGCCGATCGTACTGAGGCCGGCGAGGCCGATCACGATCGCGGCGGGGACGCCGATCACGATCGTGTCGATGATGAGCGCCACCGCGCGCTGCCACCACTCGGCGTACGCCGACGCCACCTTTACAGCCCCTGCCGGCGTCCGCGGATGACCACAGTTCGGACACGCCGCCGCTTGATCCGAAAGCTCCCGGCCACAGTTCTCGCAGAATGCCATCGAGCTTCCCTCCCTCGGCCTTTTAGAGTAACAATCCCTGTCGGGTTGCCGGCCGTACTACGGACACGTACCCGAAGGGGGGAGGCATGTCTCGACGTCTACTCGTGATCCTGGCATTGGCGGCGATCGGCCTCGCCGCGTGTAGCACCAAAACTGCCCCGCCGCCCAGTGGCACCTCGACACAGACCGGGGCGACCCTCGCCATTCAAGCGACCGCGCAGCTTTCGTTCACGCCCACATCCGTGACGATCCACAAGGGCGACATCGTGAAGTGGAACAACAGCAGCGGGATCGCGCACAACGTGACCTTCGATAATGGAGCGGCCTTCAGCCAAGCATTGAACGACGGCACTCAGATCAGCCGCACGTTCACGACAACAGGAACCTTCAATTTCCACTGCGCGATCCACGGGCCGTCGATGCACGGCACGATCGTCGTCACCTAGGTTGCCCGCGCGGTCGCACGCACAAGGCTGTGGCCCAGGTTGGTCTTCAGACGTCAGGCAGCCTGAGCGGTTGCCCTCACACCTAACTCACAACCGCGATCGTTTAGGCGCCCTTCGCGACTCGGCGCCGCATCCTGAGAAGAAAGCCCGCGGCAACGGCGAGGATAAGGGCGGCCGCCGTGCTTTCCGCTTCGCGGAGCGGCGCGCGCCGGCTCACGGCTGCGGTAGGCACATCCGCGCGCGCCACTGCCGGAACCATGCCGCTCGCCACGCTCCTCGCCGACATCCCCGACGTACTCGATCGGACGTTCAACGAGCGTCCCTGGCAACCCAGCATCAGATCCTGTCCGCGCGAGGCTGCCGATACCGACGAGGCACTTGCAGAATCGGTCGTGAGCCCG
>DATGHY010000073.1:0-3608 GCA_035307625.1 Actinomycetota bacterium
GTCACGTTCAGCCCATCGGCTTGATCGTGCCGTCGACCGGAACTTCCAACAGGAACGGCCCGCCGGACCCCATCGCCTTCCGCACCGCGGAGGTGATCTCGCTCCCCTTCTCGACTCGCTCGGACGGAACGCCGTAGGCGCGCGCGAGCGACATGAAGTCGACCGATGGATCGGCGATATCCATGCCCGGCCACTTGTCGAACTTGAGGGCTTTCTGGTTCATACCGAGCAGCTGCGACTTCAGGATGTAATAGCCGCCGTTGTTCAGCACAACGACGGTCACCGGCAGATCGTGGTGCGCGAGGGTCCACAACGACTGCGGCACGTAGTTCGTCGCGCCGTCGCCGACGATGGCCACGACCTTGCGATCGGGCTGCGCGAGCTGAACGCCGACCGACGCCGGGATCCCCCACCCGAGGCCGCCGCCCTTGAAGAAGAAGTAGGAGTCGGGCTCGCGGTTCCGTAATGCCGCGCGCACCCCGGCCGTCGCCGTCACGCTCTCGTCGACGACGCTGGTCGGCGTGTCGAACGCGTCGGCGATGGCTGCGCAGGCCGCGAACGACGAGACCGGGTTCATCTGCATCTGCGCCTCGACCGCCGCCTTCATCCCCGCGATCGCACCCTCGCGCGCGCTCCCGTATCCCTGCACGCGCTCCGCGAGGGCTGCTCGACGATCGTCCGAGAGCTGCGCACGCACTTCCGCAAGCAGCGCGCGCACGCTGGCACCCAAGTCGCCCCGCAGACCGAGCCCGACCGGGTACGTCTTCGCCAGCTGATACGGGTCGGGATCGATCTGGATGATCTCGACGCCGTCGGGGACCGCACCGACGGGGTTGTAGAAGAACGGTGGGAACATCACGGCGCCGGCGACCAACGCTACGTCGGCTTGCTCGAGCACCGCGCGGATCCCCGAGTTCACGGGCGGGAGCATCCCGCTCCACAACGGATGATCCATCGGGAACACCATGCGGCTGTGCAGCACTTCGCCCACGACGCGCGCGCCGACCGCTTCGGCCAACGCGACAAGGTCTTCGACAGCGCCCGTCCGGGCGACCTCGTCGCCGGCCACGATCAACGGTTTCTCCGCGTCGAGCAGCCTGCGCGCGGCCTCCTTCAGTCCCTCCGGCGCTGCGACCGCTCCGTCCTCGATGCGCGATCGCGCAGGGATCGTCGTGTCGGTCGTCTCGTCGAGATAGTTCCAGGGGATCGACAAGAACACCGGACCTTGCGGCGCCGCGGCGGCAACCTTGAACGCGCGTCGCATCGCGATGCCGATGTCTTCGGGCCGCTCGACTTCGTAGGACCATTTGCAGAACTGTTCCGTCATGCGAACCAGATCGGCCGCCAGCATCGGCTCTTGGATCAGCTGGTTCGTGTTCTGCTGCCCCGCCGTCACAACGACCGGGGAACGGTTCCACATCGCGTTGAAGATGTTTCCCAGGCCGTTGGCCACGCCCGGCGCGATATGAAGGTTGACCAATGAGGGACGTCGGGTCGCCTGCGCGTACCCGTCCGCCGCCGCGACTGCTGTTGCCTCTTGTAGCGCCAGGATCAGCTCGATCCCGGTTTCATCGGCCAGCTCGTCGAAGATCGGCAGCTCGGTCGTTCCGGGGTTCGCGAAGAGGTAGCGCGCGCCTTCCGAGCGTGCTACCTCGAAGAATTGATCGCGACCGGAGAGCGCAGCCATCGTGGCGGCAAGGCTAGGTGTCAGGAAGAAAGACCGTCAAACACGGTGGTTCGAAGTTAGGATTCTGCCTGCAGATATGCTGCAGCCAACAGAAGGACTTGAGCGATGGCTCGCTCGGCAGACCAAACACCGCACGGGGAGCCAACGGTATGCGACGTGATCGCGATCGCCGCATCCGCCGGCGGCCTCGCCGCGCTCAGTGCCGTCCTATCTGAGTTCAAGCCAGACCTTCCGGCGGCGCTCCTCGTCGTCCAACATATGGATCCGCAACACCCCAGCCACCTCGCCGAGATCATGGGGCGCCGCGTGTCGTTGCAGGTGAAGCAAGCAACTCAAAACGAGAAGATCAAACCGGGAACGGTGTACTTCGCTGTGCCGAACCGACATCTGCTTCTGAATCCAGACGGGCGTCTCTCACTCACCGACACACCGGCCGCTCACTTCGTGAGGCCGGCAGCCGACCTCTTGTTCGAGTCCGTGGCCAAGAGCTGTGGAGCCCGGGGTATGGTTGTCATCCTGAGCGGGAGCGGAACCGACGGTGCCGATGGCGCAACCTCAGTGAAAGAGGCAGGAGGAACCGTGATCGTGCAGGACGAAGAGACGGCGGAGTTCTTCAGCATGCCGCGGGCAGCGATCGAGACGGGCTCCGTAGACCACGTCCTTCCCTTGTCGGATATCGCAGCTGCCGTTGTGCAGTTCCTCGACCACCTGGCCGGTGCATCGCGATGACCGACATCTCTGTAGCTGAAAGCGCAACGTTCGAAGCGCTGCTCGATTACCTCAAACGAACACGCGGTTTCGACTTCACGGCCTATAAGCGTCCGACGTTGTATCGCCGGATCCTCAAGCGGGTCCAGGACATGAAGCTCAAGTCGTTCACGGATTACCTGGATTACCTCGAGGTTCACCCCGAAGAGTTCCCTCAGCTGTTCGACACGATCCTCATCAACGTCACGTCGTTCTTCCGTGATCCGCAAGCGTGGACGTACGTGACCGATATCGTCCTTCCCGAGATCCTCGCCGGCAAGGATGCAACGGATCCGATCCGCGTCTGGAGCGCCGCATGTGCCTCGGGCGAAGAGGTCTACACCCTGGCGATGGTGCTGGCGGAGAAGCTTGGAATGAAGGCGTTCAAGGAACGCGTCAAGATCTACGCCACCGACGTCGACGAGCATGCGCTCTCTCAGGCGCGCGCGGCCAGCTACACGCCCAAGGATGTCCAAGCGGTACCGGAAGAGCTACGCAAGAAATTCTTCGAACGGGTCGGCCAGCGATACGTTTTCTCTCCGGATCTCAGGCGGTCGGTCATATTCGGCCGTCACGACCTACTCGAGGACGCACCGATCTCACGGCTCGATCTGTTGGTTTGCCGCAACGCGTTGATGTACTTCAACGTCGAGTCGCAGTCGCGGATCCTCGCCCGGTTCCACTTCGCCCTCAACGAGAACGGATACCTTTTCCTTGGCAAGGTCGAGATGCTGCTCACGCAAGGAAACATGTTCCTTCCCACGAACCTGAAGGCGCGCGTCTTCGCCAAGGTTCCGCGACGTGGCCTTCGCGATCGACTCATGTTGATGGCGCAGGCCGGGGCGAACGAAGAGTATGAGAGCCTGCTCTCAAGCCAGACGCGTTTGCGCGATTCGGCATTCGAGTCCGCGTTGTTGCCTTCCATCGTCGTTGATTCCGAAGGGACGGTCGCGCAAGCGAACGATCAAGCACGAGGCCTTTTCCATCTGACGGCTCGCGACATCGGACGCCCGCTCCAAGATCTCGAGCTCTCCTATCGTCCGATCGAGCTACGGTCGCACATCGACCAAGCCTACCGGCAGCGCGAAGCGGAGACGATACCTGCGGTTGAGTGGTTCCGAGGACCGGACACCGTCTATCTCGAGGTGCGCATCCACCCGCTGTTCAATGACGA
>DATGHY010000074.1:0-2539 GCA_035307625.1 Actinomycetota bacterium
CGGGTACGGCGCTGCGCACGGCGCACGAGATCGGGGCTGCGCGCGGAGCGAAACCCACACCGTTGGTCGAGTCGGTCGAAGTCGTCGACGGCGTCCGCGGGGGAGAGGTCGAAGGGATCCACATCCACTCCGTGCGGCTGCCGGGGCTCGTCGCGCACCAAGAGGTGCTGCTCGGCGGGCCGGGCCAATCGCTGACGATCCGCCACGACTCGTACGACCGTGCAAGCTTCATGCCCGGCGTTCTGCTCGCGGTGAAGAACATCCGGCGCCACCCTGGTCTGACGGTCGGCTTGGAGAACCTGCTGGAGTTCTAGGGCGGCGGACCTGTCGGACCCCCGTGGTACGCTCCGCGCGCGATGCACGAGTACGTCACCGAATCGTTTACGAATGATGAGCGCGCGATCTTGCTGCGCTATTTCACGAACGTCGACAAGCCAGTCTTCGCGCTCAAGAACCTGCCTGAGATCGTCAAAGGTGCGCTCTTCGCGCGCTACTCGCGGACGGCGAAGTCCTTGCGCAGGCTTTTCCTCGACGAGTTCTACCGCGGTGAAGAGTTCGCGGAGACCGCCGAGATCGGGTCCCAGAAAGCATCCGACCTGTACGACAGGATCTTCATCGAGTTCGGCGACGACTCGGTCGCCCAGCTCGGCGGCGCGCACCTTGCGGTGGAGCAAGGGTCGAACATCCTGACCAAAGCGTTGGAGTGGGGCCGCCTCGCCGGCTACCTCGAGCAGTCGACACGCTACGTACCCTACGACGACAAGCCCGGCGGCCGATATCGCTATTTACGGGAAGCGGACATCATAGCCTCGCCGCATGCGCGCGCCTACGAGACCACGCTCGATCGGATCTTCGGGTTGTACGCCGACGCGCTTCCGCGCGCGGTCGAAGGCTACGAGCGGCGGTTCCCCAAGCAAGCCGACGACACCGACCGCGTCTACCGCAGCACGATCCGCGCGAAGGCGCTCGATGCGCTGCGCGGGATGCTCCCGGCTGCGACGGTATCCAACACCGGGATCTACGCGAGCGGTCAGTCCTTCGAGGGGATGATCCTACGCATGCGCGGGTCACCGCTCGCGGAGGTGCGCGCCGTCGCCGACATGATGCTCGCGGAGTTGAACGAAGTCATCCCGGTTTTCCTGCAACGGGTCGAGCAGCCCTCGCGCGGCGGCGTGTGGACCGAGTACCTGCGCGAAACGCGGGAGTCGATGCACGCGCTGGCAGCGCAGCTGCTGGCGGAAGAGAAGCCGGAGGACCGGCCGCTCGTCACGTTGGTCGACTGGGATCCCGACGGCGAAGAGAAGGTGATCGCTGCCATGCTGTACGCGTTCAGCGATCTCCCCGACGATCAGCTGCGCGCGCGCGTTCGCGCGATGTCGGACGAGGAACGCGCGCGCATCGTACGCACATACGTCGGCGAGCGCGGCAATCGCCGGCACAAGCCCGGGCGGGCGCTCGAGTCGATCTCGTATCGGTTCGATGTCCTCGCCGACTACGGCGCGTTCCGCGACCTCCAGCGTCACCGGATGCTGACGATGGAGTGGCAAGACCTGACGCCACGGCACGGGTACGAGATGCAGGGCGACCTCGACGAGATCGGCGCCGGCGAGTCGTTCCGCGAGGCGATGGACCTCTCACAGGGATTGTGGGCAGCGATCGAGCCCGAGCTTCCGAAGCAAGCCCAGTACGCGGTCTGCATGGCGTACCGGATCCGGTTCGTGATGCAGCTCAATGCGCGCGCGGCGCTCCACCTGATCGAGCTGCGCTCATCGCCACAGGGGCATCCGGCGTATCGGGCAGTCGCGCACGAGATGCATCGGCAGATCGCGGAGGTAGCGGGGCACCGCGCCGTCGCCGACGCTATGCGCTACGTGGACTTCGACGCTGTGGACTTAGAGCGGCTCGAGGCGGAACGCCGAGCGGAGCGAAAGCGTCTCGCGCAGCGCGAGTCTTAGTCTTGCGCGGGCTCTACTTGCTCGGGTTGAGCCGCCGGGCAGAGCCAGAGAACTTCTTGCTCGGAACCGAGACGCGCTTCGACGATCTCGATCGCCTTCGCGACGAGCGGGTCAGGCTCTTCGGTGAGCACCCACGTAACCATCGGTTCTCCTATACCCAGACTCATACACCTCGCTCAACGAGATTCTCGGTAGGTGGACACGCTTCCTATCGCGGTTGTCCCGCGATGTCCCGAAGAAGAGATGTCGTCGTTGTGGGCGGTTCGTGAAGGGTTGCATGCATCTCCGGATGTTGTTTGCGCTCGGTGCGTACCGAAAGTGGCAATCGGCCACATCCCCGCCGTCCGGAGGCTATCCTTGAACGCACGACGGAAAGGAGAGCTTCGATGTTCGGTCGCGTGATCACCGCGATGGCGACTCCGTTCGATCGGGGCGGCGCGCTCGACCTCGACCGCGCGCGCAGCCTCGCCGAGCACCTCGTCGCGAATGGATCCGATGGGCTCGTGTTGGCCGGTTCGACGGGCGAGTCGCCGACGCTCAGCTTCGAGGAGAAGCGTGACCTGTTCGGCGCCGTCAGCGACGCG
>DATGHY010000075.1:0-18154 GCA_035307625.1 Actinomycetota bacterium
CGGCGCGAGGTCTTGCAGGTAATCGCCTTTCGCGCGGTGCGCTTCTCGAAGCCGCTCGCCTTCCTTCACGAGCAATACGCCGGTGCCGTACGGAAGGAACAGCGTCTTGTGTGGGTCGAGCGTGATCGAGTCAGACCGTTCGATCCCGGCCAACCGGGATCGGCCGCGCCCGGTTAGGGCGAAGAAGCCTCCGTACGCCGCATCGGCGTGCAGCCAGAGTCTCTCGCTCTGACATATATCTGCGATCGTGGGGAGTGGATCGACAGCACCCGTGTTGGTCGTGCCCGCCGATGCGACGACAAGGAACGGCTTACGGCCGGCATCTCGGTCCTCTTTGACGAGACGCGCGAGCACCTCGGCATCCATCCGAAGCTCGTGCGAGACCCGGACCTTGCGCAGCGCGCGCACCGGGAACCCCGCGATCCCCGCCGCCTTCGCGACCGACGCGTGCGTCTGCTCCGTGACGTAGATGCACCCGTCGGCGAACTCCTCACCGAGCTTGGCAGCGCGCGCAGTCACGATCGCGGACAGGTTCGACATCGAGCCGCCGCTCGTGAGGATCCCGCGCGACTGGGCCGGGTAGCCGAACATCTCGCCGAACCAACGGAGGACGTCGGCTTCCATGGCAGCAAAAACGGGCGCTGGGTTCCAAAGATTGACGAAGCGATTGACGGAGAGCGAAAGGAAATCCGCAACCGCGGCCGTGAAGAGGCCGCCGCCGGGGATGAACGCCATGTACCCGGGCCCGGCAGGGTTGAACGCTTTGCGCGCGCCGAGACCTACCTGGGCCATCAGCTCGACGAACGGCGTCCCCGTTTCGGGCGCGCCCGACCTTATCTGTTCGAGCACCCCTTCGAGCCCTTCGAGGTCCATATGCGGCGCATCGGGCAGAGACGAAACGAAGTCGATCACGAAATCGAGAGCGATTTCGCCGAGCGATCGCATCTGGATCACATTCGGTTCGAGTGGAAGATCGGGCATGTCTCTGGGGTATACGGGCGGCGCGCGCCCAGGTCAATGCGCGACCGTCGAGCGGGCCGGTTACGATTGCCCTTATGAACGAGAACTTCAAGCTTTCCGAAGACCTGGAGCTGTTCCGCAAGACCGTGCGCGAGCTCGCGGAAGAGAAGATCGCTCCGCGCGCGGCCGAGATAGACGCGAAAGACGAGTACCCGCAGGACATGCACGAGCTGCTCATTAAAAACGACCTCATGGCGATCGGCTATCCCGAGGAGTACGGCGGGTCGGGCGGGCCGCTCGAATTCTGCGTCTTCATCGAGGAGATCAGCCGCGTGTCTGCGGGCGTGTCGCTGATCCCGCTCGTGAACCGCCTCGGGTTGATCCCCGTGCTGCTCGCCGGCAACGAAGAGCAGAAGAAGGAGCTCGTCGGTGGCGTCATCCGTGGCGAGCGGCAGATGGCGTACTGCCTCACGGAGCCGGAGTCCGGGTCCGACGCCGCCGCCATGCGTTCGCGCGCGGTGCGCGAAGGCGATTCATGGGTGCTGAACGGCCAGAAACGCTTCATAACGAACGCGGGCGTCGCAGACACGTACACATACTTCGCGGTCACCGATCCCGAAGGCCAGAAGGGCAAGAACATCACGTCGTTCATCGTGCGCGCGGATAAGCCCGGCTTCTCGCTGGGGCGCGAAGAGCACAAGATGGGGATCCGCGGATCACCGACACGCGAGGTGCTCCTCGACAACTACGTCGCGCCGGCCGAGGACGTCCTCGGCGACGTCAACATGGGATTCACGTACGCGATGCGGACGCTGGACTTCTCGAGGCCGACGATCGGCGCGCAGGCCCTCGGCATCGCGCAAGGCGCGTTCGATCACGCGCTCGCGTACGCGAAGGAGCGACAGCAGTTCGGTCAGTCGATCGTCGGGTTCCAAGGCATCCAGTTCATGCTGGCCGACATGGCGATGGCGATCGAAGCCGCGCGCCTGTTGGTCTACAAAGCCGCGATGAAGGTCGTGAACAAGGAACCCGACGTGAGCTACTGGGCCGGCATCGCGAAGTGCTTCGCCTCCGACACGGCCATGAAGGTGACGACGGACGCGGTACAGATCCTCGGCGGGTACGGCTACGTGAAAGAGTTCCCCGTCGAGCGCATGATGCGCGACGCCAAGATCACCCAGATCTACGAGGGAACGAACCAGATCCAACGCGTGGTGATCGCGCGCGCGCTGGAACGCGGGAACACGGGCCGCTAGGTCGCGGCCGGCGACACCACGACGTTCTCAGCCGGAGCAGCCCTCCGCCGTTGCCGTCGTCTGCGCACGCGATCGATGACCGATTCCATAGTGTCCGGCGGCACGAACGATAGATACGACGTCAGGATCGCCATCGAGAAGAACCCGACGATGATGTTCAACGCGATGAGAGTGTGCATCAGCACGCCCAACCACAGCACGTACGGCCGCGCTTTGCGGTTCCACACCAAGATTGCCAGCGACGCCTCGAGCGCGAGCGTTCCATAGGTCATCAGGTTCGCGGCGACGATGTTGTGGGTGAGCCAGCCGGGGACGTGGAACCTTTGCAGGTCGCCGATGCGCAACGCGTACGACACCGCGGTGCCGTCGTTCCACGTCGTGCCGCGCACCTTCGCCCACACCGTCGCCAGATAAGTCACGCTGATCTGGATCTGGATCATGCGCAACGCCCACGGCGCGCGCGCGGGGTGCTCCCAGAAGTGCGCGCGATCCTTGAGCCACCGGTCCAAAGACAACGACGCTCCGGCCGGCGCCAGCATGATGAACAGCGCGAGGTTGCGTACCAGCAGATCGCCTGAGTTGAAGATGAACGGGTTGCGCCGTTCCAAGGTCAAGATCCCGAGGAAGACGACGATCGAAGCCAGCCTCGTGCGATACCCGACGAGCAGAGCCACGCACCCGACGATCAAAACCGCGTAGCAGATGTAGAGCGCAAGGTTGCTCTGGAAGTTGTTGAGCGGGTCGAACCACCATCGCACGCTGGGCTGCGTCGGTACGATCCCCGTTCTCGTGAAGAACGTGTTCAGGTCGGGCGCGAGAGAGATCGTCCACCCCAACGCGACGATCCCGTACGCGATCCGAACGACGCCCAGCGTCGCCGTCGACTGCGGGTCGAACCAGAACTTCCTCCACCCGTCGAGCAGCCCTCGCATCACGCCTCGCCTTTCAGCACAGCCGGAGTTACCTGCAACGAGAAATACGCATACTCGTTCCAGGGCCCGTGATTCGGATGCGCTCCCGGGCCGTACAGCTCGAACCAGCGACGAACCAATGTGACCTCAACCGGATGGCGGGTCGGCGAGTCGTGGGTGCGCGCGACCCACGCGGCGAGCGGCTCCCACAGGATCGGCTTCGCGTCGGAGCGCGCGTACTCCGCCCATTTCTGCCAGTGATAGATGCGGTACTCGGCGATATAGGGATCGCCGGTCGGCACCGTCCACGTTCCCGTCGTGCCGTCGCTGTACGTGATGCGCGCGTCGAGGGCGAAGGTCTCTCTGCGGGGCTCCGGCGCGAACACGCTCCAGTCTTGGTCGAGCCCGAGCCCGTCGCGGACCGGCTCCACCACCGTATTCAGCTTCCGTTGGAGATAGGAGCTCGGCAGGTTCGCCACCAGGATCGCCAGCAATGCGAAGATGAGCGCGCCGCTGATCACCGCCCGGCCGTATGGGCTCGATTCGAAGCGCTCCTGTGCGGTCATCTGATCCGCCACTTCACCAGGTTAGAGCTAAGCAGCACGAGGTACTGAGGCTTCTGGTTCGCAGGCAAGCGGAAGGTGATCCAGCCCCGCTCGCACTTATTCGGGCCGAGCGTCGTTGCCCGCAGGGCCGGAGCCTTGACCGGATCCACCGACGGCCACCCGGTCTGATCCGGTGTCTCGAGGGCGAACTGGACGCGTGACACGCCCGTTCGGGCGTCGGCATGCGGCCCACCACACGCTTTGACGTCGGCAGCCGAGAAGATCATCCCCGCACCGGCCGAACGAGTAGAAGACACGGGCGAGACGTAGGAGTACACGGTCACGATGTTGCCGGCGCCGGTCGTCGCTTGCTGGCCGATGTCCACCAGCACCTCATTCACAGACGCGGACGCACTGGGCGCGGATGGAGCGGTCGATTTGACGCACGCGGCAGCGAGCGAGGCGAGAAGCAGAACGATCGCGGCGGCGCGAGGCAGCGTGCCCCGTCGTCTCATCGCGCCTTGCGCCACGTCGTCCTCCGTTTCGTTCCGCAGACCTCAGTGTCGCTCTTTCGTCAACCATTTCCGAGGAACGCGAGAGGGCCCCTCGCCGGGGCCCCCTCATCGTCCATCTCCACCACTAGAGCAGGACACAGACCGCCAGCGACGGATCGCTGGAATTCGGCCTGACCTCGATCGGCGGCGGGTTGGGACACTCCTCGGTCGGCGCATGCGTGCCGCCAACCTGCGCGCATACGTGGATCAGGTTCCCCGTGTCTTCATCGGGGGCACCTCCGACGAACAGGAAGATCGGCAGGCTATCGAGCTGGCTACCGCAAACGGCCGGACCTCCGGTCGAACCGGTGGACCCGGTCGAACCGGTGGACCCGGTCGAACCGGTGGAGCCGGTGGATCCGGTTGTCGAGCTGCCGTTGCCGTTGCCGTTGCCGTTGCCGTTCCCGTTCCCGTTGCCGTTCCCGTTGCCATTGCCGTTCCCGTTGCCATTGCCGTTCCCATTGCCTGTCGTGCGCTGCATCTTGCACATCAGGCTATGGATGTTCGGCCCGCCGTACGGCGGTGGCTGGCCATTGTGATGATCGGAGTCGCATGGGGGGTTACTCGGCGGAGGGTTGGGAGTCCCGCCACCGCCACTTCCCTTAGCAAACGCCAATCCCGGGAGTACAAAGAACGCGATGACAACAAGTGCGACGACGCCCGGCAGTACTTTCTTCATGGCTTTCTTCATCGTGTCACCTCCTTCCGCGCTGGATTTCGGGCGCGCCGGAAGGACGCGACCAAGATGTGGATCGGACGGATCGAGAGCGTGTGGGTGCGAGCGCGAGGCGCGCGGAAGGAGACCGTTCCTGAACCGGAAGCTCATGCGTGAGCTCCGCCACGCCATCTACAGCGCGAGCCAACTTCAGTGCTCCCGGCGGCTACAGCGCCGCCCCTAGGTCTTGCGCGTCCTGGCCCCTGTATCTGGGACTAGGGTCCTTCTTCCACATGGACGAAAGGACCTAAACCTGCTCTTCTGCGCAAAACGCCCCACTCCTCTTTGGGGAAAGCACAGAGACTCTTCGCTTGCTTGTATAGGCAACAGGGCGACGAAAAGGACTTGCGCAGGTCGGGCAAGGCTTAGACTTGGCCGTTCGTCAGATGAGCGGCTGCTCGAAGGGAGGTCGAGAGGCGGTGCCCGGTGAACCCACCGACCCCGGACCGGGTCGAACCGACGGAAACGACGCCGCCACAGCGCCGAACGCGGCGCCGTCGTCGCCTGCTCTCACCGCTCCCGAGGACGAGCCGGACCCGGACCCCGGACCGAGCTCGCCGGACCGCGCGCGTTGCAGATCGCGCGGCCGGCGCAACGCGGGCAACACGTCGAGCAGCCCTCGGTCCTGCGCGCGCGCTCGCTGCGATCTTCCGCTATTGGCGCGCGGAGCGAACGACGCTGCGCCAAGGCTTCGTCGGCTTATGGATCTCATCCGGCGGCGACCTGATCGCCGGATTCGCCCTCGGCGTGATGACGCATCGCCTCGATGCGCTACCGGGCTTGCTGATCCTCGTGCCCGCGGCTATCGGTATGCGCGGGAACATCTTCGGGGCCGTCGGCTCACGTCTCGGGACGAGCATCCACTCCGGTTTGTTCCGCGTCACGCGCGAGCGCACCGGCGTCCTCTACCAGAACGCCTACGCGTCGCTGATGTTGTCGATCTCGACATCTGCGTTCCTCGCGGTCGCCGCGCGCGTCGTGTCGAGCGCGACCGGGCTGCGCTCGATCTCGGTGTGGGACTTCTTCGTCATCTCCGTCGTGGGCGGTGTGTTCTCCAGCGTGGTCGTGCTGACGTTGACGGTCTTGCTCGCGCGCATGGGCTACCAGCGCGATTGGGACCTGGACTCGGTCGCGGCGCCGGTCATCACGTTCATGGGCGACACTGTGACGCTGCCCGCGCTGTACGCGGCGTCGTTCCTCGTCCTTACGCACCACCACGTCGTTACGGTGTTGATGGGGATCGCGCTGGCCGTCCTTTGTTTGGTGGCATTCATCGGCGCGATGCGCACGGACCTGCCGGCTGCTCGACGGATATTCCGCGAAAGCATCCTGGTGCTGGCGCTGGCCGGAACGATGGACATCCTGGCCGGGACCGTGGTGCAGCATCGGATCACGCGCTTCAATGCGGTACCTGCGCTCCTTGTGCTCATCCCTCCGTTCTTGGAGGACGCAGGCGCACTTGGGTCGATCGCGGCTGCGCGGCTCGCATCGAAGCTTCATCTCGGCGCCATCCGGCCGAAGCTGGTTCCGGAGCGACTCGCGCTCCTGGATATCACGCTGCTTGCGCCGTTCGCGTTATCCGTCTTCACGCTCGTCGGGATCAGCGCCGACCTGATATCACGCGCATCGGGTCTGGCAACGCCGGGGCTGCTCAAGATGGTCGAGATCTCGCTGCTCGCCGGCTATATCGCGACGATCGGCGCCGCGATCTTGGCCTATGCAACCGCGGTGGCGACGTTCCGATTCGGATTGGATCCCGACAATCACGGGGTCCCGATCGTGACCAGCTCGATCGACCTTTTCGGAATGTTCGCGCTCGTGGGAACGATCGTGCTTCTCGGAGTGGGAGTGAAGTGAGATGAGCGAACGCAGGACGGTCAAGGATCTCCTCGCCGATGCGAAGGATCATTCGGAGCTGATGGTCGACCTTGCCCACGCTGCGATCTTCTTCGGCGACGACGACATCGCGGCGGAGGTGGTGCGGCTACGCGAGGACATGAGCCGCATCGTTCTCGAGCTTCAAGAGATCAGCATCCTGGCCGCGCGGTCGCCGGAGGATGCCGAAGCGATGGCCGCAGTCCTGCAGATGGCGGGAGCCATGGACAAGATCGCCGATGCGGCCGAGGACATCGCGCGCGTCGTGCTGAAGGATCTAGGAGTGCCGCCGGAGCTACGCGACGACCTTCGCCATGCCGAGGAGGTCGTGACCCGTGTGCGGATCCGTGAGGAGAACAACCTCGAAGGCAAGACACTCGAAGAAGCGGAGCTGCCGACCGAGACGGGGATGTGGGTGATCGCGATCCGCCGAGACATCTCGTGGATCTTCGGCCCCGGCGGCGACACCGTGCTGCACACGGGCGATGTGATCTTCGCGCAAGGTCCGGAAGAAGGCGTCGATCTTCTTCGCGAGCTTGCCGGTGCCCCGCGCCGTAACCTGCGCGAGCCTTCGCCGCGAACGTTGACCGGTCTCGACCGCGCCGTCGACCTGCTCGTCGAGATGAAGAACGCGAGCGAAGTTGCCGTCGGCCTCGCCTACAGCGCGATCCTGTTCCGCGACAAAGGGCTCGCTGCCGAGGTCGGCGCGATCGAAGACTCTACCGACGAGATGCACCACGAGCTCGAGCGATGGGTGTTGCGGTCGGCTGCCGAAGGTGCCGAGCCGGACTCGCTGCGCGGGCTGCTCCATCTTGCGTTCGCGAACGAGCGCATCGCCGACGCAGCGCAAGAGATGACCCGCGTCATCGAGTACGAGGATGAGCCGCACCCGATCATCTCCGAGGCGCTCGCGGAGACCGACGAGATCGTGGTCGAGGAAACCGTGAACCCACAGAGTGAGGCGGAAGGGAAGTCGCTGCGCGAGCTGCGCATCCGCACCGAGGTCGGCATGGAAGTGCTCGCGATCCAACGCGGCGGCCGCTGGATCTACCGGCCGCGCGCGTCCCAAGCCCTGCTCGCCGGCGACAAGGTCATCGCCGTCGGCCCCGAAGACGGCGCGAACGATCTCGCGTTGCTATTCGGCAACGCGCCGCCGGAAGAAGAGGAGAAAGAGTAAGTGGCCGATCCTTTGGGACAGCCATACGAGCGGCCTCGCGCGCGCCGCAAGCCTGCGGGATGGTGGGTGCTCGTCACGCTGATCGCGGGGATCGGCGGCGCCGCCGGTGCTGTGGCGATCGGCGGCCACGGCGTCTACGACATCCCACCGTTCCGCGCGGAACTGCGGGCGTGGCCGGCGGTGTCGGGCAAGACCGAGATCGCGGTAAGCGCGCCGGCGATCGGCCGCGCGCACGCGGAAGCGCGCACGCATAGCGCGCCGATCGCGTTCCGGGTGACGATCACGGGGATCTCCGGTAAGACGACCGCGTCCGATCTGGCTGCGCTGCAGAGCTCGCGCGATCTCGCGACGCTGATCGGACGACAAGACGCTGCCGCGGTGCGTTCCTTCGCGATCAAGGTCGGGCTGCTCGCGCTGGGCGGCGGATTCGCGGGCGGGCTGGCCGTCTCGTTCGGCCGGTGGAGGAGGTTGCTCGGGGGTGCCCTGGTAGGGCTGCTCGCAATCGCGATCGTCGGCGCGTTCGTCGAAGCGACCTACAACACCGACGCGTTCGCCAAGTCGCACTTCGTCGTCGATCGGGGCTCGCTGGACATCCTCCCCCACGTTCTGCCTACCCTCTAGCCGTGCGCGCATATGTGACCGGAGCGACCGGCTTCATCGGGGGCCAGGTTGCGCACGCGTTGATCGACCAAGGCTGGCACGTCACCGTGCTGGCGCGGAATCCCGAGCGCGCGACGGAGGTCGCCGGCGCCGGCGCGCAGATAGCGATCGGAGACATCACCGACCCCGCGTCGTTGAAGGCAACGATGGCTGGGCACGATGCCGTGTTCCACCTCGCCGCCTGGTATGCGATCGGCGTACGGGATCTGGCACGCATGGAGCAGATCAACGTCGGCGGCACGGTGAACGTGCTCGACGCCGCGGCGGAGGCCGGGGTCCCGCGCGTCGTGTACTGCTCGACGATCGCCGCGCTCGGCACCGTGCCCGGCGGCGGGATCAGCGACGAGACCGACGTCCATCAAGGCAACTACGGATCCAACTACGAACAGACGAAGCTGCGCGCGCACCGCATCGCGGCGGAGCGCGCGGCGGCCGGCGCGCCGATCATCACGGTGATGCCCGGCGCAACGTATGGCCCCGGCGACCACAGCATGGTGGGTGTGCTGCTGAAGATGTATGCGAAGGGGCTGCTCATCGCGTGTCCGTTCCAAGAGACGGGATTGTCCTGGGTGCATGTCGACGACATCGCGAACGGGATCGTCGCGGCGCACGACAAGGGCGAATCAGGCGAGGGCTACGTCCTTGGCGGCGACAACGAAACGATCGGCGGGGTATTCGCGCGCCTCAAGCAAGTGACGGGGAAGCGCGCACCGATGAACCTTCCGAACTGGACGGTGAAAGCGGCAACGCCGTTCGGCCCGCTCATCGCACGCATGCTGAAGCAAGAGCCGGACCTTCTGAAAGAAGGGTTAACGAGTCTCAACGGCTCGTGGATGTACTCATCCAAGAAGGCGGAAGGTGCGATCGGGTATCACTACCGATCGATCGAAGAGGGCCTGCCCCCGTTGATCGAAGCGTTGCGCGCGAAGAACTAGCGGCCGAGCAAGTCGCGCGAGATCAAGATCCGCTGGACCTCACTCGTCCCTTCACCGATCTCGAGCACCTTGGCGTCGCGATAGAAACGCGACACGGGATATTCGTCCATGAATCCGTAGCCGCCGTGGATCTGCACGGCCTCGCGCGCGGCCGCCACGGCCGCCTCGCTCGCATATAGCTTCGCGATCGAGGCCTCACGCTTGAAGGGTAAGCCCCGGTCGTGCAACCAAGCGGCCCGCTGGACGGCGAGGCGTCCGAGGTCGGCGCTCAAGCTCATGTCTGCCAGCTTGAACGCGATCGCTTGGAAATCGGCGATGGGCTTGTTGAACTGCTTCCGCTCCTTGGCGTACGCGGTGCACATGTCGACGCAGCCCTGCGTCAGACCCACGGCCAGCGCTGCGATCGCGACACGTCCGGCGTCGAGGATGATGAGGAAGTTCTTGAAGCCCTCGCCGCGCGCGCCGAGAAGGTTCTCCTCGGGGACGCGCGCATCGGCGAACGCAAGCTCCCGCGTGTCGGAGGCGTGCCAGCCGAGCTTCTTGTACTTCCGGCCGGCTGTGAACCCGGGAGTGTCGACCGGCACGATGATGTTGCTGATCTCGTCGGGCCCGGTGCGCGCGGTGATCGTGACGTGCTGGCTGATCGGCGTCCCTGCGTTGGTGATGAACGCCTTGGTCCCGTTGACGACCCACTGCCCGTCACGGAGCTCCGCCGTCGTCTTGGTGTTGCCCGAGTCGCTCCCTGCTTCCGGCTCGGTCAAGCCGAAACCTGCGATCTTCTCTCCTCGTGCGAGCGGCACCAGCCAGCGCTGCTTCTGCGCTTCCGTTCCGAACAGATAGAGCGGCATCGCTCCAAGACCGACGCCGGCCTCGAGGGTGATCGCCATGGACGAGTCGACGCGCGCGAGCTCCTCGATCGCGATGCAGAGCGTCGCGAAGTCGGCGCCAGCACCACCGTAGGCCTCGGGGAATGGCAGCCCGAACAAGCCGAGCTCCCCCATCTGCAGCACGATGTCCACCGGGAACTCGCCGGTCTCGTCCATCTCCTCCGCGCGCGGACCGATGACCTTCTCAGCGAAATCGCGAACGGACTGCCGGAAAGCCTCTTGCTCCGCACTGAACCCGAAATCCATAGTGCGAGCGAGCATATCGCAGCGAATCTCGCGGTCTGGGGACGAGGATTTAACAACGCCGAAACACAGGGGATAAGGCCGCGTAATCAACGCCGCGTAGCGTGAGGACATGTTGGATACCTCGGGAACCACCCGAGGCGCGTACGAGTTGGGCGCGCTCGTCGTGGATCTTGACTCATATTCTGCGCGCCTGGACGGCCGCGACCTCGAGGTCAGCGGATCACAGCTCGAGCTTCTTGCCGTGCTCATCGCGAACAAACAACGTGTGATGGATCGGAGCGAGCTTGCGGGCGCACTCGGCCTTCGTCACGCGCGCACAGTCGACGTGTTGTTGAGCAACCTTCGCCAATCGATCGGACGCGCCTTCGTTCGCAACGTGCGAAGCCGCGGCTGGATCATCGATCCCGACGCGTTCGCGTAAAACCCCGTTCCGAAGAGAACACGCGGCCGCCGCGCCGCGTGTTCTCGTTTTGTTTTCGTTCTGTTGCGCGCGCACAGAAGCACGTTCTAGTTCTTAACGCCTTCTTAACGCCGCCGACTCTGTTATGAAATCTTTCACGTTTATCTTCGCGCCCATGAAAAAGCTGGCGCGGTTCAAGCAGAAGGAGACACGGCGCATGGTTGCCGTGATCTTCGGCGGCAAGATGCTAGGCTTGGGACTCGTTCTCGGAGCGATCTGGGGATTCAACTCGTTCTTCGGCGGCGCGGTCGCTCATGCGCAGGCCGCCACCGTCACGCACGGAGCCAACGACTTCGTGAATCCCGTCAACACCGTCTGGGTGCTGGTGACCGCTTTCCTGGTCTTCTTCATGCAGGCGGGCTTCATGGGACTGGAGGCAGGGTTCGCCCGCTCCCGTGAGACGGTGAATGTGCTCATGGAGTGCGTTTTCGATACGTGTTTGTGCGGGATCCTGTATTGGGCGATCGGTTTCGCATTCCAGTTCGGGTCTGGCAATGGGTTCATCGGACACCAGTACTTCTTCTTGCAGGGAACACCCCTCACATACGGCTCCTCTGGCGTTGCCTTCCTCGCCTTCTTCCTCTTCCAGTTCGCGTTCGCAGACACTGCATCGACGGTGACATCCGGCGCCATGGTCGGTCGCACGGCGTTCAAGGGAGACATCTGGTACAGCATCGCTGTGTCGGGCTTCATCTACCCCATCTTCGGCCACTGGGCGTGGGGTCCCGGCGGCTGGCTCGGGAACATGACGATCCCGTTCCTCAACCGCTTCACACACGGAGCCGTGTTCCGTGACTTCGCGGGATCGACGGTCGTACACACGGTCGGGGGGTTCGTCGCCCTCTGGGGCGCCATCGCCCTGGGACCACGCATCGGTCGCAAATTCAAGCGCGACGGCGGCGGGCCGCTGCCTCCGCACGACTTGACGATCGGCGCGATAGGCGCAGTCATCCTTTGGTTCGGGTGGTACGGGTTCAACCCCGGGTCGACGCTGTCCGCGCTGGACTTCAACGGGATCGGCCGTGTCGCGGCGAACACCACGCTGGCAGCTTGTGCGGCGGGTCTGACGGGAGTGTTCTTCGTCTACCCACGTGCGAAGAAGTGGGACCTCGGAATGTCGTGTAACGCATTCCTTGGAGGATTGGTCGCGATCACCTGTCCCTGTTATTGGGTGTCGCCGTTCGGGGCGGTGATGATCGGAGCCGTTGCCGGTGTCGTTGTGCCGCTCGGGATCGACCTGCTTGAGCATTGGCGAGTCGACGACCCAATCGGAGCCTGGCCGGTGCACGGTCTGGCAGGGATCTGGGGAACGCTGAGCCTCGGTTTGTTCGCAACGGGCGCGTACGGCGTGCCCACGGCCGACGGCGTCGATCACACCTCTGCGATCAAGGGGCTGTTCTATGGCGGCGGCATAAGCCAGCTCAAAGCCCAGTTCATCGGAAGCCTTACGTGTGTGCTGGTGGTATCCGCCGTCACCATCGCGATCATGTACGCGATCAAGGCATTCAAGATCCTGCGGCTGTCAAAAGACGGCGAGCTCGAGGGCATGGATATCCATGAGCACGGCACACCTGCGTACCACGTGGAGTTCGGCCAGGGCATGACGTACACCACATTGCAGAATATCGATTCGGTCCTCGGTGGCGGCCCGGAGATGCGAACTGGGGTCGGTGCGGAGAAGGACTCCGGCTGATCCCGGCTCGCAGCCGGCCGCTCGATTAGAGGAGGAGCTGTGGTTCATCTGGTAACGGCGGTGATCAAACCGTTCAAGCTCGAAGAGGTAAAGGATGCCCTGCGAGGTGCAGGCATCCTGGGGATGACGGTCAGTGAAGTCCAGGGCTACGGTCGGCAAGGAGGGAAGAGCGAAACCTTCCGAGGAGGCGAGTACACGATCAGCTTCGTGCCGAAGGTACGGGTCGAGGTGCTCGTCGAAAGCTCCGACGTCGACAAGGTCATCGACATCATCTCAGCGACGGCGAAGACGGGAAAGATCGGCGACGGGAAGATCTGGGCCAGCAACATCGACCGGGTCGTCCGGGTGCGAACCGGCGAAGTCGGCGCGGACGCCCTCTAGTCGAGCAGCCATGTCCACAGCGGTGCCCGATACGCTCACCGCTGTGGACGCGAACGGGTTACGCAAGGTCCGAGCCGATCTGCTCGGCGAGCGCAAGCTGAAGGGGCATCGTTTCTGCAAGGCCTACAGCGACGCGGTCGATGAGTGGCTCATCGAGACGTTCGCGCGCGCCTTGGCGCACGCGGGAAAGGACGACCCGACCGGGGTCGTCCTTCTCGCCGTCGGGAGCTACGGCCGACGCGAGCTCTGCCCGGCCAGCGACCTCGACCTGATCCTCGTGCACAACAGGGTCCGCAGCATCGCCGAGATCGCCGACGCGCTCTGGTATCCGATCTGGGACGCGGGCCTGCAGGTCGATCACAGCGTGCGGACGCCGCGCGAAAGTGCAGGCGTGATGGACGGCGATCTGAAGTCTGCGCTCAGCTTCTTGAGCGCGCGCCCGGTGGCGGGCGACATCGCACTGGCCAAAGTGGTGATCGAAGACGCGCGCGCGAAGTGGTCGGGGCGCGCGAAGGTTTCTCTCGAGCGGCTGCGGGCGTCGTTGCAAGAGCGCTGGGAGCAACACGGCGAGCTTGCGTTCCTTCTCGAACCGGATCTGAAGCTCGCGCGCGGCGGTTTGCGGGACGTCGAAGCCTTGCGCGCGGCCACCTTCGCGATGCCGCCGCTGGCCGAGTTCTCCGAGGACGCGCGCTTGCTGAAGGCGGCCGATCTGATCCTCGAGGCTCGGGTTGGCCTGCACGCGACGACGGGCCGCCGAAGCGACCAGCTGCTCCTCGACGATCAGGATGCCGTCGCGCGACGGCTGGGCTATGCGGACGCCGACGACCTGCTACCGACGATCTCCGCCGCCGCCCGGCGGATCACGTGGACCGCCGATGAGGTGTGGCGGCGTATCGACGCCTGGGCGCGGGGGCCGAGGAGAGCGACGCGTGATCGCGCGGTCGAGCGCGGCATCGCATTGCGCGGGCAAGAGCTGGTCCTCGATGGAAGCGTCGCGCCGGCGGACGACACCTCGCTCGCACTGCGGATCGCAGCGGCGTCGGCACGCTCGGGCGTCTCGATCGCGACCTCCACGCTGGAAACGCTCGAGCACGATGCGATCGCACCATCCGAACCGTGGCCGGTCGAAACGCGTGACGCTCTCGTGGACCTGCTCGGGTGCGGACGCGCGGCGGTCCCGCTGCTCGAGACGCTCGATCACCTCGGCGTGCTCAGCCGCTACATCTCCGAATGGCACGCCGTTCGGAGCAAGCCGCAACGGAACGCGTTCCACCGGTTCACGGTTGACCGGCACTTGTTCGAAGCGGCGGCCGAAGCGGCAGAGCTGACTCGCAACGTGCACCGTCCCGACCTGCTGCTCGTCGGCGCGTTGCTGCACGACGTCGGCAAAGGCTTCCCCGGCGATCACACCGAGGCAGGGACGCGGTTGATGAAAGACATCGCGCGACGGATGGGCTTCGAGGCCGAGGACATCGTGACGCTCGTGTCGCTGGTCCGCGATCACCTGTTGTTGGCGGAGACGGCCACCGGCCGCGATCTCGGCGATCCCGCGACGGTCGCCAAGGTCGCCGCGCGCGTTCGCACGACCGAGGCGCTAGACCTTCTCGCGACGTTGACGCGCGCGGACTCGATCGCGACCGGCCCGCTCGCATGGAATTCCTGGAAAGAAACGCTGATCGACGAGTTGGTGATCCGGACGCGCGCGCACCTCCGCGGCGAGCAGCCGCCGGCATCGATCTTGGAACCCGATGCCGGGCAGCGTCGCCTCATGGCCGAAGGGAAGCTCCGCGTCGTCCCGGAAGGAACGAGGTTGACCATCGTGGCGCCCGACCGGGCAGGGCTGCTCGCCATCGTTGCCGGCGTGCTTGCGGTGAATCGGCTGCCGGTGCGCGCGGCGACCGGTCTCAGCGAGAACGGGATGGCGGTCGAGGTGTTCGACTTGGACCGGAGCGGCACGACGGAGCCGAACTGGCCTCGGTTGGAGACAGAGCTTGCGCACGCGCTCGAGGATCCGTCGATCCTGGAGGCCCGGCTCGCGGAACGCGCGCGCGGCTGGCGGTTGCCGAAGCGGGCGGGGGCCGCGCGCATCGCTCCCCCGCGGGTGCTGATCGACAACGACGCGACGCCGCGCGCGACGGTTGTAGAGGTCCGGATGCCAGACGGCGTCGGTGTGCTTGCAGGCATCGCGCGCGCGATCGCTGCCTGCGGATGCGACATCTCCGTCGTGCGCGCGATGACGCTGGGGCACGAAGTCGTGGACACGTTCTACGTGACGGACGGCGCTACGCCTGCCAAAGTGACCGATCCCGTGCGCGTCGAGGATCTACAGCGGACGATCCTGAAGCACATCTCGTCCTGACCCCGTCAGAATCCCGTAAAGAAACTCGGCGCATTTTGCGGTCTAGCAGCGACGTTACACGCGCGTAACAGGACGTTGACGAATCATTAACAGAGCGGATACAGCGACGAAATAGGCCTCTCTTACTCTCCTCGCAATCGAGAAGGGGGTAGAGATGGCCGAAGAAACAACCGCGGGTGAGATGAAACGAAGTCTCACCCTGACGGGCATCACGGTGAACGCCATGGCGCTGATCGCGCCGGGCGCGTTCTTGTGGACGACGTTCCAGCTCCAGGCTGCTCAAACGGCCGGGAAAGCGTCCACCGCGCCGGATATGTGGACCGGGTTGCTCTTCGCTCTCGTTCTGGCGTTCCTCACCGCCTACTCGTACAGCGAGCTCGCGCGCATCTATCCGGAAGCGGGCGCAGGCTCGAGCTACTACTTCGCCGAGGCGGCCCTGCTCGACAAAGAGAAGCCGGGGCATAGGAAGTATGCGCGCGCAGCGAAACTGACTATCGGGTGGATCAGCCACCTGTATTACTGGATCTACCCCGGCATCATGGTCGCATTCACCGCAACGTTGGTCGGTTACATCTACACCACCGCAACGAGCGGGAAAACGCTCAACTGGGCGGAGCTATCCGGGTTCGCTGTGGTGTTTGCGCTTATCACCGGCTACATCGCGTATCGGGGTGTGAGCGGCTCGACGAACGCAGCGATCGCCGTCAACGTCATCCAGATCACGACGTTGGTCGCGTTCAGCATCGTCGCGATCATCTTCCGTGCGAGCCATCCGCATCTCGCGGGCGGCTATGAGATCCACCACGCGACCTCGATCATTATTCCGCAGAGCTTCTTACACGTGATCTATCAATCGACGATCGCGATCCTGCTCTTAGTCGGGTTCGAGTCGGTGACTGCGCTCGGAGCTGAGGCCTTGCGGCCCGAGAAGGACATCAAGCGCGGCGTGCTCTTGAGCCTTCTGATCCAGGGCGGGATCTGCTACCTGTTCGAGTACTTCGCGGCGAACTATGTCGTCGGCGGAGCCACGATCGCCAGCGGTTCGGGTTCATCCGCAGTCAGCGGTTATGCGGCTGCGGGCGTCAGCGGCGCGCCGATCGGCGACATCGTCAAGACTATCGGCAACAGGATGCTCGGCGGAACCGGTACCACACTGGCAATGATCATGGCAGTCACCGTGATGCTCGCACTGATCGGCACGACGCTTGCCTGCCTCAACACCGGCGTTCGCGTCACCTACGCGATGGCGAAGGACAAGGAGATGCCGGGCATCCTCGGGCTGCTCCACGGGAGATTCGCGACTCCGCACGGGGGCATCTGGGTTCTGACCGGCGTGTCGGCAGTCCTTGGTGTGATCGGTGCGAAGAGTGTCTTCACGGTCAGTTTGATAACGCTCGCGTCGAACACGGGCACGTTCCTCGTCTACGGCATGTCATGTCTCATCGCGATCGTCGCGTTCGCGAGCCGGCACGACCGCCACGTCGTCAAGCACTACCTGATCCCAGGCCTCGGGATGTTCATGAACATCGCCGAGCTGCTCGGAGTGATCTATCTCGCGGTGAAGTCGGGTGGAGACGCGGGCAAGGAGGCCTACTACGCCCTCGGCATCGTCGTCGTGTGGATCGTTGTGGGCTTCATCTGGGTCGGGATGAATCCGGCGATGCGAGGTAAGAAGGTCCTCGAGGAGCGTGAGCGGGTTTCGCTCGGGATTGCATGATCTGATCCACAACACAGCCGCACGCGCAACCGGACCGGGAAACCGGTCCGGTTGTTGCATCACTTGGACCGGCGCACCACCGTTGTCGCAGCACCGCGAACGAACAGGAGCCCGATGCCGATGAAGACGATGCCGGGGACGAGCTTCCAACCCGCGTGGAGCTTGGCCAAGGCGAAGATGCCGCTCGCGATCCACACGATGCCGAGCAGCAACAAGAAGCCCGGCTGCGAGGGGCGCTTGCCGACCTGGCCGGGACCGGGCGGCGGTCCGGGAGGCTTGCGACGTTGGGCCACGGAAGGGATGCTACAGCGCCGGGAACGAAGGGGTCACCACTGACATGAGCTCCGACGCATTCGAGAGTGACACGGGGAACGGCCGTCTCTCGGCGCATGCCGTCCTCGTGAAGCTGTCGTACGCGTACCTCTCCGACGTCGGGGCGGTTCGAGAAGGCAACGAAGACTTCGCCGGCGCCTTCGCGCCCGGTACGCCGGACGACTCCTGGGACCGAGGGGTCCTCTTCGTCCTCGCCGACGGCATGGGCGGCCACGCCGCCGGCGAGGTGGCGAGCCGCGTGGCGGTGGAAACGGTGCTGCAGCGTTGGACCGAGGGTTCCGGCGGCCAGCCGCATCAAGCGTTGCGAGCAGCCGTGCGCGATGCCAACGCCGCTGTGTACGACGCTGCGATGGAAGAGGGACGGCGCGGCATGGGCACGACGATGACCGCCCTGACGCTGAGCGCGCGCGAAGCGATCATCGCGCACATCGGCGACAGCCGCGCGTACCTGGTACGTGGGCGCAACTGCACGCAGCTCACGGCGGATCAC
>DATGHY010000076.1:0-3661 GCA_035307625.1 Actinomycetota bacterium
CGATCACGTTCGTTGCGTACAAGCTTGTACCTCCGCTGATGCAGCGCGTGCAGAAGGCCGCGAATCCCGAATACTTCGTGCTTGTCGCCCTCGCGTTAGGATTTCTCACGGCCGCGCTCACTCAGGCCGTCGGCCTCTCCCTCGCTCTCGGTGCGTTTCTCGCCGGACTTCTGGTTAGCGAATCCGAGGCCGCGCACGAGACCATGGATCGCCTGCTTCCCCTGCGCGACGCGTTCGTCGCGCTCTTCTTCGTGACCATGGGAATTCTCGTCAACCCACGGATTCTGATCTCGCGTCCGTCGCTGATGTTCGTCATCGTAGCGATGGTCGTGTTCGGCAAATTCGTGATCTGGTGGCTCGTCGTAAAGCTGTTCCGCTATCCAAACACCACCGCGTTCATGGTCGGCATCGGCCTCACCCAGATCGGCGAGTTCTCCTACGTCCTGGTGCGTGTCGCGCGCGATGCGCACCTCGTCGGTGACGATACTTACAACGCCACCCTCGCTGCCTCGGTCGTCACGATCCTTATTAATGGTCTGCTCCTGCGTTTCATGCCCGCTCGCTTTGTCACTGATTCCGCAGCTACTTAGCGCGTTACCTTAGTGCGCCCGCCGCCCCGCGGGCCGCCTCCTGAATCTCCCCGAGACGAGGCCGCATCCGTTATCCTAGTAGCGACTTTATGGCCTCTCGAAATCCTAAAAACTCAACTTCATCTACTTCCGCCACTCTCATGGAGGCTCCCAACTCCGAGCGCGAGCGCGTCTTCGACGCCTTCCGTCACTGGGGATACCTCGAAGCCGACCTCGATCCCCTCGGCTTTCTCCGCCCGCAGCCGATTCCTGAGTTGCAGATCGAAGGCGAGTTTGCCCACGAGGCGCGCAACTTTTATTGCGGCACGATCGGCGTGGAGTTCATGCACATTACCGACGGCGAGCGCCGCCGGTGGATCCAGGAACGCATCGAAGCCGAACCCGGCCCTGTCGACCAGCAGCGCATCCTCGACTTCCTGATCCGCGCCGACATCTTCGAGCAGGTGATGCAATCGCGCTATCTGGGAACCAAGCGCTTCTCGCTCGAAGGCAACACCGCGTTGCTGCCCCTCGTCGACGAAATCCTCGACGGTGCCGGACAGCGCGGCGCGATCAACCTCGTCATGGGCATGAGCCATCGCGGACGCCTCAACGTGCTGCTGCACGTCGCGCGGCGCTCGCCCGAAGAAATTTTCGCCTCGTTCGAAGATGTAGACCCGCGCAGCGTTCTCGGTTCCGGTGACGTGAAGTATCACTTGGGCGCGACCGGCGAATACATCACGCGCAGCGGCGCCAAGATGAACATTCACCTCGTCTCGAATCCCAGCCATCTGGAAGCCGTCGATCCCGTCACCATCGGCCGCACCCGCGCCAAGCAGGATCGCTTCGGGGAAGGTGGCAGCGACAAATATCTTCCGCTGCTCGTCCACGGTGATGCCGCCTTCGCCGGACAAGGCATCTTCGCCGAGACCATGAATTTCGCCGACCTGGCCGGATATACCGTCGGCGGTACGATTCACATCATCGTCAACAATCTCGTCGGATTCACCACCGGCAGCCACGAAGAACATTCCGAGCGCTTCTCCGCCGACCTCGCCCGCCGCCAGTCGATCCCGATCTTCCACGTCAACGCCGAAGACGTCGACGCCGTTGTCCGCGTCGGCCGCATCGCGCTCGACTACCGCTATACCTTCGGCACCGACGTCGTCATCGACATGTTCGGCTACCGGCGCCACGGGCACAGCGAAGTCGACGATCCCACCGTCACGCAGCCCCTGCTCTACAAGGCCATCAAGGAGCACCCGCCGCTGTGGGAGATCTACGCCGAAGACATGGGCGCCGACGCCGAGGCTGACGCCAAGGCCGCAGGGGTCAAAGCCGAATACGAAACCGGACAAAAGAATGCCGGCTCCATCACCAAAAAACCGACTATGCGCGACCTGCCCAGTTACTGGGACGGCTACTATGGCGGACGCTACAAGCCCGAATACGAGCGCGAAACGGGCCTCTCCACAGACGAACTCGACGAACTGACTGAGAAGCTCACCACCTATCCGGCCGGATTCCATATTCATCCGAAAGTAAAGAAGCTACTCGAGCAGCGCGCAGAAATGGGCGCTGGGAAACGCGCCGTCGATTACGGAATGGCCGAGGCGCTTGCGTTCGGCAGCCTCGTGAAAGCCGGCATCCCGATCCGCATGAGCGGACAGGATTCGCGCCGTGGCACCTTCAACCAACGCCACTCGGTTCTCCTCGACATCGAGAACGAGCAGGAATATGTTCCGCTGCAACATGTCGCGGCCGATCAAGCCCGCTGCGAGATCTACAACTCAACTCTCTCCGAGGCCGGCATCATGGGATTCGAATACGGCTACAGCCGCGACTACCCCGAAGCCCTTGTTCTCTGAGAAGCCCAGTTCGGGGATTTCGCCAATGTTGCGCAGGCCGTCATCGATCAGTTCGTCTGCGCTGGCGAAGACAAGTGGGGACTGCTCTCCGGCCTCGTCCTTCTTCTGCCCCACGGATACGAAGGCCAGGGGCCCGAGCACTCGAGCGCGCGCATCGAACGCTTCCTGCAACTCGCCGCTCGCGACAATTTCCAGATCTGCCAGCCCTCGAACGCAGCACAGTATTTTCATCTGCTGCGCCGTCAGGCCTTGCGTCACTGGCGCAAGCCTCTGGTCGTCTTCACGCCGAAGAGCATGTTGCGCCATCCCAACGCGTGTTCGCCGATCGAGGACTTCACCCACAAGAGCTTCCTGCCGGTCGTGCCCGATAGCGGATCAGTCGACGCGAAGCGCATCCTCGTCTGTTCCGGCAAGATCGGCCACGAACTGCGCGTCGAGCGCCAGCGCCGCAAAGACGCCAGCACGGCCATCGTCTTCCTTGACCAGATGTATCCCTTCCCCGAGGCCGAACTGAAAGCGGCGATCGATCAGCACCCGAACGCGCGCGAAGTCGTCTGGGTGCAGGAAGAGCCCGCCAACATGGGCCCGCTCTTCTACACCATGCCGCGGCTGCGCCACATTGCCGGTGAACGTGCCGTCCTGTCGGTGAAGCGCTCGGCCAGCCCGAGCCCCTCGACAGGATCCGCTGGCGCGCACGAGGTCGAGCAGAAGACCTTGATGGCGCTCGCCTTCACGAACGGGAAGGATTAGCCGCCTCAATTTCTATTTCCGTGGCCCTCAATCTCTGATACGCCGAGGCGTATCAGAGAGATAGGCGAGTGTCTCCCTATCGAGTCAGAGTCTGCTAGTACGGATAGTAAACGTCGGGATTGTCGGGCATCTGTTCGACATCAATCGGGAAACAGTGCTTGCCAGCCGGATGGGCCCAAGCCCGGGCTCGCGAGGCACCCTCTGCGTCTGCACTCGCAGCTGCGAATGTCGCGCAAAGCTCATACGACGTTTCTGACTTGAGGTTGTACTCATAGGGGAGGCGCGTTATCGGATCGGCAAGTGGTACGCCCATCAATGCATCCAGGTGTTCCGGCAACTTATGCTGTGACGTCCAGAGGTTGTGGATTTTATCGCTCACCTGGTACAGATCCTGCACGCGCTTTTGATCCGCGCGCAGCATCCGCTGTGTACTCGGCGATCCAATCGACGCGAATCCCAAACCCAACATGACGA
>DATGHY010000077.1:0-8504 GCA_035307625.1 Actinomycetota bacterium
CAAGGCCGCGGCATCTTCCCGAGCCTCGGCGTCGAAGAAAGCTTGCGTCTGGCCGCTTCGATGGCGAAGGTGCCGCGCGGAGAGCTGCAAGCGGGCTTGGACGAGACGTACGCGCTGTTCCCCCGGCTCAAAGAGCGAAGGACCCAAGCGGCCGGGACGCTCTCCGGCGGCGAGCAGCAGATGCTGACGCTCGCGCGCGGGATCATCTCGCGGCCCAAGCTGCTCATGATCGACGAGATGTCGCAGGGTCTCGCGCCATCCCTCGTCGCCGAGCTGTTCCAGATCGTCTCGAAGTTCCCCGAGCGCGGCTTGTCGGTCTTGCTCGTCGAGCAGTTCGTCGGGCAAGCGCTCGCCGTCGCGAACCGCGCGTACGTGTTGAAGAAAGGCGAGATCGAGTACGAAGGCTCCGCGCAGAAGCTCGCGAAGGACGAAGACTTCGTACGCGCGTCGTACCTCGGCGAGAGCGGCGAAGGGCCTGCGCCCGCCGCACAGGAGCCGGCGGCGGCGGAGGCTGCTCGTCCTGCCGCCACGGCACCCACGCCTATCTACGAGAAGGTGAGCGTTTCGCTTCCGCCGGCGCTCGTGCGCGGCCTGGAAGAGCGCGCTGCGCGTGAAGGCCTCGACCCCGCAGAGCTCGTGCGTAAGGTCGTCGAAGGGAACCTCGAAGAGCTCGTGACGACCAACGGATCTTCTACGAACGGAGCAGCGAAACCGAAACGGAAGCGACCGATCGGAGGGAGGCGTCGTGCGTCATCCTAAGCAACGGCGGATGCTCCGCCGCATGTTCAGCGCGTGGGTCGCGCTGTCCACCCTAGGGGTTGGGATGATGGTCCTTGCTACCGGCGCGCGCGCGGCGACCGTCTACGACGTGGTGAACATGACGGTCAATGCGTCGTCGATCCACGTCATCGGCAACTCGAACGCGTTCCCGAACTTCCGGACCGGCGCGATCGACAACTCCTACGCCTACGCCCACGCACACGTCGACGGGTCGCCGTTCGCGCAAGGCCGCTCGAGCCCGCTCGACACCGGCCCGTTCGTGCAGCTGCAAGCGGCGACGAACCCCGTGAAGCCGTTCGCGCAGCCACAGTACGCCGACGTGCGCTTCCCGCCGACGGCCACGCAGCCACAAGAATTCTGCTTCACGCAGCTGATCCCGTTCCTCGCGACCATGGCCGGCGCGCCGCAGCAGACGGTCGGGCCATGCCAGCGCGCGGTCGGGTATGCGCAGGCCTTCGCGCGCGAGAACTACGCTTTCGCGCAGGCTAATGAAGCCGGGGACACCGGCGAGCAGCCTGCGGTCGCCTCATCGCCTGCGCCGTCGCCGCCCCTCCCGCCCATCGGAGGTGCGCCGTCGACGGGCGGCAAGAGCAGTACGACAACGAAGCCAACCGTCCTCAAGACGCTTCCGGTCGCGTTCACGTACAAGCCGCTCAGCCCGCAGCTGGTGGCGCTGAATGCGGCGCTCCTCGCGTGGCGCGCGCGCTGGCTGACGGCGGACGACGCCGCGCGCTTCCCCGCTCACATGGCCGCGACGAGCACGCCCGACGGCGCAGACGGGATGTCGGCGATCAGTGAGACGACGTTCGACCCTGCGACCGGTGTCCTGACGCTGCGCGGTGACTCGCGCGTCGCGCGCGTCAGCCTCGGAAGCGGAGCGATAGTCCTGCACGGCGTGCACACGATCATCACGATGATCGACGACGGAAGCGGTCCGAAGTCGACGATGTCGATGAGCGTCGCCAGTGCCGAGGTCGGCGGGGTCCCAGTTTCGATCGGGCCCGACGGCGTCTCGGTGAACGGCACCCAGGTCCCCGGCGTCGGCGACGCGATCCAGCAGGCGAGCGCTCAGCTCAACACTGCGCTCGCGCAATCGGGCTGGTCGATCGTCGCGGCGAAGCCGAACATCGTTCAGTCGGCCGGGCAGAAGACGATCGACGCGTCGGCAGTCCTGGTGACATTCGCACCAGCCGCTCCCGCTCCGGGCGTCCCGACCATCTACACGTACTACTGGGTCGGCCAAGTGTTCGCCGACCAGCTCGGAACCGTCGGCATCCCGCTCGGCAGCGGCAGCGGCGGCGGCTCATTCATTCCCGGCACGAACGGCACGCCGGGCTCGACGCAGTTCATCCCCGGCACGAACGGCACGCCGGGATCGTCCGGCTCGGTCGGCCAAGGTGGAACGAACGTCGGCGGACTGCAGCGCTTGCTGAAGACGAAGCCGCTTTACCTGCTGCTGCTCTATTTCTTGTGGCAGGTCGTCATCATCGGAACCGGGGCGAGCCTGTGGTGGCTCAGGATGGGAGGGAAGCCGGCATGACGGTGATGGCTCAGCGCATGCGCCGCTTCGTTCCAACGGGACGCCGTGAGGAAACCGCGCGCGTCGTGTGTCCGGTCGACAACTACTCGTTCGCGCCGAAGTACACCAATGGCGCTTGTCCGCTGTGCGGCTACAAGCCCGAAGGCGTCGAGTTCCACGCGCCGTTCGCCGCGCGCGTCGACTGGTTCTGGCCGAGCCTGGCGCTCATGCTCGCCGCGTCCATCGCGATGAGCATCCTCGTAATCATCACGTACACCCACAAGTAGAAAAGCAAATCCCCCAGGCGGGGCTGGGGGATCGCTTCCCTAGGGGGGGCTTCGCTTTCCGGTTCTCAAGTCTGTGGACGGGACGGCAAAGCCGCCCATCTCTTGAGAGACGTCGGCTTCATACTCCGGCAACTTGAGCGAGGGTCACGGATCCGACCGGAACACCCGATTTGTCCAGGGATTACGGGTAGCGGATGATCCCTTCGCGCGCGGCCGTGGCGACCGCTTCGAGCTTCGAATGCGCCTGCAGCTTCGTGATGATGTTCTGCACGTGATGGCGCACGGTGTGCACGCTGATAACGAGCTTGTCGGCGATCGCCTGGTTCGCCAGCCCCTCGGCCAGGAGGGAAAGCACTTCTATCTCGCGTGAGGTGAGGTCCGCGCCGACCCCGCGCTTGGTCGGCCGCAGCTTCGGAAGCAAGCGTGCGAGCATCGCGGGCGAGATCAAAGCTTCGCCGGCCGCAGCCGCGCGCACAGCGCTGACGACCTCCTCGATCACCTTGTGCTTGGTTACGTAGCCCGAGCAGCCTGCCTCGATCGCCCGCACGAGCACGCCCTCATCGGTATACGACGTGACCATGACGACCTTGGTCTCCGGCATCTCGGTCTTGATGCGCTCCGCGGCGTCCACGCCGGTGCCGTCGGGCAGCTCGTAATCCATCAGCACGACGTCTGGGGCATGCATGCGAGCAGCCGCGACCGCCTCCTCGACGGACCCCGCGGTGCCGACGACGACGATGTCGTCTTCTTCCTGGAGCGAGCGCACGACACCCTGCGCGAACATCGCGTGGTCGTCTGTCACCAGGACGGTGATCTTGCCTTCGGCTCGCATAACCTCCCGCTTTTCGCGGGAGGGTATCACAGGCTTTTGGGCCGAACGGGACCTCGGTCCCAGGCGTTACGCCAGGGCGCGGGTGCGCTGCGAGCGGACGCTGAGCAGGTTCTTCACGCCGGAGACGCCGTCCAGGCCTGCGATCAGCGAGCCGACAACGCGGACGTCGCTCTCGTGATCGACTTCGCCTTCCACGAGCACGGTGCCGCCGTCGATATCGATGTCGATGTTGTAGTCAGGGGGCGCGAAGCGGCAACGCCAGAGCAGTCGCTCGATGCTGCGCTGCAACGTCAGGTCGCTGCTCCGGAGCAGCCTCAGCAGCTCTGGGCGCGCGAGGATGCCGACGAGGATCGTCCCCCGCATCACCGGAACGTGCCGGACGTTCGATTCGAGCATGCCGCGGCCGATCTCGGTGGGGTCGTCGTCTTCCTGCACCGGCGCCGCCGGCGGGGTCATGACGTCGGCTGCCCGCAAGCGCGCGGACCACGTCGACCACACCGGATCCGGTCCGGCGAGGGCTGCTCGCAGAAGGCGTGCGGCGCGGCCGGGGCCGCGGACGGCCGAGTCGGTGGGAAGCAGATCGCTTTCGGAGATGATGCCGGCGAGGTGTCCGTCGGGATCGAGCACCGCTGCGGCGCCGCTCGATCCGAGCACCGCGCGCGCGACGTCGAAGAGCGAGGTGTCGCAGCGAACCGAGACGAAGTCACGTCTCATCACATCTTTGATCTTCATCGCACCTCCGACGCTGTACGTGTTCAGTGTCAAGACCGTGAGCGCTCACGGGGAGGAGCAGGTGTTGGGGTCGCGGTAGGCAGGATGCGCTAGCCGGAGTTTCCAACCACCGTATTTGGTGACGATTCGCTCTCCATCGCAACGCGCAGGTTGTCGAGCAGAACGCGCACCGTCGTTTGCGCGGCGTGTTGCGCGACGAGCGCATCGTCGATGCCGCCGGTCAACGGCTCTGGTTCACGGTATGCCCCCAGAAGAGACAAAGAGGTCTTGTCCCCTTCCGACTTCGAGATGAGCAAGCGCGCTTCGAGCGCCGTGAAAACGCAGCGGTAGCCGTTCGTTTCGATGTGGATCCCGATCTCGATCGCGTTGCCTTCGACGAGGACCGTGGGACGTCCGAGTGTCACGTCGACCGTACGCGGACCGTCGATGCGTGCGGAGAGCCCCGGTTTCAGGCGCGCGCGCAGGTCGGCGCCGGATTGCTCGCCGCGATGTGCAGCCAGCCGAAGGAACGGCTCGAGCCATTCGGTCTCATCGTGCGAAAGCAGCTGGTAGACCTGGTCCACCGGCCGGTCGATCGTCACCCGTTCTTCGACGGTGCTCAACGGCGCGCGCCTCCTACGATGCGGCTTCGTTACCGCGCCCCTATTGAGCCACGAGCGCCCCTCCTCCGGGGAGGGGCGCTCGTACTAATCAGGCTGGTGTCGCCGTGCTATCAAGCTGCTTTCGCGCGCCTGAACCACCGCTGGCCGTGTTCCGCCGTTTCCGTTTCGTCCGAAAGGAGCAGCGGGATCGCGCCACCGACCATAACGATCAGCCCTGCCGCGACGACCACCCACGTCGCCGCCAGGAAGTGGAACGGCGCGACCTTGTTGTAGTTGCCGATGTTTCGCTCGAACGTCGCCGTCAGCCCGGTCACCTTGTCCGTGGCGTCGGGCAGTTCGATGACCGCCTTCGCTAGGGCCGGGAACTGACCGGTGAACGTTCCGATGAGCTGCGAGGCCGGAACGTGTTGCGCCGTCGCGATGGCGTTGAGCACGGGGCCGGTCAGCTCGGTGCCCATCGCATTCAGCTGAGTCATCGCCGCCCGCGTGGCGGTGATCTGTTGTTGCGTGAAGAACGGCTTCATCGCGCGGTTCAGCGCATCCGCGTCGGACGTCTTCGAGGGAAGTGAGAACGCGAAGACGCCGATGATCATCAGCGCGCCGAGGCCGACCGCGACCGCCGACGTGAGGCGCGCGCGCGCCAAACCGAGGCCGATGAACACGACGCCGCTGCCGAGGAGGAGCCACGGTACAACGGTCGTGCTGATGCTCTTCGAGGGGATCGCGACGGCGGAACGAAGGTGCGCGTTTTGCGCAGCGATCACGCCGAGCAGCTTCTCGAAGTTCGCCGCCGTTAGCGGGATCTGCTGCACGGCCCCTGCGAGGGCTGGGAACTGCTGTTGCGCGATCGTGGCGAACTGTTGCGGCGACAAGTGGAGCAAGCCGGCGAGCGCGGGTATGCCGGTCGTCTGCAGCTCGGTGCCGGCCGCCTTCAGGTCGGCCACATCGGTTTGCAGGGTGGCGACGGTCGCCAGTGTGACGTTCTTCTGGAAGTCGTTCGTCATCTTCTCGAACGCCGGAGCGCGCGAAAACATCTGGAATGCAAGGGTTCCGGCGATGAGCACGACCCCGACTGCTACGAGCGTTATGGACCCGATGCGACGTGGCATAACGGCCATCCTCTCCTCGACAGCGCTTGTTTGAATGGTTGCGCTGCTCAGAAGCGGTAATCCATAGTCATTCGGTGCCGCATACGCGATCGGATTGCCGCGCTCGCGTCAAAGGCGCGTTTTCGGTAGGCCGCCCGGCCTACGTAAGTTGAGCCGTTTAACGAGTATTCACGGCGTGCGATCGCTCCGATATTTGAAGTACATCAGGAGGTTGGGGTGGACGCACATCGGTTTTTGTCTCTTTTGATCGTTACCCTCGGAACGGCGACGGCCTTGTTCGGGATGGCGATCGTCACCGTTGCGGTCATGGTGCGTGTGCGCGCGACGTCTTCGCGCCGGCAGCGGCCCAGCTTCGACGGCTGAGCTAGCCCTCGGTTTCGGCCGCTTCGGCCGATCGATACACGAGGATCTCGACCGCTTCGAGCGTTACCAACCCTTCTGGAATCATCTCGTCGAGCACGGGCAGGATGTTCGTGATCTGCTCTTCGGTATCGACGATCTCGATCAGGATAGGAAGGTCTTCAGACAGCCGCAGGATGCGCGCGGTGTGCAGCCGCGAAGTCCGGCCGAAGCCCTCGATACCGCGAAGCACGGTTGCTCCTGCGAGACCCTCTTCGCGTACGCGTTCGACGATCGCTTGATACAGGGGTTTGCCGTGCCACGTGTCGGACTCGCCGACATAGATGCGGAGCAGCTTGCCGCGACCCTCGAGCTTCACAGCGCCCTCCCGGCCCACGTTCCAGCGTACACGGCGAGCAGCCCTACGCCGACGCTCGCGATGATGTTGATGCTCGCGAGCAGCATCGCCCCGTCCTGCGCGAGCCGCATCGTCTCGAACGCGAACGTCGAGAATGTGGTGTACGCGCCGAGGAAACCCACCGTAAGCGCGATCCTCACGGTTGGGTTGGGCATGAATCGCTCGGTGAGCAGCGTGAAGATGAAGCCGAGTGCGAACGCCCCCGACACGTTGATGACCAACGTTTCCCACGGGAACGCGCCATGCGTTCGATCGCTGATGAACCCGCCGAGCGCGTAGCGCGCGATCGCTCCGAAGAAACCTGCGATGCCGACCCAGATCGTTCGCACGTGACCTCCGTCTACGAAAAAAGCTCCTACCGATTCCGGTAGGAGCCATCAGCGGCCTGGGCCGCGGTTCAGGCGAGCTCCATCGCCTCTGCGAGATATTAACGGGTTTTTGACGGGAGCTGCCCCGAAACCGACAGCCTCTTAACGTCGCGCGCCCGAGACTCGAGGTATGGCGCAGCGGTCATCGAAGCAGCAAGAGTCGGAAGAGAAACGCACGGGGGTTTGGGAGGGGATCCCTCGTCGCCCCATCAGGTCCGACAAGCTCACGCGCATCAAAGCGAAGGTCGTTGGGAAGCCTTTAGCGACCGAGCGGCTGGTGCACGAGCGCCTCGGGAAGCCGACGGCGCTGGCGGTATTCGCAAGCGACAACCTGTCGTCATCTGCGTACGCGACCGAAGAGATCCTCCGCGTGCTTCTCGTCGGTGGTGGATTCGGCGCGCTGGCTTTCGCGCGGGTCGTCCCGATCACGATCGCACTGCTCGCCGTTCTCGGTGTCCTGCTCTTCTCCTACCGGCAGACGATCAAGGCGTATCCGCAAGCCGGCGGCGCCTACCTCGTCACGCGTGACAACTTCGGCTTGTTGCCCGCGCAGGTTGCGGGTGTCGCTCTCCTCACCGACTACATCTTGACGGTATCTGTCTCCGTCGCCGCCGGAACGCAGGCATTGACGTCATTGCAGCAGTCCTTGTTCCCATACCGGGTTCTCATCTCCGTCGCATTCATCATCATCATCACGATGGGGAACCTGCGTGGCGTTCGAGAGTCGGGGAAGCTCTTCGCCGTTCCGACCTACTTCTTCATCATGATGATGTTCCTGATGATCGGCGTCGGCATCGCGAAGATGATCGGTGGGTCTCTTCCATCACATGCGTCGCAATTCCCGATCCCGAAGGTGTCGCAGGCGACGGGCCTTCTTGCCGTGTGGATCATCTTGAAAGCGTTCGCTTCCGGTGGAGCGGCGGTTACGGGTGTGGAAGCGATCTCCAACGGCGTGCCTGCGTTCAAGCAGCCGGAGTGGAAGAACGCGCGCACCACGCTCATGTGGATGGGATCGACGCTCGGCGTGATGTTCTTCGGCTTGTCGATGCTGGCAGCCCACATGCACATCAGCGTTGACCCCACCGAGAAGATCAGCGTGCTCGCTCAGGCGGGCAAGGGCGTGTTCGGTAGCCACGGTTTCGGTCTCTTCCTGTACGGGGCTCTCCAGATCGCGACGCTGCTCATCCTGGTTCTGGCGGCGAACACCAGCTTCGCCGACTTCCCGCGGCTCGCGAGTTTCCACGCCGGCGACTCGTTCCTGCCGAGGCAGCTAACCCGTCACGGCGACCGGCTCGTCTTCTCCAACGGCATCATCATCCTCGCGACGCTTTCGAGCATCCTGGTCATCGTCTTCAAAGCCAGCGTCACCCACCTGATCCCGCTCTACGCGATCGGCGTGTTCACGTCTTTCACGTTCTCGCAGCTCGGCATGGCGAAGCACCACATCGTCAAGAAGGAGGAAGGCTGGCGCGTCGGACTCTTTTTCAACGGGCTCGGCGGGATCGTCAGCGGGATCAT
>DATGHY010000078.1:0-5847 GCA_035307625.1 Actinomycetota bacterium
AAGACGCAGGCCTACGCGGGCCAGACCGTCACGTATACGGTGACCTTCAAGTCGACGGGCACGGCCGACAACGTCACCGCCGACTGCTACCGCGTCGACGACGGCAGCAACGCCACGCTCAACGCGCTGGTCACGGGGTTCAACGCGGAGCAGACCAACCCGAACATCGGCGGCAAGGACGCCGTCCAGCATGTGACGTACACGATCACTATCCCCGATGACGCGAGCTTGATCGGGCACTCGATCGTCGACCGCGCGAAGGCGACGTCCGGCAGCGTCGAATCGCGAAGTGATCTCATCTCGGTGGACATCGTCGCGCCGCCGTGCACGGAGAACTGTCCTTCGCCCAGCCCGACGCCTACCGTCACTGCGACGCAGACACCGGGTCCATCGGTCAGCCCGACGACATCCGTCAAGGGCGTCACGCTTGGAAAGACCGGGTCCTCCGACGGGCCGATGGTCACGCTCGGCGTGATCCTGATCCTGATCGGCTCGACGCTTACCGCTGCGACGCTGCGGAGGCGTTCGATCCAGCACTAACGAACCGCGCGAGTCTCGAGGAGCGGCCCAGCAGGGCCGCTCCTCGCTTGTCGGGGGGTCGTCGGTCGAGCGTCGTGGGTAGGATGATTTGGGGAGCGATACGAGGGAGTTGCGCGTGGCAGATGAATTCGACCTGATCGTCCTCGGTGCCGGGACCGGTGGCTACTCAGCTGCGATCAGAGGTGCGGGGCTGGGGCTCAAAGTTGCCCTGGTCGAGCGTGATTTGGTCGGAGGGACGTGTCTGCACCGAGGCTGTATCCCGACCAAAGCGCTGCTGCACTCCGCAGAGGTCTTCGACACGATCGGAGAGGCAGGCGCGTTCGGCGTCAGCGCGGAGGGCCGCTCGTACGACTGGGCGGGCGTGCAGACCTATAAGGAAAAAGTCGTCACGAAGATGTTCAAAGGCCTCGAGGCGCTCATCAAGCATCAGAAGATCGAGGTCGTCCGCGGGACCGGCACGCTCACCGGCGCGCGCTCGGTTTCGGTCGACGGACGCGAGATCAGTGCGAAGAATCTGGTCGTGGCGACCGGGTCGGAGCCGAAGATGATCCCCGGCTTGTCGCGCGGCGCGCGCGTGATCACCAGCGACGAGGCGCTCGTGAACGGCGTGCCGAAGAGCGCGATCGTCCTGGGCGCCGGCTCGGTCGGCGTCGAGTTCGCCAGCATCTGGGCGTCGTTCGGGGCAACCGTCACCGTCGTGGAGATGCTGCCGACGATGCTGCCGCTCGAAGACGGAGATCTGGGCAAGGAGATCGCGAAGCAGTTCTCGCGCCGCGGGATCAAGTGTTTGGTCGGGGCGAAGCTCGAGGACGCTTCGGTGACGGACGACGGCGTGCGCGCGACGGTGTCGCTCGATGGCAAGACCGAGACGATCGACGCCGAGGTGTTGCTCGTCGCCGTCGGGCGCGGTCCGGTGACCAAAGGCGCCGGCCTCGAGGCGGTCGGGATCACGCTGGAGCCGCGCGGGTTCGTCCAGGTCGACGAGAAGCTGCAAACGACGGCGCCGGGTGTGTACGCGGTCGGCGATTGCATCAACACGCCGGGTCTCGCCCACGTCTCCTTCGGCGAAGGGATGTATGTGGCCGAGCAGCTTGCCGGCCACAAGACGGCGCCCGTGGATTACAACGCGGTGCCGCGCGCAACGTACTCGTCGCCGGAAGTCGCGGCGGTGGGTATGACCGAATCGCAAGCGCGAGAGAAAGGCTTCGACGTCGTGACGAAGACCGTTCAGCTTGCGGGGATCGGCAAAGCCGTGATCCTGCAAACCAACGGCTTCTGCAAGATCGTCGCGGAGAAGGGCGGCCGAGTGCTCGGCGTGCACTTCATCGGTGCGCGCGTCACCGAGTTGGTCGCCGAAGCGATGCTGGCGGTCGGCTGGGAAGCGATGCCGGAAGAGATCGCCGCGCTCATCCACCCGCACCCGACGCTGTCCGAGTCGTTCGGCGAAGCCGCGCTGGCCCTGTCGGGGCGCGCGCTACACACCTTGTGATCGACGGGAGGCCTTCGTGACGACGTCGGTAACGCTTCCGAAGATGGGTGAAAGCGTCGTTGAAGGCACGATCATCCGCTGGCTGAAACAGGAGGGCGAGTTCGTCAAAGAGGACGAGCCGCTCGTCGAGATCTCGACGGACAAGATCGATACGGAGCTTCCCTCCCCTGCGTCGGGCGTGGTGACGAAGATCCTCGCAGCGCCCGACGAAACGGTAGAAGTTGGCGCAGAGATCGCACAGATCGACGAGAGCGCGAGCGACGGAGCGAAGACTGCACCGGCACCCGCCAAGGAAGAGAAGAAGCCGGCAAGGGAAGAGGAGAAAGAGGAAGCGCGGTCCCCGAAAGCCGAAGAGCCGGCGCCGCCAAAGGCTGAAGAAAAGCCTGCACCACCCTCGGAACCGCCCGCGCAACGACCGCAGGCGCAGCCGGCGGCGTCCGACAGCGGCGCGCTATCGCCGCTCGTGCGCAAGCTCGCACGCGAGCGCGGCGTCGACATCGCGTCGATCCGCGGGACCGGTGCCGGCGGTCGCGTAACCAAAGAAGACGTTTTGGCCGCAACCGACGGAGGCGCGCGCCCCGCACCGGAACGCGTCGCCTCGCCTGCACCTTCGCGCGCGCACGAGGTTCCCACGTCCACCTACACGGTCCCCGCGGCCGCACACGAAGACGTTGCCTTCTCGCGCGTTCGCAAGGCGATCGCCGAGCACATGGTGCGCAGCTTGCACACCGCTGCTCAGCTGACGAACGTCATCGAAGTGGACATGACGCGCGTCGCCGGGTTGCGCGCGCGCGGCAAGGATGCGTTCAAGGCCGCGGAAGGCTTCTCGCTGACCTTCATGCCGTTCATCGCGTCGGCGGTCGTCGAAGCGCTGCGCGTCCTGCCGGAGTTCAACGCGCACATCCTCGAAGACGGCGGCACGGCACGCTTGTACAAAGAGGTCAACCTGGGCATCGCAGTCGGCCGGGACGAAGGCCTGATCGTGCCCGTCGTGCACGGTGCCGACGGGATGAACCTGATCGGGTTGGCGCGCGCGATCAACGACATCGGAGCGCGCGCGCGCGCGAAAGGCGGGCTGAAACCCGACGACGTCGTCGGCGGCACGTTCTCGATCACGAACTACGGATCGTTCGGCGGCCTGATCGACACGCCGATCATCTCGATGCCGCAAGTCGCGATCTTGGGCATCGGCGCGATCGTGAAACGGCCCATGGTGCTCGAGGTGGACGGACACGACGCCGTTGCGATCCGTCAGATGATGTACCTCAGCCTGACGTACGACCATCGATGGATCGATGGCCACAAAGCAGCGCAATTCAACGGCCGGCTGAAGGCGATCCTCGAAGAGGCGGATTACGCGCACGAACTCGGCATCGACGTCTGAAAACCGGTGCTACGGTAATCACATGCGTCCATTACGAGCAGCCTGGCTCGGCCGCATCGCCTACGCGCCGGCGTTCGAGCTGCAGCACGCGCTGGCCGACCGGCGCGCGTCCGGCGAGATCGGCGACACCGTGCTTTTGCTCGAACACGACGCCGTGTACACGCTCGGGCGGCGCGCGACCGAGGGAGAGGTGCTCCTAGACGCCGAAGCGCTCGCCGCGCGCGGTATCGCAGTCGAGCGGACCGACCGCGGCGGTCGCGTGACCTACCACGGGCCGGGGCAGCTCGTCGGCTACCCGATCGTCGACCTCGGCCAGAACGCAGACCTCGTGGCATACGTGCGCACGCTGGAGCGCGCGCTCATCGCAACCGTCGCCGAGTACGGAATCGAAGCCGGGACGATCAAAGGTCTTACGGGCGTATGGGTTGGCGATTCCAAGATCGGCGCGATCGGGGTTCACGTGTCGCGCGCGATAACGACGCACGGGTTCGCGCTCAACGTGACGGCCGACCTCGACGCGTTCAACGGGATCATCCCTTGTGGGATCGTCGACCGCGGCGTGACGTCGATCGAAGCGCTGACCGGGTTGCATCCGGGCGTCGACGAGGTGGCTGCGCGCGCCGCATCCCACTTGGCCGGCTTGCTCGCTTCAGAGCTGTCGTGGATCGAGCCGGCCGATCTGGGCGTCGAGGCGTCTCATGTCTGAGCGCCGTAACCTGCCGCTTCTCACCGTTCAAGGTCCCGCGCGCGCGCTCGAGATGGACGAGGTCGCCGAGGGCCGTAAGCCGCCGTGGCTCAAGGTGAAGTTCAAGACCGGACCGAACTTCCAAGAGTTGCGTCAGATCGCACGGACCGGCGGCCTGCACACGATCTGCGAAGAAGCGATGTGTCCCAACATCTCTGAGTGCTGGGAAGAGCGCGAAGCGACGTTCCTGATCGGCGGCGACCGATGCACGCGTCGGTGCGCGTTCTGCGATGTGACCACCGCTCCCCCACTCGGATACGACGCAGACGAACCGCGCCGCATCGCCGATGCCGTCCGGCAGATGGGCCTGCGCTACGCGGTGATCACAGGCGTCGCGCGCGATGACCTCGAGGACGGCGGCGCATGGCTGTATGCCGAAGTGACGCGGCAGATACGAGCAGCCCTCCCGGGTTGCGGAGTCGAGCTGTTGACGCCGGACTTCAAAGGATCTCCCGACAATCTGCAGATCGTCGTCGACGTTGCGCCCGACGTGCTGGCGCACAACATCGAAACGGTCCCGAGGCTTATCAAGCGCATCCGCCCCGCCTTCACGTACGAGCGCTCCCTTGAGTTCCTTCAGCGCGCGCGCGCGTCGCTTCCGGAAACCTCGTATACCAAGTCGAATATCATCGTCGGCATGGGTGAGCGGTCCGACGAAGTGCTGCGAACGATGCAAGACCTGCGCGATGCCGGGTGTGATCTGCTCACGATCGGCCAGTACCTGCGTCCGAGCGCGCTGCAGATCCCGGTCTCGCGGTACGTACCGCCCGAGCAGTTCGCCGAGTGGAAAGTCGCCGGCGAAGCGATTGGGTTCGCGTGGGTCGAGGCGGGGCCGCTCGTCCGGTCGAGCTATCACGCGGGCAAGCAGCACCGCGCGGCTCGCGCACGGGTCGAGGCGCAGGACGATGCCGCACGATGAGTCTTTCTTCCATCCGGACGAAGGTCGACCTCGTACGGCACGAGGGACGCGCCAACGGATGGCGCGCTGGGCTGGGACGCGCGAGGCGTCTGCTGGTGGAGTGGATGGCCGGGGTTGCCTTGGGGGCTTCCTATCCCGACGTCGAATGGGGCACGGGCGTCGTCGTGCACGGGCGATTGGAGATGATGGGCGCAGGACGCGTTCAGATCGGAAACGACTGCTGGTTCTCTAACGAGAACGGTCTGCCCAATCGGATCGTAACGATCGGACCGAAGGCAGTAGTCGAGATCGGACACAACGTCATCTTCGGCGGCGCAACGATCGCAGCGACGCAATCCGTTCGCATCGGAGACAGGGCCATGCTCGGCCCCTGCACGATATTGGACAACGACTTTCACCCCACTGCCGTCTCGCAGCGAGAGTCCGGCGAGCGAAGCGAAGCCGGACCAGTGACCATCGGCGAAGACGTGTGGATCGGCCGCGACGCGATCATTCTCCAGGGCGTCACGGTGGGCGCGCGCGCGGTGATCGGAGCGGGCGCCGTCGTCCGCGCATCGGTGCCCGAAGGGGCTATCGTCGTCGGGAACCCGCAACGGATCGCGGGCAACGTCGGGACCTAAGGGTTCCCACAAAGCAAGAGGAGGACGCGTTGGCGGACCCGAAGCAGACGACCCTCGATAGCGTGACCCTCCTTCTCCGGAGGAAGAACATCGATACCGATATCGGGCTCGAGTCCGTCCTCGCCGAGCTCGGCTTGGAGTCGCTCGACC
>DATGHY010000079.1:0-9628 GCA_035307625.1 Actinomycetota bacterium
TTGCGGCGGCTCGCCCGGCCGAGCCGGGGTCGCCTGGGCCGCTTGCCGTTTTGCGATGCGAGCAGCTTCGCGCGGGCAGCCGTTCCGAGTAGCTTGCCCACCCGGGGATCGTCTCCGAGCAACGACCGGAAGTTGTGGACCGAATAACCCGATGATCATGGCTGCGACGATCCACAACAAGAGCTGCAGGATGTCAGTCGATCGGATCGATTGCTTCAACGGCCGCAACATGTCGTTGAACGCCCCTTGGTTCGTCATCACCGCATAGCCGTGAGGGAGCGTGCGGGGGACGCCCTTCGTGACGATCGCGGTGACGTACGGCGCGCCACCGAACGTCAGCGCTTGCGCGTCGGCGACCGTGACTTAGACGTTCGGCAAGCCGCCGTTGAACGACATGCCCTTCGCGATCCCAACGACGGAGAATACGCGGGCGCCAACGCGTATCGTCGTGCCGAGTCCGGTTTTCAGCGTCGAGCCCACGACCGCCTCACCGGCGCGCGCGACGTTCCTGCCTTCGGTCACCGGCGGCGCCCCCAGACCGCCGCCGGTGAAGCCGATCAAGTTCACGTCGCGCACTGCGTCCGCGCGCACGACCTGATGGACGATGATCATCGCGTCCGCGCGCACAACACCGGGGCGCCGCGCGATGTCGTTCAGGGCAGTTGCCGGGATCGTCGACAGCGTGGTGAATGGTCCCGGCGCACCGGTGGGCAGGACCCACGCGTCGGCGCCGATCGCGTCGAGCGTTCGGTGTGCTTCCGATCGAAACGTCGAGCTGAGGCCCGACATCAAACACCGTCATCGAGAAGACGAGTGACGTTCCGAGGACTGCGATCGCGAAACGGCGCCGCCGCCAATGGAGATCTCTGAAGCTGATCAGCCACATTGTCCCCCCGGCCCCCCTCGGCGGCGCCGTCCCGTGCTCGCTCGTGCGCAGAAACTCTGCCTTCGTTACGAGACGATCGTGAGGCGTTCTTCCTCGCTCGTTTCCTCGTGCAAGATCGCGTCGTCCGCATGCCGGATGCGCGTCGCAAGTCCCTCGAGGATCTTGCGACTCACCGGCGGGAAGTCGTTCAGCAGCGTGAAGAACTCCCGCGGATCGAACACGTAAAGCGTGATAGGAGTCGTGGCGACGACGCTTGCCGAACGGGGCTTGCCGTCGACGAGCGACATCTCGCCGAAGAAATCGCCGCGTTCGAGGGTCGTGACCTTCTTCGCCCCGATGTAGACGTCGGCGAGGCCCTCCGAGATGACGTAGAACTCCCTGCCCGGCTCGCCTTCACGAGCGAGCACTTGGCGAGCCTTCGCGTGCACCTCGGTACCGAGACGCCCGAGCCTCTTCAGGAGCTTTTCGCCGCAGTCGGCGAAGATCAGCAAACCGGAGAGCGATTCCATGTGTACCCCATTCTTGAGCACCCTGGTCCCCTTCATCGGGTTCCAGACGAACGATGACGCACACACCTTGCGTTCGGCTTGCAGCCCACTAAAAGACGCTTTGCCCCTATTGCAGTGGCGCCCGGCTGCACGGAACATGACGGAGGCCGACGAAGGCTGATGGGGGATCGCCGTGCGCTTTCGGATTCTCGGGTCCGTTGAAGTCGTGAACGACGAGGGCCGGCCGATCGCTTTGGTCGGCCAGAAGGCGCGCGCCCTCCTCGGCATCCTGCTGTTGAACGCGGGCAAGGTTGTCCCGGCGGATGAGCTCGCGACCCGCTTGTGGGGCGAAACTGCGTCCTCGTCGAGCAGCCTGCAGGTTCAGGTTTCCCGGCTGCGCAAGACGCTGCAAAGCGCGAATGGAACTGTTCCCCTCGTGAACCGTCGCCCCGGATACGTCCTCGATGTCGACCCCGAAGATGTCGATGTCGGCATTTTCGACCGGCTCGTGGTGGAGGCCTCCAAGTCGGCGGCACGGGGCGATCCGGCGCGCGCCGTGGAGATCTTTGCCGAAGCCTTGTCCTTGTGGCGCGGGCCGGTTCTGTCGGACGCAGGGCTCCCGAGCTCCCCAGAAGTCATGCGTCTCGAGGAAGCGCGGATCACCGCCATCGAATCTCAGATCCAAGCTGAGCTCGCGTGCGGCCGTCACAAGGAGATCGTCAGCAAGCTCGAAGCATTGCTGGTCGAGCATCCGTACCGCGAGCGTCTCTGGTCGGCGGCCATGCTTGCCCTTTACCGATCGGATCGCCAAGCCGACGCGCTGGGTGCGTTCCATCGCTTGCGCACCCTTCTCGCCGACGAGCTCGGCATCGATCCGAGTGCTGCGGTCCGTCAGCTGCACGAGGCGATCTTGAGACAAGATCCGACGCTCGATTTCGCTCCGCGCTCCGCCGACCTTCGTGCGGCGACCGCTCTCCCGCTCCCGCCGGCGTTCACGGGTGCGACTCCGCCCGCGTTCGTCGGGCGGCAGGCCGAGCTCGACTGGCTAACCCATCTTTGGCGGGATGTGCGCGCGGGGGAGCGTCGGCTTGCGCTGATCGCCGGAGAAGCCGGTATCGGCAAGACGCGTCTCGCGTTGCAGGTCGCACGTGTCGCGCATGCCGAGTCTGCGACTGTGTTGTTCGGCCGGTGCGATGAGGAAGCGATCGTCCCGTATCAGCCGTTCGTCGAAGCCCTCCGGCATCTCGTCATGAACCTGCCCGACGAGGTGCTCGACGAGACGATCGGCGGACGTCGCGGTTCCGAGCTCGTCAGGCTGATACCCGAGTTACGGGAGCGGATGCCCGACTTGCCGTCCTCCGAAGGCGAAGATGAGAGCCGGCGGTATCGCTTGTACGAGGCCGTCTCGTCGCTGTTGATGGAGGTTGCCTCGACCGGTCCCGTCGTGCTGGTGATCGACGACCTTCAATGGGCCGACCGGGCGAGCACGCAGCTGCTCCGTCACCTGCTGAAGCCGGAGGGCGAGGGATCGCTCTTCGCTGTGTGCACGTACCGAGACGCAGCGGTCTCGCCCCATGATCCTCTCGCAGATCTGCTCGCCAACCTTCGGCATGACCGGCTTGGCGACCGGGTTCGGCTCGAAGGGATGTCGTTCCCCGAAGTCGGCGATCTCTGCCGTCGGTTCGGCGCCGACGACGACGACGTGCCGGTTCCCGGTTTCGTCGAAGCGCTGCGCGCGAAGACGTCGGGCAACCCATTCTTCATCGAGGAGATCCTTCGCCACCTCGAAGAGGTCGACTCCGCGGGAAGGATCCCGTGGCACTCGCTCTCGTTCGTCGAGGAAGTCGGTCTGCCGGAGAGCGTGAAAGAGGCGGTCGAACGGCGGCTCGGGCGCTTGTCGGACATCACAAAGCGGATCCTCGGGCTCGCCGCCGCGGTCGGTGCGGAGTTCAGCGCGTCGGTCCTGGAGCGCTTGGCCGAGATCCCAGCAGACGACGTGATCGATGCGCTCGAGGAAGCGACCGCAGCCGGCATCGTTGCGGAGGTCCAGGGCGGCTACGCGCGCTACACATTCCGGCACGCACTTCTTCGGCAAGCGCTCTATGAACGGTTCCTTTCGATCCGTCTCGTCCGCCTCCATCGGCGAATCGGTGAGGTGATCGAACAGCTCTATTCCCTCGATCTCGAATCGCATCTCGCGGAGCTCGCGCACCACTTCTACCTCGCGGCCCCCGGCGGCGGAGCCGAGAAGGCGGTGGAGTATGCGATGCGCGCCGGCGAGCAAGCGATGCGCAAGCTCGCGTACGAGGAGTCCGAGCAGTACTACCGGCACGCTCTTGAGATCCTCGAAGAGACCGAGAGCACGAACGAACGCACGCGCTGCGAAGTCATCATCGCGATCGGCGAAGCGCAGTGGCGAACGGGCGACCATCTTCCGGCGCGCGCGACCTTCGAGCAGGCCATGGGTCTTGCGAGGAAGCTCGGAGACGAAGTCCTCCTCGCGCGCGCAGCGCTCGGATTCGGGACCGGATTCGGTGGCTACGGACAGACGGTGCGCGCGAACGAAACGCTTATCGGGTACCTCGAAGAAGCTTTGCGCGCGCTGTACGGGGACGATCCGCTACGCGTCCGTCTGCTGACGAGGCTTGCGACGGAGATGTACTTCACGCCGCACGTCGAACGGCGGAAGCAACTGACGGATGAGGCCGTCGAGATCGCCGACAGGATCGGCGACCAGATGTCGCTGCTGATCGCGCTCCACGGTCGCGAATGGGCGACCCTGGGGCCCGACAGGCCGCTCGAACAACGGCGGAAAGACATCGAGCGCGTCGTGGAGCTTGCGCGTGAGCTCGGCAATAAGGAGGTCGAGTTCCTATCGCAGTTCCTCCGCCAGATCACGTTCGTGGAGAGCGGCGATCTGCGGGCGGCCGATCGCGCGATCGAATCGGCGCAACAGCTCGCGCAAGAGCTGCGCATGCCCGGTTTCCTCCCGTGGGTCACCGCGTACCGCAGCATGCGCGCGTCGCTCTCGGGCCGATACGAAGAAAGCGACGTTCTCGTGTCGGAAGCGATGGAGCAAGCCGAAAGCCTGCAGCTCGACCCCTACACGATCATGATGATCCTTGGCGGTCAAGCGGTCACGCAGCGAGTATCGCGATCGCACATGCCCGAGATGATCGACGTCCTGCGGGCGCTTGCAGACGAAAATCCGCACCACCCGGTGATCCGTTGCACGCTCGCGATGTTCGCGGTCCGGGAGGGCCGGCTTGAGGCCGCGCGAGAAGCGATCGACGCGCTCGCCGTCGACGATTTCGCCGTCATCCCTCGAGACGGCAATTGGCTGATGTCGATGTGGGCCGTCGGCCTTGGTTGTGCCGGCGTCAACGACAAGGCGAAAGCGCGCGCGTTGTACGAACGGCTGCTCCCCTTCGCCGACCGATGGGCGTGCTCGTCGATCTCAACGTGTTTTGGGCCTGTAGCGACCGCACTGGCGATGCTGGCCGCGGTGCTCGGCCGCTTCGACGACGCGGAGCGCTTCTGTCTCCAAGCGATCGAGCAGACCGGTGCGCAGCAGACGGCGTCCCTGCACCTGCTCGCCAAGCGTGAGTACGCACAGATGCTTTACCTCCGCCGGGCTCCCGGGGACGACGAGAAGGCTGGAGTCCTTCTCGACGAGGTCATCGACGCGGCGCGCCGCCTGCGGACGCCGGTCTTCGAGGAGCGGGCCGTTTCCCTCAGGGCCCGCATCGACGCGCGCGCATCGGCAGGATCCTGAGCCAAAACCCATCCGACCAGCGAAGATGGGCCGTTAGCAATGTGAAAGCGCTGTGTAGGGCTGCTCGCCAAGAATGCAGTGTGAGGGATCGCGTCCTGAGTGGAGGCCACGTTGTTCTCGTACATAGTTCCGGTCGAATCGCTTCGGGCCCTCGAGGTGTTCGCAGGGTGTGACGACAAGCTGCTCCGCCGTCTGAGCCGGCTGGGGACCGAAGTGCACGCGAAGGCCCGGCAGGTTCTCGCCCGAGAGGGAGACATCGGTCGCGAGTTCTACATCATCGTCGACGGGTCGGCGATCGTGCTACACGACGAGCAAGAGATCGCGTCTCTGCAACGCGGGGACTTCTTCGGCGAGATGGCGCTGGTAGACGGCAAGCCGCGGTCGGCGACGGTCATCGCGAGCAGCCCGATGACCTTGTACGTCTTCGACCCACGCGAGTTCTTCAGCATGCTCGACGGGTTCCCGCCGGTTAGCCGGAAGATCTTGAAAACGCTCGCCGGGCGGTTGCGCGCCGCTCAGGACGAGAAGCAGATGGACGCGGGTGACGCAACCGCCTGACGCAAACACGGCCTGGAACGAGGCCGATAGCGGGGGAGCACGTGAACGTCGCAGCCTCTGAACGGCGAGTGATGAACAGAGCGCTTCTCACGCTGCTGTTCACCGACTTGGTCGGCTCGACCGAGTTGTTCCAACGCCTCGGCGACGAAGGCGCCGGCGAGCTGTTTCGCACCTACTTCCGCGTGCTGCGGGAGGCCGTTGCCGAGAACCACGGCCAAGAAGTGAAGACGCTCGGCGACGGCATGATGGTCGCTTTCGAAACAACCGAGGCTGCCTTCAACTGCGCCGCGTCGATCCAGCGTGGGCTCGAGCTGCGTAACCGCACGGGTAGCGCGCCGCTTGGGGTACGCATCGGCATCAACACCGGCGAGGTCATCCGCGAAGAAGGCGACTACTTCGGGATGGCCGTCGTGCTCGCAAAGCGGCTGTGCGACCGCGCGCAAGGCGGACAGATCCTCGTTTCGGAGCGCGCGCACGGTGCTGGTCGCACGACGAAGCACGTCGCGCGCGATCTCGGCGTGCTTTCGCTGAAAGGCGTCGCCGACCCTGTGCGCGTCTTCGAGCTCGCCTGGCAGACCGACGCTTATGAGCTGATCGGCGGTCGCCCGGCGACGAAGGCCGATGCTGGATCGGCGCTCCCGTCGACGGCCGGCGTGCCGATCGCGGACGTGCTCGGTGCGTCGTTGGCCGGCGCGTTCCTCGGCCGGGCAGGAGAGGTCGACCGGCTGACGCTCGTCGCCGCGGATGCCGACCCGCATCGCGATCTCGTGTTGATCGCCGGCGAGCCTGGGGTCGGCAAGACCCGGCTGTGTGCGGAATTCGCGCGTGCGGCGGCGGCTCGGGGGGTGCTCGTCCTGTACGGGCATTTCGCGGAAGAGAGCCTCGTCCCGTTGCAACCGTTCTCGGAGTCGTTGTCGCACCTGTTCGCGAACCTAGCCGACGACACGCTGTGGGAGCAGATCAGATCCGATCCGTCGGCGGCGGAGCTGGCGCCCTTCGTGCCGGAGCTTGCGCGCGCGATCCAACCGTCGGCGGAGTCGCCGGTCGAAGATGTGGACACGGGCCGCTTCCGGCTTTTCGACGGGGTGCGCAGGCTGCTCGACCTGGTTTCGGTGCGCACGCCGGTCGTCCTGCTGTTGGACGACCTGCAGTGGGCCGACAAGCAGAGCCTGCTGCTGCTGAAGTACCTTGCGCGCGCCGACGAGCGCGGCCGGCTGACGATCGTGGCCACGTACCGTCCGTCCGACGTGCAGGCGGGAACGCCGCTCGCTCGCACGCTGCCCGACCTACAGCGGGCGCGCGGGTTCACCGGGATCCGCATCGATGGGTTGAGCGAGCCAGACGTTCGTACCCTCGTCCACGAGTGGGCGGGGAGCGATCCGTCGGCAGAGCTCGTTCGCAGCATCGCGCGCGACACGCACGGCAACCCCTTCTTCATCCGCGAGGTGTTACGGCATCTGCTGGCGACGGGTGCCTTGCGTGAGCACGCCGGCCGTGTGACGTCGACCGTCGGCCTCGATGAAGCGGGTGTTCCCGACGGCGTGCGACGGACGATCGAGCGACGGCTCGCGTCGCTCGGCGAGCATGCGAACGAAGTGCTGTCGGTCGGATCCGTGATCGGTCGCGAGTTCGACTTGCGAACGATGCGACGCGTGTCGGCGTTGCCGACGGACGGTCTGCTCGAGGCGCTCGACGAGGCGACGGCGGCGCAGATCATCGCGGAGGTTCCAGGTCGTGAGCCTGCCTACCGATTCGAGCACGCGCTGACGCGCGAGACCTTGTACTCGCGGATCCCAGGCGGGACGAAGGTTCGGCTGCACAGCACGATCGGCGATGTGATCGAGCAGATGCACCGCGACGATCCCGAGTCGCACGTCACCGAGATCGCCGACCACCTCTTGCTGAGTGCAGGGGCGGCCGATCTCGACCGCACCATCGACTATGCGATGAAAGCCGGGATGTTCACGCTGTCGCGGTTCGCGTTCGAAGACTCCGCAAGCTTCTTCAAGCGCGGCCTCGGCTTGCTGGACGAGACGAAGCCGTCTCACGCCGGGCGTCGCTGCGACCTGTTGGTCGCGCTGGCCGAATCGGAGCGGCGAGCCGGCGAAACGAACGAGGCGCGCGCGTCCTTCCACGCGGCCGCGGCGCTGGCGAGGCAGATCGGGTCCGGCGAGCGGCTTGCCGTCGCGGCGCTTGGATACGGCGCCGTCGGCTTCGGCGCTATGTGGTTCGGAGAAGGCCGCTCGGACGAAGAGCTCGTGCGACTGCTCGACGAAGCGCGCGAAGCGCTGCCACGGAGCGACAGCGGGCTGCGCGCGCGCTTGATGACGCGCGAGGCGCAGGAGCTGTTCTGGTCGCCGAAGCGCGACCGCGCCGTTGTGCTCAGCAACGAGGCTGTTGCGATAGCGCGCAGGCTCGGGAATCCCGGGGAGCTCGCGTCCGCGTTGATCGGGCATTTCTCCGTGCGCGTCGGCCTCAGCACGCTCGACGAGCGCAAGGCGCTCGTCGACGAAGCGCTTCCGCTGGCGCAACAAGCGGGCGATGGCGACCTGGCGTTGCGGGCGCGCGCATTCCGCGTGATCGTGCACGCTGAGCGTGGTGATCGTGACGCGTTCGATGCAGAAGTCGAGGAGTACCTTCGTCACGCGCCCGATCTGCGTCAGGTCCACCACCTCTGGTATGCGGACGTGCTGCGCGCTGCGCAAAGCATGCTCGACGGCCGGTTCGACGACGTCGACCTATACGCGAAGCGCGCGCTCGACCTCGGAAAGCGTGGCGACGACCGCAGCAACGCGCTGCTCTTCTTCGGCGGACAAGTACTGACTCTCCGCATGCTGCAGGGCCGCGGCGGCGAGTTCGAAGCGTCGATGAAGGGGTTCGAAGACGAATATCCGTCGCTGCCCGTCTGGCGAGCAGCCCTCGCACACCACTTCTCCGAAGCGGACCGTCGTGAGGAGGCGCGCAAGGCATTCGATCCGCTTGCCGCGGATGGATTCCTCGCCGTGAGCCACGACGCGTTCGCGATGAACGCGCTGGCATCACTTTCACTCGTGTGCACGTACCTGCAAGATGCGAAGGCCGCCGCCGACCTGTACGGCGTGATGGCGCCCTTCGACGGACGTTACGTCTGGATCCCGCCGGCACTCGGGTCTCTCGGGCCGGTGTCCTTCCACCTCGGATTGCTCTCAGCAGTCTTGCGACGGCTCCCCGAAGCGTTTGGGCACCTCGAAGACGCGGTCGAGCACAGCGCGGTCATGCGGGACAGGCCTTGGTACGTCATGTCGCAGTTCGCACTCGCGGTCTCTCTGCTGCTGCGACGTGATACCGGCGATGTCGAGCGCGCCTACTCGCTGCTCGACGACGCCCGCGCGTCGGCGGAAGAGATGGGGCTGCGGAGCCCGCTCGACCGGCCGCTCGCACGTCTGTTCTTCGACCTCGCGGAAGAGCGAGGTATCCGCGAAGAGCTCGAGTCCGTGTTGTTCGATGATGCGCGAGGCGCCGTCGACCCCGCGCGCGCGCATCAACCGGGGAAGATCAAATCGGCGCTCCGCCGTCGCGGCCTGAAACAGCTATCGAAGATGGTTGCCGACGCTACCGATCAAGAGATCGAAGAGCGGTTCCAATCGCGGCCCGTGCAGCGCGCGCTGTTTACGGCAACGGCGTTGACGTTCGTCCCAGAGAAGGCATACGGATTCCAGGGGCAGATCGCGTACGAGCTCACGAGCGGGCCCGATCCCTCGGGTTGCATACGAGAACCGGATCACTGGATCGTCACGATCACGGGCGATAAGGCGAGTGCGCGCAGGGGCAAGGCTTCGGCGCCGGCTGTGTCTGTTCGGATCGGGCTCGCCGACTTCGTCCGCGTCGCCGCCGGAGACATGAACCCGGTGAAGGCGATGTTGGCGGGACGGATCGAAGTCG